>CAYOVN010000238.1:0-4576 GCA_964407425.1 uncultured Gemmatimonadaceae bacterium
CTGGTCGGGCTCCAGTGGCGATTGTTGGACGAAACTGAAGCGGTCAAAGAGGCTTTGGAGGGACCGCGGGTGGATCTGGACCGTGTCATGGACCGGTTCGGGAAAGCCCTGGACACGGAAATGGAAATCAAGCGGGTCCATATCGAGCTTCTCATCCGAATCAAGAATATTCTCTCCCCCGGGCAGCAGGCCGAACTTCTACGCCTCAGGGAGACGGATCTCAGTGAGCATATTCAAGGCTTGTAGAGCGACCCCTTCCCGGGTTGATCTGGTGGGCTTTCGAAGCAATCAAAGGAGTTGAACCATGTTTGGACGGAACCAACAACGAGCGCTGATCCTGGCCATGGTCGTAGCTTTGACCGGGGCCTGTGAGACAGGGACGGAACCCGAGGACCTCACCTCTTTCGATGCCGAAGCGGCCCTGGCCGACTATGAAGCCATGGACGTCATCTTTTCCTCCGATGCCATGGAAGGGTTCAGGGCCATGGGTGCCGGCATAAGCTTCCAGGGCCTAGCCCCTGAAATGGAGCTAGTTGTTCGGCTTGGGGAAGCGCTGGCCCTACCCGGAAACGAGTCCGAAACCAGGGCCATGGCCGGCGGGATCTTCTCCGCCGTGTCCGATCTGGGACCCGGGCCCTTCAACACCCCGATCATCTCCCCCCTCCGGCGGGGCAAAACCTTCGTCTATGACGCGGACCTGGGACGCTACGCCATCGACCCGGGCCTCGAAGGTGCCCCGGCAACCGGCGTCCGGTTCATCCTCTACAGCCCGGGGACGGATGGTAAGCCGGATCCCACCTCGGAAATCGGCCACGCCGACCTCATCGACGAGGGAGACGGGAGTGCCGAGGACATCGCTCTTCGGTTGGTCGTGGTGGAGGGCGCGGATACTGTCCTGGACTATCGAACCACCCTGGACATCATGGACCAGGGCGGAAAGATCACCGTGGACGGGTATCTACAGGGTGAAACCGATCGTCTTGACTTCGATCTTGGAGTCACAGGATCCGTTTTCGGCGGCGAAAACAAGGTGAATATCGATTTTGAGATGGGGATCCCCTCCCGAAGCTTCCTGATCACCGGATCGGTTTCCGGAGTCGAGAACGATTCGGGGGAAGGCGGCGAGATCGATTTACTGGTCGAACACGGCCCCGACTCTTTCCAGGTGGACGTCACCGGCTCGGACACCCTGATCGACGGGACCTTCTACCTGAACGGGAAGCTCTTCGCCACGATAACGGGTGACCCTGATGATCCAACCCTGACCAGCGCCACCGGTGAACCCCTTACCTGGGCTGAGGTTCTGGTCCTGAGACAGATAATCGATTCCACGGAGGATGTGTTCGATTTCTGGGAAGACCTCCTCGATCCAGTGGACGAGCTGGTGATCCTGGCCATCATCTTGTAGAAGACGACGCTACCCGGAGTGGTTGGGCCGGCGGGTATTTGAACCCGCCCGGCCCTTCCCCTCTTGCTGGAAGGTTTACTCGAAACCGGGACAACATCATGGGGACGCCCCATCGCTACTCAAAACTCGTCGGCACCCTCTTTATTTCGGGCCTCCTTTTGGCCTTGAGCACCCCGCTGGCGGGGCAAAAATCCACCACCCGGGGACTGAACATCGGGGTCCACTTTCAGGGCGCCTCCCTGTCCGTGGAGGGCGCCGACTCGGACGGCGGCGGCGGGCTGGGTGCACGGATCGGCTACGGCCTCAACCGAATCGTCACTCTTTACCTGGAGGGTGACGGGATTTCGGTGGACTCGGAGGGATCCGAAAGGGTGAAAGGCACCTGGACGTTGGGGCACGTCGATTTGGGAGCCCGCTTCCACTTCGCCAACACTCTTCGGGCCTGGGTCCCCTACCTGGACGTCGCTCTCGGCGGTCGATTCGCCGGGATCAAGGATTTGAAGGTGGACGGGGAGGACGAACCTGACATCGATTTGAATGGCGGAGCTTTTTCCTTCGGAGGGGGCATCTACTTCTATTTCACCCAGACCTTCGGCCTGGATCTGGGGTTGAAGTTCACCGGTGGGGAATTCACCGAGATCAAATTTGGCTCGAGCTCCCTGGGAGACCTCGACCTCGATGCCAGCTCCACGCGCCTGAAGTTGGGAATCGTGTGGTGGCCGTAGCGGGTTTGAAAGAGATCGGCGACCCTGGGAGTTCCCCGGGTCGCCGATCTCTTCTCTAATGCCGCTCGTAGGATCTGAAGCTATTTCCCCCCGGACTCTTTCTCCTCCAGAGTCTTCAACACGTCCTCCCACTGGAACTTCTCCCCAATTCCCCGGACATAGAAGTCCATCCATGCCATTTCGCTCACGGCCTTGACCAGGCGATTCCTGGCGTCGGGAATGCCGTGGCTACGCCCAGGATACATGAAGAGTTCCGTGGGCACCCCCAGCTTCTTCAGAGCCATGTGCAACTCCACCGATTGGGGGCTTGGAACCCGGGGATCCCCTTCAACCACGTGGACCATGGTGGGAGTCTTGGCGTTCATGATGTATTTCAGGGGCGACTGGTCCCAGTACGTTTCGAAGTCCTCATACAGAAAGCCGTCGCCGACGTAGAACTGTCGGTTCCGCTGGACGTCGCTCTGTGCGTACATGCTGATCCAGTTCATGGTCCCGGCCCCGGAGCTGATGGCCTTGAAACGATCCGTATGGGTGAGGATCCAGTTGGACCAGTGCCCACCGGCACTCCACCCGAAGGCTCCCATCCGGTCACCATCCACGATGCCCTCATCGATGAGGTAGTCCACTCCCGTCATGATGTCATCGAACCCGAGGGTGAAATAGTCCCCGACGATGTCGGTCCTGTGGGCGTTTCCGTAGTTGGTGGAACCCCGGTAGTTCGGCTCGAGGACGGCGTATCCGGCTCCAGCGTAGACCTGCTCCGCCGAGTGGAAGCCCAAAACATCGGCGGAAGCCGGACCTCCGTGGATCGACACGACCAGAGGATACCGAGTACCCTCCTGGTAGCCGGCAGGATACGTGAGGACTCCCCCTACCCTCTTCCCATCCGTTGATGTCCACTCCACCTCCACCCCTTCACCCAGGGCAAAGCCCCGAACCTGGGGGTTCACATCCGTGAGTTGGGTCCAGGAATCGCGATCGGTCAGGTCATCCAGGTCGGAGATCGTGAAGGCAGTGGCGGGGGTGGAGGGGTCCTGGTAGTTGATCAGATAGACACCGGAATCGTCATCCTGGCTTACCGACAGGGACGCATCAGCGTCGGTGACCTGAGTCACCTCCCCGCTCTCGATGTCCAGGGCCATAACCTGGTTCGTGACCTTGATTCCGGCCCCGAAGTACAGGGTGCCACCATCCTCGGACCAGAAGCCACCTCGAACGCTACCGTCGAAATCCGCTCCCAGCTTCCGGAAGGAACCGCCCCTATCCGTCACTTCCCTGATATACGCCCTGGATTCCGTCATGGAATACCGGCTCATGTCATCGGGGGCGCCGAAAGCCACCCATCGGCCATCGGGAGAAAAGGTGATTCCGGCCTCACCCACCTCAAAGTTGTTGGTGAGGCGTTCGAGCTGCCTGGTTTCCGTCTCGAGGAGGAAGAGGTCGGCGTATAGGCGGGAACTGGTGATGTTTCGCTCGTACCTTTTTGCCGAGCCGCCTGTGATCCCGATCCAATTCCCATCGTCGGAAAGGACAAAGGAGTCGACACTCACGTTCGGATCATTGGTGAGCTGCTCAGGGTTCTTCCCGTCCACACCCACCGTCCAGAGGTTTGAAAGGGGCGTCACCATGTTCTTCACGTCTACAGTGAACCCTTTCTCCCGCCGCTCCTTGTCCGCCTCGTCGAAGGCCTCGGGCCGAACGAAGAAGATGGTCCGGCTGTCCGGAGCCCACTCCCACTGCTCGATCCCCGCCTCCCCCTCGGTGATCTGGACAGGCTCGGCCTCCCCGAGCTCTCCAACCGGCAGCCTGTACAGCTGGGCCTGCCCGGAGGGGCCGCTCCGGAAAACCAACCATCGGCCATCAGGGCTCATGTCGAATCCTGACACCCCGTCCTCCATGCCCGTGATCTTTCGGGCCTCCCCACCATCGATCCGCATGAGGAAGAGCTGACTCCCGCTACTGCTCCCTTCGGACTCCCGGCCGGAGGAAAAGAGGAAGGAGGCTCCATCGGGTAGCCAGGACGGGGAGGATTCGCTGTCCAACTCCGTGAAGGTGAGCTGCCGACGGCTGGATAGTCCCTCCCCAAGCGAAACCAGATGGATGTCCGACTGTCGGCTGTCTTCCTGCCAGTCGGGAGTCGTAACGGTATAGAGCATCCACTGGCCGTCCGGGCTCGGAGCAAATGAACCTGCACTCTTCATGACCTGGGCATCCATAAAGGTCATGGGGCGGAGGCCGTCCACCTGGGCCTGAGCCGACGCAGGAACAGAAAGGCTCAGAGCGAGGAGGGCGGCTAGGATCGGGGCGTATGAGATTCGGCTGACACACGCGGGGACGAACCTGAACATGTTGACCTCTAGAATTGGAGTTCGTGAGATAACAGGCGACGGGGAATGATGCGGTGGCGGAGGCCGTTTCGTCCAGTGACGAACCGGTGTTGAGT
>CAYOVN010000239.1:0-4555 GCA_964407425.1 uncultured Gemmatimonadaceae bacterium
GACCTCCACCTCCGGCGGCTCCCCGAGGCCTGACCGATACACTTTCTGCCGTCGGAGATCCGCCCTCTGGGCGGGGTCCGACCGGGAGGACCATGGCAAACAGGGACCATAACATCCGAGAGCACCGGCTCGAGGCCGAGGGGGCGGATCAGCTGCTCCTGGCCGGGGTCAACGACGCCAACTTCCAGGAGTTGGCCAGGACCTTCGATATCCGGGTCGTGTTGAGGGGTGACCAGATTGTGCTCTCCGGGGACCAGGAATCAGTCGAACGGGCGATTCCGGTGGCTCTCCATCTCATCGAGCTCGCTCGCCTGAGGGTCCCCTTCGACGTTTCCGACATCGGTCGGTTTGCGGAGGATTCCAGAAACCAGGGTGAGGTGGGCCTGGTTTCTCCCGATCAGGAACTACGGATCGCCCTCCCCGGGACCAGGAAGGTTGTTTCCCCCAAGACCGAAGGACAGCGGCGTTACCTGGAAGCCATTTCAGAAAACGACGTGGTCATCAGCATTGGACCGGCCGGGACAGGGAAAACCTACCTGGCAGTGGCCAAAGCTGTAGACGCCCTCTACAAGAAGCAGGTGAAACGGATCATCCTGGCTCGGCCTGCCGTGGAGGCCGGAGAGAACCTGGGGTTCCTACCCGGGGACCTTCAGGAAAAGGTGGATCCCTACTTGCGCCCCCTCTATGACGCCTTGGAAGATATGATGCCCGACGAGCGGGTGCGAAGGGCACTGGACTCCCAGACAATTGAAATCGCTCCTCTGGCCTACATGAGGGGCAGGACCCTCTCGGATGCTTTCGTGATTCTGGATGAAGCCCAGAACGCGACCAGTCTCCAGATGAAAATGTTCTTGACCCGACTGGGTTTGAACTCCAGGGTTGTCATCACAGGGGACAAGACCCAGATCGATCTACCCCGAAAGGATGACTCGGGCCTGCTTCAGGTGGAGCGTATCCTGGGCGGGGTCGAAGGAATCGCCCTTATCTACCTGACCGGGAGTGATGTCATTCGTCATCGACTGGTCAAGGACATCATTCGGGCCTACGCCCAGGATGAAGGAGCCGACGAAGGGTGAGTCGAAAAAAGAAGAAACAGTCCAGAACGCCGGAGTTCGTGGAGACTCTCTCGAAACCTCCGGACGATTCCTGGATCGGAAAGGCCTTCTACCATGGGACGAGGATCGGAATCCTCGTTTTCCTGGCAGGCGCCATCACGCTCCTGTTCCCATCGGATCCGGGTGCAGAAGTTCAACTCTACTCCCAGGGGGAGGTTGCCAGGGAGGACGTTGCAGCGGAGGTGGGATTCGACGTTCCCCAGGACCCCGCCGGTCTTCTGAGGATGCGGGACGATGCTGCCGCGACCATCCCCCCGGTCTTCGAATCCGACCCTGAGGTCCAGAGCCGGGTGGAGGGAAACCTCAATCAGTTTTTTGACCGCCTCCGGGATGCGGTGGAAGCCGGAGGTCGACCGGCTGTGGAGGCCGTTCTACTGGAGGAGGAGGGCCTCTCATCCCTTCTGAACGAGTCCGGAACCATACTCAACCCCATCGAACTGCAGGCCCTCCGTACGGCCACCCTCTCCGTGGTTCGGGAATACATGAATCGGTACGTTAACTCGGACCAGAGGGACGCAGTAATGAGGGCGGGGCGCATTGAGTACTTCGAGGCTGGGGTGGAGGGTACCCGGGACGCCTCGGATCTTCTATGGGGTTCTGATTTCTACACCACGGCCACCGCGTCGTTGGATCCGAGCACCTCCGAGTTCCGCAACAACGTCCAACTTCTCCTGATCCACTTTTCCGAATCACGCTATGAGGTGGACGCGAGCCGGACCGCCGCAAACAAGACCCGGGCCAGGGCCGCAGTCCAAACAATTGTTGGTAGCGTGGTGGAGGGCGAGTTCATCGTCCGCCGGGGGGATCAGATCGGTCCTACCGAACTGGCGCGCCTCAATGCTCACACCGCTGGCCTCCAGGAACTGGGTTTAATTCAGGAAATAGGGAGGGACTGGGCCGCGGTTCTGGGGTCCTTCCTTCTTAATATTCTCCTTCTGAGCATCTTCGGGATCCTCCTCTTTTTCTACCGACCGGAGGTGTACAGGAGCTTCAGGTGGATTCTCCTCCTGGCTGCACTGGTCCTCTCATACTTCCTGGCCGCGGGGGGGATCTCATGGCTGGGGTACCGGTGGGAGTTGTTACCCATCGCCTTCGTCGTGCTTCCTGTTGCCATCCTTTGGGACGGTCGGGTGGCTTTGATTCTCGCCCTGGTCCTGGGGATTCTCACGGGAGTTCAGGGGCCATTCAACTCCTTTCCACCTCTTATATTCACGATCGCTGGCGGTGCGGCGGCGGCCCTTTCGGCCCGGGCCGTCCGTAGACGTTCCCAAACCTGGATCTTCATCGCCCTCATCACTCTGGGTTACTCCCTCACGCTGGCGGCTCTGGCCTTGAACGGGAGTTTCCCTACGGAAGGGATTCTGCTTTCCATCCTCACCGCCGCTGGAAATGCCACGGTCAGCGCGATTCTGGCCATGGGGTTCATGCCGGTGTTCGAGTGGTTTACGGGGATCACTACTGACCAGACCCTGCTTGAGTGGGCCGACCCCAACCGGCCTCTCCTCAAGAGCCTTTCTCTGGAGGCCCCAGGGACCTACGCACATACCATCAGTGTCGCCAATATTGCTGAGGCAGCGGCCAACTCCATCGGAGCCAACGGACTCCTGGCAAGGGTGGGCATCTACTATCACGACGTCGGGAAAATGCTGAAGCCCCAGTATTTCGTGGAAAACCAGCCCGGTGGACGTAACCCACACGACAAACTGAAACCCCATACCTCAGCTTCTCTCGTCAAAGAACACGTGATCGAGGGTGAGCGGATGGCCCGGGATGAGGGTGTCCCGGATGTGGTCGCCCAGTTCATCCCGGAGCACCATGGCACCCAGCTCATCGGCTTCTTTTACGAGAAAGCGAAAGAAGAGTCCGAACAAGAGCCGGAGGAGTTGGATTTCCGGTACCCTGGTCCCAAACCTCAGTCCAAGGAAACGGCCATCGCAATGCTGGCCGATTCGGTGGAATCGGCCACCCGGGCACTCCAGGATCCATCCCCGGAGAAGGTCCGGGAATTGGTTAAGACCGTCGTCGACGGGAAGATTCGGGACGGGCAGCTGTCCGAGGCTCCTCTTACCCTTCGTGAAATCGACCAGATCCAGGAGCAGTTCGTGAAGGTCGTGGCCGGGATGTTCCACCACCGCCTCGATTATCCTGCCACGCGGCACATCACTGAGTCCACCCCGGAGGAGGTTGAAGCCGAGGCCGAGGAACCCTCTGAAACCGATACTCCGGGTCCGTCGGCTACCGAGGGTGAGGAGAGTGCGGAACTTCCCCTGGAAGAGCCTTTGGAGGAACAGCTTCCCCTGGAGCCGACAGAGGAGGGCGATTCGCCTCCCCGAACCGATGATGGTTGACCCAGCCGACCTCGAGGTCCTGGTCAACAACACCGGGTCCTGGCCGCTCCCTGAGGGCCTTCTGGAGGATGCCGTTGGAGCCGCACTGGACTCTGAAGGGATTCGGGGAGCCGAGGTTTCCCTGACCCTTCTGGACGATGACGGAATTCGGCAGCTCAACCTGGCCTACTTCCAGAAAGATCGCCCAACCGACGTCATCGCTTTCCCTCTTCACGAACCGGAAGACCCCATCCTCGGGGATGTTTATCTTGGGTTTGAACAGGCCCGCCGGCAGGCCACGGAATTGGACATTCCCCTGGAGGAGGAACTCCTTCGCCTGGCCATCCACGGGACTCTCCACCTCCTGGGGTTCAGGCACCCGGAGGGCGACGACCGCTTCGCGAGCGAGATGTTTCTGAAGCAGGAAGAACTCGTTCGAAAACGCCTGGCCCAAGGCCCCTTGGGTTGACGCCCCAACTCCCGTCCCGGATCTTTCTTTTCTCTGCCAAGGTTTGATCATCCCGTCACACCCGCCTAAAGGGCTCTGAGGCCCGAGGCGGTTGGACGGGTTTTCCGGACTCCATCACCTGGAGAGCCACCTTTGACAACTCCCCGTTACGAGGACATCGAAGGCGTTCGAGAGAAACTCCAGGCCCTGGTGGCCTCCGGGGGCCTCGACACCGTCGCCGACCTTCTCAAGGAACTCCATCCCAGTGATGTAGCCGACCTTGTCGAGGCCCTCGACACGGAAGCCGAGCGGGTGGCCATTCTGGGGGTACTACCTCTCGAGTTGGCCTCGGAAACGCTGGCGGAGATGGACGAGGAGGAAGATCCCGGGGAGATCCTCGCCGCTCTGGATCCCCAAAAGGGGGCCGAGCTTCTTCACGAACTCGAGGTCGACGACGCCGTCGACCTTGTGGGGGACCTCGAGCCGGAGGAAAGGGCCAAGATCCTGGCCGCCCTCCCCCTGGAGGAGGCGGGCGAAATCAGGGGCCTGCTCCGGTATGATGATGAGTCGGCCGGTGGCTTGATGGATACCCTCCTGGTCAGGGTCCAGGGGGATCTCTCGGCGGGGCAGGCTATTGCCGAGGTGCGAAGGCAGGGAAGGGAAGT
>CAYOVN010000240.1:0-2911 GCA_964407425.1 uncultured Gemmatimonadaceae bacterium
CCGGGATGGGACTCACCGCCCTGGCTGCTGCGGCGCTCGCTTCAGGCCAGCCGACTGCTGAACGGTGGATTCTAGTCTGGACCCTCGAGGCGCTGCTCGCTGTTGCGATCGGGGCTTACGCAATCCACCGGAAGGCCCGCCGGGCAAATCTCCCTGTTTTTTCCGGAGCAGGTCGCAAGTTCCTTTTAAGCTTCCTGCCTCCTGCACTGGCTGGGGTCGTACTTACGGTAGCGCTTTGGCAGGCCGGAGCTGACTCACTTCTTCCAGGGGCGTGGCTTCTTCTCTACGGCGCCGCCGTGGTCACAGCCGGCACCTTTTCGGTCAAGATCGTCCCCGTGATGGGGATCTGTTTCATGGTCCTCGGAGCGATCGCACTCCTCGCCATGCCTGCCGCCGGTGATCTCGCCATGGCTGCGGGTTTTGGAGGGCTACAAATCGTCTTCGGGGTCACTATTGCGAGGAGGCACGGTGGCTGACGGTGCGCGGGCCCGCCGCAAGGCCCCGGACCTGGCCCCTCCGGTCAAGGGATCGATCGTGAGCATCGATGTACAAGCCGGTAAAACCAGTCCTGTCGGGCTTGACCCGGTTATCCATGTGCGTGTCCGCCTTGGGATCGTAAGCGCACTCGCAGTGGAGGAATCTCTCACCTTCAACGAGCTCAAGGAGCGTCTCGACACCTCGGATGGGAACCTCAGCGTTCACGCTAGGCGGCTGGAAGAAGCTGGCTACGTCGAGATACGAAAGTCGTTTGAGGGTCGGATTCCGCGGACTGACTATCGCCTCACGGAGGCCGGACGGCAGGCGCTCCAGCGATATCTGGACCACATGGAGGCGTTGATCAAGCGCGTGCGAGAATAGGCAGTGTTTTTTTTCAGGAGGTACTTTAAGGGACGAAGTACTTTGGCATCGCGATGGCGTGAACCTAACCCACCGGAACCAGCCTCACCGGGGAACCTCGAAAGGACCGGTGGGGGCCGGAACCGATTCCATGTCGCAATCATCATGGATGGGAACGGCCGCTGGGCTCAACGACGTGGTCGACCCAGGTCGGCGGGTCATGTCACCGGTGCTAAGGCGGTCCGACGAACGGTTGAGTCCGCGCCCGAGTTGGGAATCACCACTCTTACGCTCTACGCTTTTTCCTCGGATAACTGGCGTCGTCCGCGAGGGGAAGTGGGTCACCTTATGCGCCTGTTCCGGAACCATCTGGACTCCGAGTGCGCCCGCCTGACGGACAGTGGTGTGCGCCTGAGCGTCATAGGGCGCCGGGACCGGATTCCCGATTCTCTCAAACGCAGGATCGCGCACGTCGAAGAGCGAACGAGTGAAGGAACCACTCTTCACCTCCGTGCGGCGATCGACTATTCGTCCCGCGATGCGCTGTTGGCGGCGGCCGGCCGTCTCGCGGAAGGGGTACCTCCAACCCGCCAGGCCTTCGAGGGATACCTGTCCCAGGCGATCCACGCTCCGAGCGGTACGCCCGACGTGGATTTGCTCATCCGCACGGGGGGAGAACAGCGTTTGAGTGATTTCTTGCTCTGGGAGTCGGCCTACGCCGAGCTCTTTTTCACCGAAGTGCTGTGGCCGGACTTCAGCGAGGCCGATCTCGATGCCGCCGTTCGGACCTTCACCGCTCGTGATCGGCGATACGGAGCACTCCCTCGAGGACCGAGCCGAGTTACTGAACCGTCGCTCCGCGAACGGAGGGCTGCACCATGACCGACCGCACCTTGCCGGTGACGACCATCCTCGCGGCTGGCATTGGGATGGGGTTCGCCGGAGACCAGCTATTCTGGGCGTCCGCGGGCCCCGGCCTCAATGTCTTCCTGTTGTTCGTGTGTCTCGCCGCCTCCGTCTGGACCGTAGCTCAGAGGGGTGAATCGCCCCTCTGTGGGGAGGCGTCATCGTGGATTGGAGTGGGGCTACTCTGTGGTGCCGCCCTGATGTGGCGGGGCTCCGACCTCCTTCGTTTCGCAACCTTCCTGGCGGCGTGCACAGCGTTAGCGCTGCCTGCTCTCAACGCGGGGCGCGCCTGGATCAAGCGGTCCGGGACCTTGGACCTTGTCGAGGCCGTGGCGGGAGCCGGGCTTCACTCGGCATGGGGAAGCGCTCGACTGATCAAACGCGAGACCTGGGGTGAGGTCGGAACGGACATGTCCCGAGGGACCACACGCCATGTGGTCCAAACTGCCTTCGGTGGGGCGCTCCTCGCGGTGGTTCCCCTGGTGGTTTTCGGAGCACTCTTCATTTCGGCCGATGCGGTGTTCGCCACGATAGTCGGGGACTTCGTGAGGGTCGACCTGCAGACCTTCGCCTCGCATTTGGTGGTCATAGCCATTCTGTCTTGGCTCGCCTGCGGCTACCTCGTCGGCGTTTCCTCGGGCACGAGGTTGGAGGGGGTCCGACGACTCCAGCCGGCCCGTCCGAATCTTGGTATCGTCGAGGTTGCCACCGCGCTAGGGCTGGTAGATCTCCTTTTTCTGGGATTCGTGATCGTCCAATTCCGTTACCTGTTCGGAGGAGGTTCCTGGGTCGAGGTCACTCCGGGCCTGACGTATGCCGACTACGCCCGTGCCGGCTTCTTCCAGCTGGTCGCAGCGGTGGCGCTGGCCATCCCCTGGCTCCTCGCCGCCCACGCCCTGCTCGGTGACCGCAGCCTGAAGGTACGTTTGGTATTCAGGGGATTCGCGGGCATCCACCTCCTTCTCCTCTTGGTCATTGTGGCCTCTGCGATCCAACGTATGCTGGTCTACCAAACCGCCTACGGCCTCACGGAGCTGCGTGTAGTTGTGACTGCGGTGCTCGTATGGTTGACGGTGGTCGTGGCCTGGTTCGGGGCGACAGTGTTCAGCGGCCATCGCGACCGCTTCGCTTTTGGTGGCCTCGCCACCGCGTTCGTCCTGGTCGGTGC
>CAYOVN010000240.1:3011-4533 GCA_964407425.1 uncultured Gemmatimonadaceae bacterium
TCGCCCGTCTCGACGAACTGTCGTATGAGGCACAGTGTTTGGTGGCGAGTCGGCTCCTAAGGCAGTGGGGCCCTGAACGACCGTGGGATTGGAGGAGCTTCAACTGGTCCGAGAGCCGAGCGCGGCACGCCGTGGATGATAACCTCGGGACCCTCCGAAGGTTGGCGAGTTCGGCAGGGGGTAGGACTCTCCAAGAAGGCGAATCGTGGACATTGACAACATTTTGAGACGTCTACGTGGTGCGTTGGGGAACGCTCTGGTGCGGGGTGTGGGCTGGGTCACCGCCGGGGTCGCGCTGCTCGCCACGCTGCGTGTCGCCGGCGTCTTTCCGACATTAGTTGGGTGCGCTTCGGAATCGGTGGGGGGCTGTGGCGGGCTTGTTCATGCCAGTCTTCCTCCAGACGATGAACCTGCTTTCCGGGGACGGACTGGTAACGTGGGAACTCGTCCTCGATGATGGCCTTTGGACAGCATTCCCGGTGGACGGCGGGAGTCCGGCTAAATCGGCGGTGTAGAATCACCCACAAACGGTTACCATCACCGTCATGGAATATCTCATCATCGAACATGAGGCGGCGATCAGACTCGGGTTCTTCTTTGGTGTGTTTGTGGTAATGGCGCTCTTGGAATTGGTAGCGCCGCGTCGGAGGCTGACACAGTCGAAGTCGGGTCGCTGGGTGAATAACATCGCCTTGGTAGTGGTAAATACCGTGATGATGCGCATTGTCTTCCCGACTGCTGCGGTCGGCGCTGCCGCCTACGCGTTCGAACACCAATGGGGACTGATCAATCAACTTGACGTCCCGCTGTGGATGGCTGTTGGGCTCTCAGTGGTATTGCTGGATGGGGTGATTTTTCTACAGCACGTCATGTTCCATGCTGTGCCTGTGTTCTGGCGGTTGCACAGAGTACATCATGCCGACATGGACTTCGATGTAACCACCGGGACCCGGTTTCATCCGATCGAGATCCTTCTTTCCATGCTGATCAAGTTCGCTGCGATCTTTCTGCTCGGACCGCCGATGGTTGCCGTGGTGATCTTCGAGGTGGTCCTGAACGGATCTTCGATGTTCAATCACAGCAACGTCCGTTTGCCGGCGGCACTTGATCGCCTGGTGCGACTGCTGATTGTCACCCCGGATATGCATCGGGTGCATCATTCACACTACGCCCATGAGACCAACAGCAATTTTGGCTTCAACCTGTCCTTTTGGGACCGCTTACTCGGGACCTACCGAGCACAGCCGGATGACGGGCATGACGATATGGTGATCGGGATCGATACGTTTCGTGACAGCGCGAAGTGTATTCGCCTGCGCTGGTTGTTGTTTATGCCGTTTGTTGGAACGGTCACGGGCTATGCGATCAACAGCCGCAAGTGGAGTCCGGATGAGGAGTCCTGAAGCGCGGGATTCAACATCCTTGACGGTTCAGGTTTGGGATTCGGTTCTTCTCCGTAACTCCCGGTGGCCTGCCCCCCGGAATCTGAACCAGGTAGAATGAGAGTTCAACAACCCGAAAA
>CAYOVN010000241.1:0-4518 GCA_964407425.1 uncultured Gemmatimonadaceae bacterium
CCCAGATGGAATTGCCGATGGCGGTTACGCCTGACTCGGTGGTGACAAAATGCTCACCACGCAAAGGCAGCCACCCGGTAAGGTAAGGTGAGCAGGTCCCTGCAATGCTGACCCCCGCTGCTTTTGCCCGGTCGAGATAATACCGGTTCTTTTTGAAGAAGGCCTCGGATTGACCGAATGGCTTGTAGGCATGATGGTCGCAGGGACTCACACAGGATTGGACACAGCAGTTATCATCGGTGGTATCGAAGGCCAGTATGCTATCTGACGCCATGTTCATTCTGGAAAAGACCTCGTCAAAGTCTTCGGACGGGCAGACATTCAGATAGTGATGCGCACCGCAAAAAACAGTGGCTTGGGTGACGCTGCACAACGATTCAGCACCCAGGATGTCGGCGTAGCGCACAATATTATTCAGGGCCACCTGCTTGAGCCGACCCTGTTGCCCGTCCAGTATACGGTTTTCATCATCGCTCAAGTTTTTCATGGTAGCCTCCATTCATCTTTCTTGTTGCATCTGAACCCAAAAGGCACATCATGTACAATGGATATTGTCTCTTATTATGTCTGTCATATTAGTAGTTGTTTCCTGTTTAGGGTAAAGGTTATCCCTTTTTTAATCTGGCAAGTATTTCCCTTTCGCCTTCTTTTTTCAAAAGATCCAGTTCCGAAAGAATGCTATCGCTCAACGGTTTGGGTTTGTGAGTTTCGGTAATCATCCTGACTTCCTCTTTTACCCGGTCTTCCATAGACGGTTTGCCTGCATCCTTCCAGGCATCAATGGTCTGGCGGTTTAGAAGTTTGGCATTCCAGAGTTCTTTTTTAAAATGATCTATGGTATGCTGATGCACCAAGAAATTATTGCCTGGCCCCACATCTTCTATGATCTGCCTGGCAATGGTTTCTCTGGTTATCGAAATACCTTCTACAAATCGCTTCGTCATACCGATCACCTCATTGCCCATTACCAATTGATCAAGGGAACAGGCCATACCCGAAGCCATATACCCGACATCATGGATCAGGTTTAGACCCGAAAGCCCCTGGCTTAAAATTGAAAATGCACTTTCAAGACCTGCCTGGGCATCAAGCATTTTAGAATCAGTCCCACCGGCTAGCCCCCAGGTGGGCAGATTAAAGGAAAGTGCTACTTCTGCCTGGGCAGCAAGGGCCAGGTTGCTTTCGGGTGCGCCAATGGCCAGGAGTGCTGTTTTCATATCAAGGATACCGACATTGCCGCTCATAGCAACCGGGCATCCCTTTTTCCGCAACTGGGCAATAGTGATATGGATGAGTGATTCTGCCGTGATTTGGGTGATAAGCCCGGCCAGTGTAACCGGTCCTGTAGCACCCGCCTGGACAGTTGAGCCCGGTAGTTGAGGCATAAACCGGTCTGCTGCCACAAAAATTCGCTCAATGACGTCATCCGGAAAAAATAGTGGTGCAATGGCTTCGGGGTAGGCAATGATAAATGGCTTTTGGCTTAAGTTTTCCTGCCCCCCGGCAATCACGGCTGCCATCTCGTAAACATACTCACAACCGAGGGCTGTATAGCCGATAAAAACAGACGGTTTTGTCGTATTGGAGACCATGGCATTAAATTCATGGACTTCCCCAGCATCGCCGGGAATATCCTGAGCAGATCCCATGGGCATGACAAAATCAATGCCATCCAGGTAATCAGCAACTTTTGCTCCCAGTTCAATATCCTTGATACTAGTCTGTCTAATTTCACCGGAAAATGCATCCCGTGTATTCGGACTGGCAGTGGATGTACCATAGTGGCTTTTTTCCCCTTCCACTTCCATTGCCCGTCTGCCATTCCTGTCATAAATGGTCCAGCCCTTGGGAGTTGTGGTAAGGCATTCTTCAACAACATGCCTTGGAATTTTGATATTGTTTTCCTTCACACATGCGCCAGCCTGTTTCATCATTTTATGAATTTGTTTGTGCTGGCATTTAAACCCCACTTTTTCAATAATATCAAAGGCGGCCTGTCTTATTTCCCAGATCTGATCATCTGTTAAAATTTTCATGCGGACGGATTTGGTTTGAGTATTTGAAGACTGAATCAACTTTTTCCCTCCAATATGAGAATATTTGTTACTGGATCAAAGAGCAGCAGATACGAATTTTATCAACAAATTTTTGATAAGAGATAGTTTTTCATTCGGTATCGGTGTTGGTTTATGATTTTTTAGAATATCGCCCAATTGGCTCTTTGCACGGTCAACAATTGATATTTCTCCCTTCTCCATCCATTCTTTATGCCCGATGCGTCCAAGGAGTTTAGGTCGCCATTGTGTTTCTCTTACGTATTTAAGCGTGTGAGCATGCGATAGAAAATCTCCTTTTTTCAATCCGACCTCTCGAATAACATCTAATGCCAGAGTATCGTCATTAACTGGAATGCCTCGATGAATTCGACGAATCTGATCAATTATTTCATTGCATAAAACGAGTTCAAGTAGGTTGTTGGTAAGCCCGAATTCAAGATAACCGACATCGTGGCACAAGTTGGAGCCAGACATCTGGGAAAAAAAGGTCATCAGCCCGGCTTCAAATCCTGCTTGCCAATCAGGTTCCAGAGAGTCACTCGTAGCTCCATATCCCCAGTTGGGAAGATTATAATGATGGTGCATTTCGGTCATACCAATATAGACCATTAGCCCTTCGGGAGCATTGTACAGACTATTAGCAGAACTCATGTCTAAGACTGCCTGCCCCATCCCCATCAAAAATGGAGTACCTTTGGATTTTAATTGATGGATTACCAGTCCACAAAAACTTTCGGCCAATGCTTGAGCCAAATGACCAGCAATCGTAATCGGCGCCGACGCACCCGCGTTGGGGGCTGGCGAGTATATGCAGGGGATCCCTTTTTCCGCACAAAAAAGCAATTTATCAAGACTTTCAAAGGGATGTTTTAAGGGACTTATTGGTTCATCATAGCAAATGAAAAATGGCTTTTGCCTGGCTTCACCCTCACTTCCTCGCAGGATACTGGTAATTTTCCACATTTCGTTAAGATCACAGCGATTTTCAGCGGTGCAGACAATTGGTTTGACACTATTTTCGGCCATGGCAGCAAAACTTTTGAGATATGATTCTCTTGGGGCAATATCTCTAGGGTGAGCGAACGACATAATAAAGTCTATATTCTCCAAGGCGTCGGATACATGGGCAGCTTGTTGAACATCTTCCAAGGTAGCCATATTACGGTTTTGGGTATCGGGATCAATCCTGTAGATTAAATCCGAGCCAGTACCGTAGTATGTCCGTCGCCCTCCCAAATCCATCACGCGTTCACCTTCTCGATTGTAGACCGGGATATTGGAAGGTGCTGATGCAATGGCATCTTGCACTAATTGTTCAGAGATTTTTACAAGATCTCCATCACCGGTGGTACATCCAGCTTCAGATAATAGGGTAAGCGCCTCTTTATGTTCTATAAACATTCCAATATCCGATAAAATGGTCATAGCAGCGCTGTGGATTTTTTCCCGATCTTCCTTGGAAAGGAAAGTCAATCTTGGTTCAAAAGTCATTTGGTCTGCCATTTTTTCTCCTTTACTGTCATTGTGTATTGAGTTCACAACCCTAATTCTCTTTGGTATGGGAACTACAGCCTAATCGATGGCCTCCCTTAGGAGTAAAAGTTTCGTTAGGACTCTATTGTAATAGGATCATTATGCTGCTTTTTGTAAGTTTTCACTATTGCCGTATACAACCGTATGATTTTTTGTGTGCAAACCATAACCAAGGCCGGTTTTTATTTTCCGTTCGACTTCAATATTGATGTAGATTCCTTCATCACAGTAAATATCACAAAACCCGGATAGTTTTGTCGTATCTTTTCTAACTAAAACACATTGAATCGTTTCCAGGTTCGCTTCCATACCAAAGGCTTTCTATATTTGAAAAATATAATTGGGATTAACCCCCATCACTTTTATTTTATATATATATAAGAATTATATAACTATTATAAAAGGCCTGTCAAGGGTGTATGAATGTTCGAGTAGGATAGCCGGGACTGTTGCCAGCCCCAAACCCCCTATGAATCGTGCGGACGACTTTCACCGCACACGGCTCAAGCATTTCAAAAGACCCTTTCTTTTGGGAAGGCCAGCTGCTCATATCATGCGTCAGATCACACATAATTTCTATTTTGCCAGAATGTACCTACGGTTATGAAAGTAAGACTACCGGCATGGATCATAGGGGGGTTATGTTAGCCATAACTCAGACGCAAGACATCGTCTTTTCCAGCAACCCCTTCTCGTTAACCCGCCAGTCTTCTCCAAAGGCCTGTCGCTAAAATAGCGATAATTATTTGTACTTTCGTTGCCATGTGTTCTGGCCCTTTTGCCTGGCTTCCATCACATCGGTCGAAAAGCTTCGATATTTGTCATTTTTTCTACAGGGATATAGAATGCCGGTCCTTCATCGTATGATTTATGTATAATTGACTCCAAGCACTAAATCATATATCTCATTTGTCACACATCAACTCAT
>CAYOVN010000242.1:0-4408 GCA_964407425.1 uncultured Gemmatimonadaceae bacterium
CTCCACCCCTTGGTCTCGAGGCCCCGTGTCGTGAGATTGGCAGGCTATGAATGAGCCCAAGCCCACCGCCGACGCCGCTGCCGATTCCTCCGGGGATCCCTCGGGTAACCCAAGGTCCAAGGAGGCCGTTCGCCTAAGTCGGGAGATCGGCCGCCGGCGCACTTTCGCCATCATCAGCCACCCCGATGCTGGAAAAACCACCCTTACCGAGAAGCTTCTCCTGTTCGGTGGGGCCATCCACCTTGCCGGGTCCGTGAAGGCACGCCGGGCCGACCGCCACGCCACCTCCGACTGGATGGACATGGAGAAGGAGCGGGGCATCTCCATCACGGCCAGCGTGATGAGCTTCGACTACCAGGGCTTTCGGATCAACCTTCTGGACACCCCTGGCCACCAGGACTTTTCCGAGGACACCTACAGGGCCCTGACGGCAGCGGACAGCGCCGTCATGCTTCTGGACAACAGGAAGGGCGTGGAGGAGCAGACCCGGAAACTGTTCAGCGTATGCCGGAAGCGGCGCCTTCCCATCGTCACCCTGGTGAACAAGTGCGACCGGGTGGGGGCAGACCCCTTCGGCCTTCTGGACGACGTCCAGACACATCTGGGGATTTCATGTTTTCCTCTCACCTGGCCCGTTCGCCGAGACGATCGCCTGATCGGGGTGTGTGACCGGCAGTCCAGGGAAATCCTCCTCTACGATCCGACCCGAGATCACGGCCAAACCCTCCCGCCGGTCACGGTGATTCCCCTGGACGATCCCGCCCTGGACGAGGCCCTGGAGCCCGTCGTTCTGGATCCCCTTCGGGAGGAGTTGGAACTCCTGGATGCAGCTGGGGAAGAGATGGACCAGGAAGCTGTGAGTCGGGGAGAAGCCACGCCGGCCTTTTTCGGGAGCGCTCTTACCAACTTCGGCCTGGACGTCTTCTTTCGGCGATTCCTGGAGATGGCTCCCCCGCCCGCCCCGGTGAATAGCAATCAGGGACTGGTAGTGCCCGAGAAAGACCCCTTCTCCGGGTTCATCTTCAAGGTCCAGGCGAACATGAACCTCCGGCATCGGGACCGGGTCGCCTTTCTGAAGGTGTGCTCAGGGCGTTTCGAAGCG
Organism: uncultured Gemmatimonadaceae bacterium; assembly: GCA_964407425.1. GTDB lineage: Bacteria > Gemmatimonadota > Gemmatimonadetes > Longimicrobiales > Gaopeijiaceae > JABDNZ01. Next base: position 1,103 of record CAYOVN010000242.1, read on the forward strand.
GGGGCCGAGGCTACCGTCCCTCGCACGGGTAGGCCCCTCCGGCTGTCTCAGCCCCAGGAGCTCCTGGCTCACGAGCGGAGCCACGCCGAGGAGGTGGTGGCTGGTGATGTGGTGGGACTCCACGACCGGGGAAATCTCAGAGTTGGGGATACCGTGACTCTGACTCCGGGCCTCGAGTACGCCGGAGTACCCCGCTTCTCCCCCGAGCATTTCGCTCAGGTGCGCCTCGAAGACCACCTTCGGAGGAAGCACCTGGACCGGGGCCTACATCACCTTGCCGAAGAAGGCACCATCCTTCTTCTCTTCTCCGATTCCATCAGCGGGCCCGTGCCCATCGTAGGCGCCGTGGGCCGACTCCAGTTCGATGTCCTGAAGGCTCGGTTGAAGGCCGAATACGGGGTTTCGGTGCGGCTGGAACCGCTCCTCTTCCAGGCGGCCCGTTGGGTGATCGGCCCCGAGGAAGACATTCGCAGGGTCTCGGGAGGGTACGGCCGGAAACAGGTTGTAGATGCCGATGGGCTCCCCATGATTCTGTTCGACACAGAGTGGGTTTTGAACAGGACGGCGGGAGAGGAAAAGAGGCTGCAGTTCCACGACGTTCAGCCGGGGTAGAGTGGGGCTCGATCAACTAATCGGATTCTGTTTGCCCGCCTTGTGACCCAGTTCCTCCCGCACCACACGCCGCAAGGTGTCCTCCAGGTCTTCCAGTCCCTGGGCCAGATATTCCCGGAGGGCATCATTGATCATGGTCTGGTAGTTCCCGCCACCTTCGGAATGAGCCCGACTCCGAAACCATTCCAGGATGTCGTTATCCAAGCGGATGGTGATACGGGTCTTTCCCGGAGCCGCCTTCACGACAGCCCCCCTTTTGCCTCCACTGAAGTTGTACTGTCTCATCATAGGGAGTCCTGGTATTGCTTCCGTTCGAAGCGCGTGGCCTGGCCTTTTGGGGGTCCCATCGGAATTCGATCATAAGATATGCACATACGTACATACATTCAAGAAGATGGCTCACGGGTACTGGGAGTTTCAGCTAGGTCGGTGGGCCACGGAATGGCGTTTCGGGACGGTAGGGAGTCCTTGAATTGAAATCCCTTTGATGTAGCCTTGGAAATGCAATCAACACCCTCTCTCCTCCCCAAAGAACACGGCGCCTACGCCCAGTTGGCCTTCCCACTGGCGACGGGGCTGGCCATGGCTGTGCCCTCCCTCTCCACCGTCACCCTTGGGGCGGCGGGGGTGGCTTTATTCCTGGCCAACGAGGCTGCGGCCGTTCTTCTGGGGGCCCGGGGGGTGCGGCTGAAGAACCATGAAGGTGCCCGGGCCAGAGTAAGAGGAAGCTGGCTTTTGGTGGTCGGCGGCCTCCTGGGGGCGCTCGGCCTGGCAACGGGATGGCCGGAGATCTGGCCTTCGGTGCTGCTCCCATCTGTCGCCACCCTCCTCCTTCTCCCCCTGGTGTTGATGAATCGCCAGAAGACCCTCCTCGGAGAGTTCCTGGTCATCACAGCGTTTGCCACCCTCCTTCTGCCAATGGCCGCGGCATCCGGAGTGGACCCGATCCGGGCAGCCTTGGCCGCCGCCGTCTGGTGGCTGTCTTTCGGCCTGGCGACCCTGGAGGTCCGGGCCGTCAAGGCTAGGCACAAGGCCGGGGGGTCAATCGGGTGGACCCGATGGATTCCCCAACTCGCCAGTTGTGGGGTGGTGGGGGGGGCGGGGTTCCTGGCTTCAGGTCAGGGAGGGCGCCCAGAACTGGCGGGTCCAGCGGCGGCCCTTCTTCTCCCGGCGCTGGCGACCTTCGTCCTCTCCCTTTTCAGGGTCCATCCGAAGCACCTGAAGAGGGTGGGGTGGAGTTTAGTCGCCGCAAACTCCGTCGCGCTGGTCCTTTTGCTCCAAGGCTAGGGGCCCCCAGAGACCTCGCTGTCATCCTCCAGGACTCGGGAATGATGGGGGCTATGGCCCAGAGGGCGGACCCTGCCGCCAACAGCGAGGTACTATCTTCGGCCTGAGGGATGGGGGAGCGCATCGGGCGTTCCCTCGCCATCACCCATGCGTCCATCAAAACCACACGATTGGCCAATGAGCGACACTAGGCGCTACGACGAAGACGAAATTGCGGAGATCCTTGAACGAGCCACCACGAATGAGGGTGCGATTCAACCAGCCACGACGGGGTCTGGGCAGGGGCTGACCCTTGAAGAGATTCAGGAGATCGGCTCCGAGGTAGGCATTGCCCCGGTTCGTATCTCCGATGCCGCACAGGCCATGGCCAGCCGGAGTCTGGTTTCTACGACCAAGACCTTCCTCGGTACCCCCCGCTCCGTGTCGCGCATCGTGTCCATTGATCGGCCTCTCACCGACGATGAGTGGACCCGCCTGGTGGTGGATCTCCGGGATACCTTCGACGCCGTGGGAAAGGTCACCACCCAGGGGAACCTCCGTTCCTGGCACAACGGCAATCTCCAGATTCACGTCGAACCCGACGGGGACCGTTATCGGGTCCGTATGCGCACGCACAAGGGGAACGTCGTGCCCCGGATGGCAATGAGCGGAGCTTTTATGTTCATGTCGGTGATGATGGCAATGGATGCTTTTGGGGGAGGGGCCAGTTTCAGGGCTCTTTTCCCGGCCGTGATGTTCGGAGCTGTGGGCGTGGGTACCCTCGCCTTCACCCGGGCCTCCCTCCCAAGGTGGGCCCTGCAGCGAGCTGAGCAGATGGAGGGGCTGGCGGCTCGGATTCCCCTGCTGCTAAAGGAGTAGGGCGGGAACAGGCATCCACTCGAACCATGGGGACTGCATGAAGGACGCACCTTCCGGTGCCGCCCAAAGAGTTGTGGAGGCCTTTCGAACCCGCCACGATGAGATCAACTGCCTCGAAATCACCGAACTCGACAAGTCCTCATCCGCCTGGGAGCAGATCAACTACTTCCTCATCAAGGGCGGAACCATCGGCTGCTTCCGCATGGCGGCATGGTATGCACCCTTGGCCTTCGATGAGATCAACACAGCCCTCTCCGAGAAGCCCAAGGACGCCCCCCCTCAGCCTGTGAACTGCGCCTCCCTGTTGGCCCGGAAGATGGGCGAATCGGACATGCACGCGGTGATGGCGTCGGGGTTTGCCGGCGGCATCGGACTGTGCGGTGGGGCCTGTGGGGCCCTGGGTGCCGCCATCTGGATTTTGGGAATGAGGGTCGGCAAAGAGGAAGGGGGCGGGTTCGAATTCAAGGACCCCCGGTCCCAGGAACTCATCGACCGGTTCATGCAGCACACCGACTTCAAGTTCGAGTGCTCGGAGATCGTGGGCAGGAC
>CAYOVN010000243.1:0-4400 GCA_964407425.1 uncultured Gemmatimonadaceae bacterium
CCGAGAATGACGTCGAGGAGACAACCTAACCCCTGCAGACTCACCAACTAACGATGGGCTGAGTTTTGGAACAGGACGAGGTCGAGGGACATACGTCCTGCCATGAGCGACCCACTGCCCCGAGCAATCTGGGCGGATGAGGTTTTCGGGGAGCACGGGCACCCGCAAATCCAGCGACTGGTGCCCAGGCGGGTCCGGTCGGACCTCGTCATCTCCTGGAGCCGGGTCCGAACCCCGAAGGGGAACCCCATCGTCCCTCGTGACCTCCGATTGGACCCCAGGAATCAGTTCGAGGGTCATACGTCCAGCCCCATGCGAATCAAAACGTCCAGAAAACTCAGGCGGATAGAGTTTTCGCGGAGCACGGCGGGTCGCAGGTCGCCGGATCTACCCTAACCCCCGGGGTGTAGTCCCAGGTGCACCTCGAGGCTATCAGGGGCTTCCCCCTTGAACTGAATTCCCCCGAGTTCCACGGAACCCACACCAGATTCAACGCCCAGCGGGTGCGTCGCCCGACCGGCTAGGCAGGCGATCAGGTCAGGATCCATACTCACGAGCTCGGACCGGTAATCCCCCGAGGCATTGGTAAAGGTGGTATCCCTCACCTCAGGAGCCGGCGATGCGCCGCAGGGCCCGTGGAATACCCTCCACACCACCTCGGCTCCCGAGACAGGAGCTGCCTGATCATCATACACCGAACCATAGACGATCACCGCCCAGAACAAGAACCCTTCCTCAGGACCCGTCCCGCTTGAGCACGCCCCCGCAACAAGGAAGGTGGAGAGGAGAATGGCGACGGGCTCCCATTTCCGGTGCTTGAGTCCGTCTCGGGCTCGGCGCCCATGGCGTCCCTCCGAGGGATCATTCAACGGCATTTTCATCCTCCTTCCCCGTAGAGGTTCTTTTTCCAGATCGCCCGAATCTTCGACATCGTCCAACTTCCAGGCTCAGTGACTGACTCCCTTTGGTCGTCCGGATCGGTGCTCCTGGTGGGAAAGTAGGTCGCCGAACCCGTGACCAAGGTGTCGACTTGGTTCTCCATGCAAAAAATCAAGTGGTCGATCCCGTTGGCTCTTGCCCAGTTGGAATTCGTCTCGACCTCGCACGTCTCAATAATCTCAGCAAGGTAGGACCCCTCGAGCTCTAAGCTGTCGTGAGGCTCATTTGCGGGATCGAGCAGATCGTGGAAGAAAGCTGCCACTACTCCTTCAACGATCGATCCGTCTTCCTGAGGGTCAAACCAGAAGTTCGTTTCGTTGTTTAGGGCTTTCTGCCCTGTGTAGGCCGGCCTCGTAATCGTACCGACGAAGTAGGCGAACCCTTCACTGAACGCGCATCCGAGGTTTGTTTCCATCCCCAGCCCGTGCCCGCCCGGTCCACATGAGAATGGATCGGGCAACCCTCCAAGCCCCTTCTCGTGGAATGCATGACCGTATTCATGCCCCACGACGTAGGCCCCGTAGTCCCCCCAAATGTGGCTCGGGGTGGCGGAGGAATCAATCTTAATTCGGTCACCTTCGTCGTCGTAGCTACTCGTAGAGAAGTCCCCAAGCTTCACCTCGACCTGGCTTCGCGCCTGGCCAAAGATATCATTCGTGTTCTCGGCCGCTTCGGTGACTCCGAGGAAGACATGGGAAGCCTCAGATTGCGCGGTGGCATCAAACTCCTCATCGCAGTCGAGGTCGAAGTCACCCTCGATCAGCATTACCGAGATTGGATCCATCTCGGCATAGAAATTTGACAGTTCAGCATACCCAAAGTAGAGCTCGTCCGGCCGGCAGTTGAAGGAAATCAGGCCGTTGTCTGCCGTAGCGCCGGCGATCCCACCTGTCCTCGGGCCTGGCTCGGTCTCGGACTCCTCATCTCGTTCGAAGAAATCGACAAAATAGTTAGCCCGGGAAATGGGGACGTAAGCCGTGTCGTCGGCGCTATAGTACTTGAGCGTCCAGTTGACGAGGCCAGTCCTTCGGTCCCGAGGAAAGGCCCTGGGGCGGCGGAGCGAGGAGTGCCATGCGCTTCTGAGCCAGGTCGAAAAGCCGGAGAGAATTGAAGCCTCCTGTCGGACTCCTCGTTCTGCCTGTCTGACTGACAGCGGGACTGTGCTTCGGAACCGGATCGGACCGGGCGCCCTGACCGCATGGGTCGGGAGGATCTCGGCGTCAAAGAAACCTGTTGCCCTCCCGCGGACTTGGTCGATATACAACCAGAGAGTCTCATGAGAAACCGTCTGTAGAGGCGTGCCCCCCAAATGGGAAGGCCCCTCAGACCGTCTTTGGGCGCTGATCACAACCCGGTAATACCCTGCGGCCAGGAAGGAGAGTGTGATCTCCTTTCTGATGGTTTCCCCGGCAGCCATGGATTGTCGCCAAGCCGCAGCTGGTTGGAGGGTTCGTCCGGTTGGAGTCCGAAAGTCGTCTCCCCACCCAGACCACTTCGCAGCCTCCAGTTCGGGGGCGATAACCCATATGTCTGCAGACTCTGTGTCGAAGCTTGTCACAACCTCAAACCCAATTGTGACGGCTCCGCCAGGCCGGAAATCGCCAGATGCCTGGGCGGTGACCGTAAACCATGGCAGCGGCCTGTGGTGGGCCGTTCCGGTCTCGCTGGAAAGACTAAGACTAGCAACCGGCTCGGTGGGCGATTCCAGCTTAGGAGCGATCCCCACTGAGTCAGCGACGTCTCCGCAAGCATTAATCGCAAGGAAGGCAATTCCCACGGCAAGGACTTCCCGGATCTTCATGCTGGGCTCCGTTGAAGGGAATTGAGGAGTGGGTCCCCTGTTGTTAGCCCCTCGGTGCTTAGACGTCGCCAGGCAGGCAGCCGTTGCAGACTTCGCTGGACCTCGCGCCAACAACCCCTTCACCCAAGCTCCCAGTGCGAGGAGGAATTGAGGTTCCCCCAAGTCGGTGGACACCCCAGAATTGAGGTAAAGGAGGTGTCCGCATGGCAGTTGGAAGGAAGGTCTACGCGCCGGAGTTCAAACGGCGGATGGTAGAGTTGGTCCGAGCCGGGCGCAGCCCGGAGCAGCTGGCGAAGGAGTTCGAGCCGTCGCCGAACACGATCCGGAAGTGGGCGACCCAGGCCGACATCGACGAGGGTCTTCGTGCCGAGGGCATGACGACAGCGGAGCGCAACGAGCTCCGGGACCTCCGGCGTGAGAACAAGCAACTCAAACCTAACCATGACAACCTTCTATCCGTGCCGGAGGTATCGTTTCACTGTCCGGTCACCCAATGCTGTGTTCGCCGCAAGGCGTCTGCTGAAGCCAGGTGAAGAAGCGGACCCCATCTCATAGGCGGGCCTCCCTCGAGAGGACCCCGGTCTAACACCACGGGCCGCTCCTCTGGATCCTTCCCTTTCAAAACTCGAAACCTACACCATGGCCATTTACACAGTTTTCCGCACACCCCCGAGCCCCCGTCCTAACCGATCCCGGGCGTCCCTACTTCTCCCAACCCTTCACATCGTAGTAGTCGTCCACCAGGCGGTCGATGTTGATGGTGGTTCCCTTGGCGGGTCCGTCGGGAATGGGATGATCCTTGAACCGGACGGGGAGGGTATCGTCTTTCCGTTGCAACCCCTCCCGAAGGTTGAAATCCCGCTCCACCTGGCTCACGTGGGAGCAGGCCTTCCAGAGGTCGTCCTTGGAGATGTCCCGACCCAGGAACCCCGAGTAGGCATCGGCGGCCAGATCGAAGTACCACATCCATACAGCAGGAGATGTTCTTGCAGACGGTCATGCTGTCCGACAGGAGCCCCATGTGTTCAGCGTAGTTCACCAAGGCGCCCTTTCCCTCCTCGCTCAACCGGTGGGCTGCCTGGCGATTCCCCACACGACGGAGGGCCAACTCTTCGTCTCCTGTCAGCTCGATCATGGGCTCGCCCCGGTAGTGATCTCCGCCCCGGGAGTTGACCGCGTTCATGAGGGCGTATCCCTTGATGCCCCGAGGGTCCGCACAGAACAGCTCGAGGCCCTTTACCTCCGCTGTGAGCTTCCGAGCCTCGGCCCCGAACTTCTCCGCAGCTCGCTTCGTGCTCTCCGACAGGAGGTCCCCGATACCCTGCCGATAGGCGATCATCTCGGGCAGTTTGAGAAGTGCCTCCTTCGAACCCCACGAGAGGTCGATACCGTCACAATCCTCATCTGAGATGATTCCCTCATGCCGGCATTCCATGAGCCAGGCGATGACCTCTCCGGTACTGATGCAGTCCAGGCCCAATCGGTTCACAACGTTCGAAACATGGACCGCCAGCTCAAGGTCGCTTCCACCGACTTTTACCGTGAAAGCGGCCTGAGCTGAACCAACTCATCTCCCTACCCCTCGGTCCATTCCCGTGCCCCATTCCTCGCGCCTCCTTGATGTCGAGACACTCCACCCCGTTCCTCTCGACATGCCGGG
>CAYOVN010000244.1:0-4379 GCA_964407425.1 uncultured Gemmatimonadaceae bacterium
CCCCCGTGGCCGTTAGGGATTTTGTGGACTCGGACGGTTCTGTGGACCCGGAGGTCGACGATCTACCTGGGGCGGCCACTCATGGAACCGGCCTCTGGTCATTGGTGACCGGCAACTGGCCCGGGAACCTCATAGGAGCGGCACCGGGGGCCGGGGTGGTTCTTGCCAGGATCCAAAGCGACTCTGATCCGGTAGGGGCCGACGAGGACCGGTGGGTCGCCGGTTTGGAGTGGTTGGAGAGCCAGGGGGCCCGTGTGGTTCTTTCAGGGGTTGGATTCAGGAACTTCGATGGAGGAGTGTACTCCCAGGAGGGCTTGAACGGCGATGTGGCCCCGGCGACCCGGGCCGCTGACGAGGCGGCTCGGAGAGGGGTGTTGGTCCTGGCCCCGGTCGGGAATCATGGACCCGGGCCCCAGACCCTCCAGTCTCCCGCCGACGGAGATTCGGTCCTGGCGGTGGGAGCTTCGAACGTTTCCGGCACAGAGGCGGCCTTCTCAGCACAGGGGCCCACGGCGGATGGGCGGATCAAGCCCGACCTCCTGAGTCCCGGAGTGAACGTTCCGGCTGCCTCCGGAATCGGCAGGGAGGTTCTGGAGTCGGTGGAGGGAACGGAGTACGCGGCAGCCTTTCTGGCGGGGGCGGCGGCCCTTTTTGTGGAGGCCTATCCTGAGCGTGGGCCAATGGAGGTTCTCCAGGCCTTCCAGAGGGTCGTCGATAATGCTGCCGGAGGTTCCCCTCGGATTCCGAGAGTGGCGCCTGCCATCGTATTCCCGGACGGAGTCTGGACTTTGCCCCTCCAGGAGGTGAACTCCGAAGGGCGGGTTCAGGATCTGGCACCTCGGTTTCAATGGAACGTCCCCACCACCCACCCCCTGGGCCTCCCGGTGACCTTTCTGCTGGAGTTCGCCGAGGATTCACTCTTCCAGGACGTGGTGGTAAGAGATTCGGTGGTGGGGACCTTCGCCCGGAGGCTCCAGGAACCCCTCCCCCCCGAAAGCCGCCTTTTCTGGCGGATCAAGGCCAGGACCACCCAAGGGGTCTCCTGGCCAACACTGCCGGAGGGCCCTCTTCTGGTCCCTTCCTGGGTGGCCTTGGACGTCCTGAATGATCCCAGCGGCACCCAGCTGGCTGAGCCCCAGCCCGAGTTTCGGTGGACGCCCGAAGAGCTCACGGGCCCTGGGGGGCCTCTGATCTTCGACCTTCAGGTCATACTGGACCGGGAGGGGGAAGTGATCCAAAGCTACGCAGGGATCGAGGAAAACTCCTTCCGGATCGAGGAACCGCTTCCCTTCAACCGGCCCCTTCGTTGGCGGGTCATCGCCCAGGCCCGGACCGGGGCGGTGGACACCGTGTCCAGTGCCGGGCCCTTCGTCATCACAAGCGGGGCCAACCCCCCGGTTACAATCCTGTACCAGAACTTCCCGAACCCCTTCCCCAATTCCGCAGATGGGGTTTGGGAGACTCGTATCTGGTTCGACCTGGCCAATACTTCAACCGTCGAACTCGCTGTCTACGACATGAGAGGCCGGCTGGTGAGAAGCCTGATTCCGGGAAAGGGCTGCGGATCCGTGGAGCTTTCGCCGGGCTTGTATGGCAGGAAGAGTGGCCCCTCCCCCGAACCCTGCACCTCCTTCACCTGGGATGGGAACGACGATGGAGGGGGTAGGGCCTCCCCAGGGGTGTATCTACTCCGTCTCCGGGCCGGTGGTGTGACCGAAGTTCGTCGGATCGTATTCTGGCCTTGAAGGTCTGGATCGTAGGGTCCGGCACACTGATTCCCGATGAAAAGAGGGGAGGTGCGGCCCACTGGGTGGAGGCGGGGGGATCCTCCTTTCTCCTGGACTGCGGACCGGGCACCCTCGGAACTCTGGCCGAGTTGGGGCTCCCCTGGGGGAGCCTGGGCCACATCCTGCTGACCCATTTCCATACCGACCATGTTGCCGACCTGGCACCCCTTCTTTTTGCTCTAAAGAACGGCTTGGCCCAACCCAGGACCAGACCTCTGACTCTTCTGGGCCCCCCGGGCCTTTTTCAGCACCTGAACGCCTTGGCCGAAGCTCATGGAGCCTTCATCCTGAACCCGGGTTTTCCCCTGAAGGTTCAGGAAATTCCTCCAGGGGGTGACTGGGGTGACCCGGAGGCGGGGATCTTGATTCGGACCTGTCCTGCCCGCCACACTCCCAAAAGCCTCGCCATCAAATTGGAGAGTCCTGAGGGGATCCTCGGTTACACCGGAGACACGGGTTTCCTTGAAGGATTGGGAGATTTTTTCAGTGGATGCAGGGCCCTGATCGCCGAATGCAGTCATCCTGATGAGATGGAGATGGACACTCATCTCTCTCCGGGAAAGCTTGCTGTTCTGGCTGGGAAGGCCCGCCCTGATGTCCTGGTGACCGTCCACGCCTATCCCCCTCTTGAACCCTTCCAACTTCCTGGGCTTCTCGCGGCAGCCGGTTATTCTGGCCGGGTCCTCCCGGGTTGGGATGGACTTGAATTAGATTTGGCGGGCGGGGAAACCCGCCAAGTGAAAAAACCCAAACCGAAATCAATCTCGGATGCTCCCGACAGGGACTGACTCCGGGACCCTGACATAGAGAGCGCCTCATGCTTGTTGTCATGAAACACAATGCATCCTCGCAAGAGATTCGAGACGTCGTGGAGATGATCCAGGAGATGGGCTATGAGGCCCGGCCCATCCCTGGGCGCCAGCGGACATCCATCGGCCTTATCGGGAATGATGGGCAGGTGGAGCCGAACCTCTTCCAGAGCCAGCCAGGGGTCCTGGAGGTCATTCCGGTCAGCCATTCCTACAAGCAGGTGTCCCGGGAGTGGAAGGAGGACGATACCATCGTCTCCCTACCCAATGGCACCCGGATCGGTGGGCGAGAAATCGCCATCATGGCCGGGCCATGTGCTGTGGAGAGTGAAGACCAGATCCTGGAGATCGCAGGAATCCTGGTGAAGGCGGGCGTCACCATTCTGAGGGGAGGCGCGTTCAAGCCACGGACCTCTCCGTATTCTTTCCAGGGGTTGGGGGTGAAGGGCCTCGAGTTCCTCGCCAGGGCCCGGGACGAGACCGGATTGGCCATCGTGACCGAGGCCCTGGACGTCGAAGCCGCGGACCACGTCGCCGAGTATGCCGACATCATCCAAGTCGGTGCCAGGAACATGCAGAACTATTCCCTCCTCCGAAAAGTAGGCCGGATCGGGAAGCCCATTCTCCTCAAGAGAGGTCTTTCGGCGACCATCGAGGAACTCCTTCTCGCGGCGGAATATGTCCTCGCCGAAGGGAACCCCAACGTGATCCTCTGCGAACGGGGAGTAAGGAGTTTCGACACCCAGACCCGGAATCTCCTGGATCTCACCGCCATACCGGTCGTGAAGTCCCTTTCCCACCTGCCCATCATCGCTGATCCGAGCCACGGAACAGGGATCAGGGCGAAAGTGACCCCCATGGCCAGAGCCGCCGTCGCGGCTGGGGCGGATGGGCTGATGGTGGAGGTTCATCAGGATCCGAATCACGCCCTTTCTGATGGAGCCCAGTCCCTATACCCGCATCAATTCGAGGAACTCCTCGGCCAGATCAGGGTTATCGCCCGGGCCATCGATCGAGAGCTGACGCCATCCCTGGTGGGTGGCTAGAAACCTGCCGAAGTAGCGCCCGTCCCCCCCTCGCCCTGACGGGCCGCTAGGGGCTCCAGGGCCCCTTCCGGCGCCCCCTCTTCAGTCCTTCCTTTCCCAGGTTCTTTCGATCGTCAGGGCCCCCGTCTGGGGGCCCCTGGGCCTGCATGACCAGGGAAGGGCCACATGGATAACATATCGCTGGGGAAGCGAGGAGAAGATGCGGCGGTCCGTTACCTCGTCGGCGAGGGGTGGGCCATCCTCGGACGGAATGTCAGGCATGGCCGCGGGGAGGTGGATATCATCGCCGCGTCGGGGGACGTCGTGGCTTTTGTGGAGGTCAAATCCAGGACCGGCCGGGATCACGGACATCCACTGGAAGCCATCACCTGGGCGAAACGCCGGGAGGTCGCCAGGGTGGCCAGAGGGTGGCTTCGAGAACAGGTGGGGCTTGGAGGAAGGACCTTTCGTTTCGATGCCGTTTCGGTGTCCTATTCCGGGAAGGGCCCTCCCGAGATTCTCCATGTCCCGGATGCCTGGTGGTTGGGGAGCTAGCAGGCCCGGGGGATGGGGTGCAGCCCCATCCGGGACGAAAGGACCTCCACCGATCCCCAACACCCATTCTGAGGTTGGTGGGTTGGACCGAAACCCCCGAGAACATTGATTTTCCGGGATTCTCGGGTTGACTCTGGAAGGGTTTCAGGAATACCTTCAAGAGTGCCCCAGGTCCGCAGAGCGAAAGCCTACGAAACCCGTCA
>CAYOVN010000245.1:0-4363 GCA_964407425.1 uncultured Gemmatimonadaceae bacterium
TACTCGTGCTTCCACGTATTCCACCACTCCGTCACCGGTTCCGCCGCAGGGATCTCACCGAAATATTTGTCCACCCACTCCCGGGCCTGGGCGTCGTCATAGTCCCCGGCGATGACGAGGGTGGCGTTGTTTGGTCCATACCACTTCCGGAAGAAGTTTCGGACATCCTCTACTGTGGCGTTGGCCAAATCCTCGAAGGACCCGATCACCTGCCAGTTGTAGGGGTGACCTTCCGGATAGAGGAGCTTCCCGATGATGTAGCTGGTGTGACCGTAGGGGCGATTGTCGGAGGTTTGCCGCTTCTCGTTTTGGACAACGCCCTGCTGATTCAGAAGAGCTTCAGTGGTTACCGTGGGGAGGAGATACCCCATCCGGTCCGATTCCAACCATAGGGCCATTTCCAGGGCATTCTTCGGGACTACCTCGAAATAGATGGTCTGGTCGTTCCCGGTTCCGCCGTTCAGCGTTCCTCCAGCCGCCTGAATCTTCTGAAAAAACTGATCTTCAGGGACATGCTGGGAGGACTGGAACATCATGTGCTCGAAGAGGTGAGCGAAGCCTGTCTTCCCGACTTCCTCCCGGTTCGAGCCCACGTGATAGAGGATGGCTACAGCCACCAGGGGATCGGAGTTGTCCTCGTGAAAGACCACGGTCAGGCCGTTGTCGAGCTGATACTGTTCATAGGTGATGCTCAGCTCCGGTCCGGCTTCCTGGCAGTTGGCCAGCAGGAGGGGAAGAAGAAGGAACGTGGCCAATGGAAGTCGGCGTGGGGATCGCATTGTATACTCCCGTTGTTTCATAGGGCCGATTGTAGGGGTGACCCCTTCGACACATGCTATATCTGAATCCTGAGATATCCAAAGCTGAACCACCGACATCTTTAACGCCAGGAAAAAAGATTCGAGTCAGGCCTGGGGCCCTGCAGAGGCCGGGCTTTGCCCAGGCGGTTCGGGGAGCGTATCCTCCAAAATCATGGCACCTCTTCTGGTTTTTCTCGCTCTCGCTCTTGGATGGTTGGTCTATTTGGTGGTGGAACGAATCCGCCTGGGCCGGCACCGGGCGGCGGTACCCCTTCGAATCGCCGTAACCGGGACCCGTGGGAAGACCACCGTTACTCGGAGGCTGGCAGCTGTTCTGACCGAGGACGGTAGGAAGGTCTTGACCAAGACCACTGGCTCCGAGGCGGCCTATGTTCTTCCGGATGGGACGGTCCAGAAAATCCGCCGCCGGGGGGCCCCCTCCATCATTGAGCAGAAACACCTTCTGCGCCGGGGAGCGAAGTCGGGCGTTGACGTGGTGCTGGCCGAAGTCATGAGCGTCCGGCCGGAGAACCACCAGGTGGAAATCCACGGGATTCTTCGGCCCCACCTGGTACTTGTCACCAACTTCCGCGTCGACCACATGGAAGCTCACGGGAAGACCCGGGAGGAGGTCGCGTCAGTCCTGGCCTTGGATGTCCCGCCGGGCTCCCGGGCCCTGGTTCCTGCCGGGGAGTTGGAGGAGGCATTCAGAGACCGGGTGGTTGAGGCGGGGGGTGAGGTGGAGGTGGTCCCGGAGGGGGAGGCCCGGCTTCCGGCGAGTTGCCTGCCGGCCGGGGGCGCCGGGGAGTTCGGCCCCAATCTGGATCTCGTTTGGGCGGCATCAAGGTCCCTTGGGGTATCTGAAGAGGTCATCCGAAACGGGTTCCGCAAAGCCCAGGATGACGTAGGTGCTTTGCGGAGTTGGCGATACAGGCCTGATGGAGGAAGTGATCCCTGGATCCTGGTTAATGCCTTCGCGGCCAATGATCCCGACTCCACCCTGGGGATCTATGACCGCATCACAGCCGCTGAAGACCTTGCCCCGGAGTCCTGCACCGGCCTTCTCAGTCTCCGCTCGGACCGGGGCGACCGAAGCCTTCAGTGGGCCGAGGCTCTGGAGGCGGGGGGGCTTTCGAAATTCCGGACCCTGTTTCTGGCGGGCCTCCACGGGCCGGCTGTTCGATACCGCCTTCGACACCATCCCCACGCAGGGAGAATCCGGCTACTCAGGCCCGGCCCGCCTGAGGAGGTCATGGACGGAATCCTCGCTGAGGGAGGGTTTGGAGATGGGCCCGGAGCTGGGCCCGGAGCTGGGCCAGGCCGGTCCCTCCTTTTCGGCTTCGGAAACATGTCCGGCCTCGGATTGGATATGGTCAAACACTGGCGAAAGGTGGGTGAGCCCCATGGGATTTGAGCTTCCTTTCATCGGACTCCTGATTTCCCTGGCGGTGATCGGTCTGACGGGTGTGTATCCCGGTGGGATTATTGTCCCCAGCTATCTGGTTCTGTTTATTTCGGAGCCCCAACGCATCGTTGGAACCCTTGTGGCGGCCCTCCTCACCTTCCTGATCTACCTCTTCGTCAGCCGGCGGCTGATTCTCTTCGGGAGGCGGCGGTTCGTGTTCCTCATCCTGGTGGGAGGCACACTGGCCGTGCTCTGGCGGTTAATGCTCCCGGCCCTTTTCCCGCTTTCCGTTGAGTTTACCGTCATCGGATGGGTGATCCCGGGAATCATCGCCAGTCACTTCGAGCGGCAGGGGGTTCTGGTGACCCTGGGCTCCCTCCTCACCGCCACGGTGGCCATCGGGTGGTTGGGACGAATAATGGGCTTGGTATAGGAACTCGGTCGTCTGATATGTCTCTCCCCTCCAGACTTCATCCATCCCTCTCTGGGGTCCGCCCTGAAAAACGCAACGCATTCCTCTTGGCGGGAGGAATCAGTCTTCTTGCCTGGACCATTCTTCAGGCTGTAGCCCCCGGGGAGCTGATTCCGTGGACGGCCCCAATGCTGGAGGCCTCTGCAACCATGGACTCAGTGGTGGCCTCTCTTGGAAGGCATTGTGAGGAAGAAGGTTTTGTTCTGAATGCCTTCGACGACCCCAACGGGACCTGTCTGATTGGGCCCGAACTGAGTCCTTTGTTTACTTCCCTGGGGCAGCTGGAGGCCAAACGGACCTCTACCAATCCGGATGTGGCGGGCCTCGTGACCCACCTCCTGGTGGAAGGAGGGGTCGGGCCTGGGGACCGGGTGGCCATCGGTGCTTCGGGCTCATTTCCGGGCCTCCTGGTTGCGGCTCTGTCTGCGGTTGAAGCTCTGGAAGGGGAGCCTGTGACCGTTCTTTCCCTCGGTTCCTCCTCCTTTGGCGCCACTCGTCCGGAGTTCCATCTCCTCGATCTCTACAGGTACCTGGAGGGGGGAGGATGGGTTTCCCGTCCCCCGGAAGCGGTATCCCTGGGGGGTTCGGGGGATGTGGGTTCCGGGTTCGATCCGGATTTCCGCCGAGGCCTCATTGAAGAAGTCCGTGAGGCAGGGGTCCCCTACCTGGAAGCCCCGGATCTCAGGATGAATGTGATGGAGCGGATGTCGATGTACGGTGAACCGGCCGCGTTCATCAACATCGGCGGGGGTGAGGCCAACCTGGGGACGAGTCCGAGGATCCTGGAGGTGCCCCCGGGGCTTAGCTTCTTCGGGGGAGGGGCAGGGAAGGGGGAGCAGGAAGAGCAAAGGGAAATGCCAGGCCCCGGCGAAGAAATGGGACTGCCTCCCCTCGATCAAAGGGGGATCCTCTTTGAAATGGCCGCCCGGGGAGTCCCGGTCATCCACCTGCTTCATGTTCAGGGCTTGGCCCTCCGTTATGGCCTTCAGTGGGATCCCATGCCCCTTCCCGGTCCCGGTGAAACGGAGCTCCGGGACTCACAAACGGGGAAGGGACTTATTTTTTGGCTCCTGACGGCTGGCTATCTCCTGGCCCTGGCCGTGGTTGGCCTCCGGGCACTGTCCAAACAAACTCACCCAAAGACGGTGCGGTAACCGGGTTAACCACCTAGTTTCCCCGGGGAGTGGAAGTGTCGGTTTTTTTATGGAGGTGACGACTATGACGCGACGAAGCCGTTGGATGCTGGGGCTGGTCGCTTTCGGGCTGATGGCATTGGTGGGAACCAGTTCGGTCCATGCCCAGGTAACGGGTGAAGCTCCGATGGTTGAAGCTCCGACGGGTGAAGCTCCGATGGGTGAAAGCCCGGTCATCCTGACCTCATGTGGTCAGAGTCCGGGGCCGGCGTTTGTGAAGCTATTCCTCACAAAACTCGGCCTGGACTACGAGCTGTTGGAGCAGGCCACTGCCCAGGACCTCATCGATGCCAAGGCAGCGGGGAAGCCGTTCAAATCCATCGTCGTCGTGACGGGGGCGAGCTTGAAGGGGATGGGGGCCGCCGGCGTTTCCATGCGGGAGGAGTTGATACGGACTGAGGCCCTTCTGGCTGAGGCAAAAAGCCAGGGGCTCACCATTGTCGGGGCCCATGTAGAGGGTATGGATCGCAGGGCTCAGGGAGCTTCAGCCGGG
>CAYOVN010000246.1:0-4263 GCA_964407425.1 uncultured Gemmatimonadaceae bacterium
TAATGGTATTGCCGGTAACCACAACGGCAGAAGCCCAGGGCTGGCTCTCCTCCATAGTGTAAACCGCACCATTCAGAAGAATCAGGTCGGCCGGATTATCAGAGGTGTATTGGGGGCCGCAGGACAAGGCCGTGAAAACCGCGAGCGCACCCACCACTGAGGTAAAAAACCGCTGCATGACACGAACTCCTATATCCCAGGAACGGTCGAGATACTTATCCGAAGACATTGTATGACTGGTTAAGGACAGCGGGCAACTTAAGGACAGCGGGCAACCGGTTCCTACCCTTCCCTACCCAGGCCACCGGTTGCATGCCAGATCGACGGAAGGGATGCATATCACCTGTGTCTTGTGGACAGATGCGCGCCGCCCAGGCCTTGCCGCCAACTCCTGGAAACCTCCATCATCCCCGTCCACAGCATTTGCGCATTGGCGTGTAGCCAGGTTAAGCTTTCGGCGAATCAAAAACACAACCTGAAGAAGGCCGGGCCTCGCAGCCTGCGAAACACCGTCAAAGGACGGATTTCTCCCCTACGGAAAGACGGAGGAAACATGGGCGTTTCAACTCTATCCCCTCAGGACGAACAAGCCTTGAAGGACATCACCAAACTCCACCTGAAGTGTTGTATCGCAGCGGACTGGAAGACCTGGATGACCACATGCTCGGAGGACGTAATCCTCCTTCCTCCAGATTCCATGGGAACTCACGGCCTCGACGAAGGGCAGGCAATGTTCGAGACCTTTCCCACTACCCTGGAGTTCGAAGGGGAGCCATCGGTCATCAAGGGAAGCGGCGACATGGCTTTCACCAGCGGATACTGCAAGGCCAAGCTTGTACTCGACGGTACTCCGACGGATGTGGGCATGAAGTGGTTGGCCCTTTTTGAGCGGCAGGCCGACGGGGGATGGAAGGTGATCGCCGACATGTGGAACGACGCGCCGCTTTGATAGGGTGCCTCAGGATTCAAAGCCCCCGAACCACCCCAAAAGCCAGGAGTGTAGCATGAAATTCAGACTCATCTGGGAGATCCACCCGGACAAGAGGCAGGATGTAATGACGGTTTTCGCAGGGATGGAGCTGGCTGATTACAAGGCCGCATCCGGCCCGGGCATCAAGATCATCGGACGCTGGCACGACGTCATGAATATGACGGGTGTTGTGATTTGTGAGGCCGACGACGCGGAGGCCGTGGCCCGCTGGGTCACTCAATGGCATACGGTCTGCGACTTCGACCTGGTCCCGGTTTTGGAGGACGAGGAAGCCCACGCCCTGGCCCGGGAGATGTACCCGGTAGGGTGAGTAGGACTCAGAAAAGGGCGGCCCCACCCGGGGGCCGCCCTCTTCTTGTCCAACGACGTCCACAACGCATCCCCGGAAGTACCAGCCGGCCTAACCGGGATCGACCCCCCCCTCCGGTCCGGAGGACAAGGCCTGAATCCCATCCTCGGACCCATCCCCGACCAAGACCCGCCTATGGAACCCTTCCAAGGCCCGCTCAGCCAGGGCAAGCGCTAGTTCGGCCGTGAACTCCTCGGCTGCGAGGGCGTCCCGGCGCCTTAGACGGACCACCAACTCAGCCGGGTGTTTCAGCTTAAGGCCCTCCTCTCCGGCGAGGATATCGAAGGCCCGCAGGTCGGTAGCTGTCAGCACGAGCCTGAGCCCGGTTCCGAACTTCCACCACGGCCGTCGCACTGTCCCACCGGCCAGAGCACCAAGTGGAACTTCCACCTCCTGGACCGGCTCCATCTCTTCGTCCGTCCTGATCTCATCCCCTAGAGTCTGGGTCATCCTGGTGAGCCGCCATTGGATGATCAGGCGGTCACCATCCAAATGAAGGAGGCCGTGGACCCTCTCCGTCGTCGTGATGATCGACGCGGCCCCCAGGACGTCCCGGCTACGCCTGAGGGAAAACGGAAGCGCCGCGAAATGGCTCATGTCCCCGCTTACCTACCTCCCCCTCCCCGGCTCCGGTTGGGAAATTGCGGACGGGGCGTTTTGGTGTATCCCTCAGTCTGAAGGCGTTCCATCACTACCTCGATGGCCTTCTCCAACTGGGGATCTCGACCCTCGATGACATCTTTGGGCGTCATCTCGGAGTCGAAGTCAGGCGCGACGCCTTCGTTCTCAATGATCCACTCCCCTTCTTTACTGAAGATTCCGAAGTTCGGGGCGGTCACCGAACCGCCGTCCATGAGTCCGGGGGTCCCGCCGATTCCAACGAGCCCGCCCCAGGTGCGTTTTCCGATCAGCGGCCCAACCCCTGCCTCACGGAAATAGAAAGGCATCCAGTCGCCTCCCGATCCTGCATTCTCATTGATGATCATGACCTTGGGGCCAAAGTTCGCTGCGAAGGGTGAGGTGTAATCGGGGCCGGTGCGGGGAGCCCAATAGTTGAGCAGCTCCTTCCCGAGATATTCGACGATATAGTTAGCGACCTGTCCGCCACCATTGAATCGCTCGTCGATGACGAAGCCTTCCTTGTCCTGCTGGGAGAAGAAGTACCGGTTGAAGTAGGTGTAGCCGCCGCTCCCGGTATTGGGCAGATAGACATAGCCGATCTTCCCATCGGTCATCTCCTCCACCTTCTTCCTGTTCCCTTCCACCCAGTCCCGGTTCCGTAGGGAGTTCTCGCTGCCGATGGGCACGACCGTGACCTCCCGGGCCCCGGTCATATTCGGCTGGGCGTTTACGGTCAGGGTGATTTGTTTGCCCGAAGTGTTCTGGAAGAGGGCGTAGATATTTTCCTCCGGCCCCACTTCCCTGCCATTCACCGCAAGAACGTAGTCCCCTTCGTTCACGGAAACGCCTGGCTCCGTCAGGGGGGCCCGCAGGTCGGGATTCCAGTTCAGCCCACTGAAGATTTTCTCCAGGCGGTACCGGCCGTTCTCTATGGAAAAGTCGGCGCCGAGGAGCCCACCCGGCACGCTCTCCACCGACGGGAAAGCGCCTCCCCGGACATAGGAGTGGCCGACGCTCAACTCACCCAACATCTCGCTGAGGAGGTAGTTCAGGTCGCTTCTGTGGGCCAGGTCGGGTAGATAGCCAGCCCATTTTTCGTAATTCGCTTCCCAGTCCACCCCATGCATGTTGGGGGCGTAGAAGTAGTCCCGGTTCAGGCGCCAGGCGTCTTTGAACATCTGGGCCCATTCCTTCAACGGATCGACTTGAACCTCGAGATCGTCCAGATCGAGCTGCCCGTCACCTGATTCCGGGCTGCCTTTCGTCTCCACGATCCCCCAGTTCTGCCCCGCCCGGTAAAGCATCTTCTCCCCGTCGGCGGAGATGGCGAAGGCCGAAACCCCCGACAGATATGTGTCCGACTCCCGCTCTGTGAAGTCATACTTCATCACTGAAGAGCCAGATCGATAGAAGAGTTTTCCGCCCTTGATGGAGCTCAGAAGACTGTACGATCCGGCACTGCCGGGCAGGGCCAGAATCCGCTGTCCGATATTGGCGAAATCGATCCTGAAGGGTTCGGCCTCGTCGTCCACTTCCTCTGCTTCCGCCCCCGCAGCTTCCTTGATTTCCTCGTCATCGCTCTCCGGTTGGAAGGGAGAGGGGAGGTCACTTCGCAGGACAGTGATATAGATGTTGTAGGTGACGGGGTGGTCGTTGGATGACATATCCAGACCGCTTTTGGTCATTCCGGAGTTCGTGCTCGCCCGGAAGAACAGATACTTCCCGTCGGCATCAAAGACCGGCTCTGCCGCATCACTCAGGCCGTCCGTGATCTGGTGCCTCGAGCCGTCCTCCATGGAATACACCCAAATGACGCCGAAGCGGTTCACGCGACGCTTCTGATAGGTGATCCATTCCCCATCAGGCGACCAAGCCGGAGCCGCCGCCATGTCGTCAACCAGGGTCAGCCCCTGGGACGCAACGTCGATCACCCAGATATTCCCCGTTTTGTCCGTAAAAACGACCTTGTCGCTTTCCGGTGACCATGAGGGGTTGTAGAAGAAGGTTGGATCGTCTACTGCGATCTTCATCGGTTCTTCTTTCCCGAGTTGATCACGGATATGCACCGCATATTCACCGCTCTCATCGGAAAAGTAGGCGACATACTTACCGTCAGGTGACCAAGCCGGGTTTCGCTCCATCACTCCCGGTGTTTCCGTCAGATTCCTTATATCTCCCTTGTCGGCGGGGACGGTCATGATCTCGCCATGGGCCTCGAATACCGCCCGCATTCCGGCAGGTGAGACATGAAAATTCCCAATCTCACTCTCAACGTTCTTGAACCGGGGCCGGATATGGACGT
>CAYOVN010000247.1:0-4257 GCA_964407425.1 uncultured Gemmatimonadaceae bacterium
AAGGGTCCCTCCGTTTCGCATCAGCATTGCTCCACTCCTTGGTTCGCCTTCGGGGTCTGACAGGGTGCTGCCGGCCATCCTGGGTGGCCCTGGGCCGCCAAAAGCAAGAACCCCCTCGCTCCAAAGGGCGAGGGGGTTCAAAAGCTCGGTCATTGGCCGGGGCCGCGGCCTATTCTTCGTCGAAGGAGCTTCCGTCTCTGGCTTCTTTGGCTCCCATGGAAACCCCCGTTCCGACGCCGGCTCCAAAGATCACCGCGGTACTGGCCCCGAGCCCCAGAAAGGGAATGATCCCTACAACCGGGGCTGCGACGATCGCTGCCGCCACACCGGTTAAGATCCCGAGGTAGGGTTTTTCAACCCAGCTGGTGTACCGGAGCCTTCGGCGGACGAATTTTCGGGACTTGATGTGTCCATAGACAGCTCCAGCCCCTGCGATGCCAATCGGAATGAGTTCGAGTCCAAACATAAATCCTGCCCTGAATGAGTTAACCGCAGGCAAAGACCCCGGAGACGTATTCCTGTTCCCGTCTCCCTACGGTTTCCGGAACCTTGGGGTTTCGGTGCCGTTCCACCCACTTCCTCTCCCACCTCAACCAAAGGGGGGAGGAAACCAATACGCAATGAATCAATCTTGCTACAATTTCCGCCGAGCGGAAGGGAGGATCGCTTTTCTGCAGGGCGCCATCAGGAAGGAATTGGCTGCGATACGGCCTATCAGGATGGATGCGGCGGCGGCCGTCACCCCCACAACCCCGAACTTCCACCCCAAAAGTGGGAAAAGCAAAGCAATTCCGGTTACTTCCAGGGCCGTAGCGATGGTGATGGGCCTGGTATTCCGGGCTACGACAAGGATGCTGCGCTGGAAGGACAAGAGGGCCGAAAGAAACGGGAGTGGGACCAGGAAGATGGTTGGGATCAATGCAAAACGGGCCAAATCGGGGCTCAATCCCGAGACCGAGACAAACCAGAAGTCCGCCAACGGCGTGAAGGCCACCAGAGCGAGAACGGAGGTGCTCAAGAGCGCCAGGACCGTGGCGAAGCGTGCCAGAGACCGAAAATGCTCGAATTCCCTCCCCATGAGGGCGATTCCGACTTCCTGGAATGACAGGCCCATCGATCGGAAAACAAAAACCAGTGAAAACACGACGGGAAAAACCGCCAACGACTCCACGGGTGCGGCTGCTCGGCCCATGAAAAAGGTCATCATGGGTTGGGCCGCGAGGCCGATCATCGAGGTCAGGGCGAGGGGGTAGTAAAAGCCAATGATCCGGCGGTAGGTCAGTTCCTCGTACGGCTGATTGTCCTTCCCCACTTCTCCTTCGATTTTCACCTCAGTCAACTTATTAAGATCGCGGACCGAACCAATTGCCATGATTCGACTTGTAATAGCCTCTAGTGTGACCCCCATGGAGAGACTGGCCGCTCCGACCCAGGCTCCTGGCGGTCGGAATATGAAGAACAGGAGCAGGCCTGTTGTCGCCATGGAAACCAGCCGGACAATGGTGCTGAACGCCACCAGGCGAGTCTTTCCATCTCGAATCAGGATGCCGTGGTAGAAGCGCCGGTAACCGATGGCTCCAGGCCAGGGAAGCAAGAGCCAGAGAGCGCCGTAGGTCAGTCTTGCCACCTCATCCGGCAACGCCATCAGATCCGTCATGATGAAACGGAAGATCGGCGGGATCAGGATGAGGATTTGGGCCCCCGTCACCAACCCGTTCAGCAGGTAGATGAAATTCCGGAGTCGTCGGAAGCTGAGGCGGTCCTCAACCAGAGCCGTGGAGGCGCTCATGATCATGATGATCGGCGCCTCGATGAGAAGGGCGAACGCAAAAGCCACCCCATGTGCGGCCAGGTTGAAACGGGGATCGGCGAGGCGGGCGATTACGGCGGCGAGGAACGGACCCTCCATCGACATCATGAGCCAGGTCGCGGCCAAGGGAATCCAGAAGAGAAAAATCGACTTCTGAGTTCGGGCGGTGGTCACCGGTAGGGTTTCTCTTCACTGGTTTCAGGTACATGAATTCCCTGCTCTCGATATAGAGGCCTGTGGGTCAGTGGGCAATGAAGGATGGGCCCGATGGATCCACCGAAGCAGGGGTTTTCCGGTCACGGGTCCATTGTTTAATGGTGTTGGAAATGGAAACAAGATTCCCACAAGTTCCCATAAAGCCTTAAAAATAAAGATCTTAGCAATACACGGACACGGTATGGTGGAAAACCAAACGCTAGAGGAAAGAAGTATTGTATAAAATGCCAACACACGGCTATCTTATGAGAATGGAGTGATTGTAGGTCGGAGGGGTCCGTCGAAAGGGGATATGATGAGGCCAAAGGAATTCGGTAATCGCCTGGACCAGGCTATGAAAGCTGCCGGCTATTCCAAGCTTGCCTTTGCCCGGGAAATGCAAACTCGCCGTAAGGACCGGGCCAGCCGGGGAAACCCCCGCCTCCGGAAGGTGGACCGACCTGCCCTCTATGCGTTCCTGGATGGTCGGGACGTTCCGCCGGTGGACACCTTGGCGGAGATGGCCGAAGTCCTCCAGGTACGGTTGGCCTGGCTCGCGGAGGGAGAGGAGCCTCTGGAAAGGGACCTACCCCCGAATCCCCTCCCCATTTGGCTCCTGGATGGCCATAAAGGCTCCTGGCGCCGACCCAGCATGAAATCCCGGGTCGAGGCCCGGGAGGCCTTCGAGAAGCTCTTCTTCCGCCGTTCCAGGGGCTACTGGGAGGTGGAGGACGTCGTTCGACTCGTGTTTGATGGACTCTTCGGCCGACGCCTCGCCAGGAGGCGTGCTCAGGGGGATCCAGGCACTGCCGACCCCGAATACCGGGCCAAGGCAGCTCGAGGCCTATTCCTGAAGTGTTTTCTCGATGTGAAGGATGAGCTTCCCGGTTGGGTGGAGTTCTCCTCCCCTGAGTTTACTGCGGCATTTCTTGGAAAAGTACCTGTCTGGGTGGGCGACGAAAGAAAGTAAAAGAAGCTTAAAAAGTTTCTTCTTGCTAATTTTTCAAGTTCGGTGCATACTGCGCTATGCCCTGGGTGGTTACGTGCCTATTTGCCACTCATGAGCATGGACAAGTGCGGCTGGTTCGTTCTTCCAGCGAGGGAGGCTTGGTCACCTTCCTGCACAGACGGGTGCCTCCGTAAGGAGATGGCGTCAGTCCCGGAAACGGGGCTGGCGCTTCGTTTAATGGGTCAGGAAAGAACCGCTCCCCTTCTCCACTTCGGTCCCGCAAGCGATGCAAAATCTCCAATCCAGCTTGAGCTTTTCATCGCACGAGACGCACGGTGTTCGTCTGAGATCGGTGCCACAGAAAGGACAAAAGCTCATCCCGGTTTTCTGGGGGAGAGCCTCGGTGCAGGAGGGACAATCGTGGAAAAACGGCAGGTCCTTCTCTTCTTTCGGATCCAGGACCTCCTCCTCCAGGGGAGAGCAAATACGGACGCCGGCGGGCAGGAGTTCCCGAAACAGATCCGGATCAGGACGGCCTGATTCAAGCTGGCGTTGGAGCTTGTGCCGGTCGCCGATGTACTCCATCTCCAGAAATCCACCCTGACCCGCTAGAAGCTGAAGGAGGGCTCTCTCATAGTCGAAGACGGAATCGACTCCCAGCTCCTTCCGGAGGCTCTGAAAAGGGACCAGATCGAAGTAGATGTCGGCAACGGTTAGGGAGCCACCACGGTTCCGGGCTGCCCGGGAGCCGAGTTCTTGGACCAGAACCGAATGAAATCTTTGGATGACGTTTTGTCCGTCGAGACCCATCACACCTACCTCACACCGGAGAGAGTTCATTGCCCAGGGCTTTTCCTTGGGCCCTACTTCCAATGTGTCCCTCGTGCCAATGGTCTCGCAACGGAAAGCGTATTCGCGGTGCCTTCAACCTAGGCATTTCGTACCGTTTTCAGCGGCGGGGCTGCCCTTACCGCTTCATGACAACGACCGTTGGCCCCGGGCCCGATGGTGGCGAAGGTGAATCCCCTTCCCTATCGCCTGGTGGGTATTGAGAAACTCAAGCCGAACCGACCATTCGGTTGGGTGAGGAAGGAGAGTTGCTCCAGGGGGACCGGAACCCATCGGTCGCTCTTCGCCCCCCAACCCATCACCCCCCCCAACACGGCCAGGAGAGCTCCTCCAGCCGCCGCTGCCCCGACGAGCCCGGTACACTCCTCCCCTCTGTCTTCTTTGGAGCCGCAGAGGCTCATTTGGATTGAATAGCCACTGATTGCCCCAATCACGCCCCCAAACAATGCGCCGC
>CAYOVN010000248.1:0-4251 GCA_964407425.1 uncultured Gemmatimonadaceae bacterium
TACGGCAGGTACGGGCGGGATTTACTATCCCCTGGGCGGAGCCATCGCCAGCCTCCTCTCCGTCAAAGACTCTGCGCGGCAGTACACTGCCGAGGTGACAGGCGGAGCGGTGGAGAACGTGAACAGACTCCGGGAGGGCCAGATCGATCTGGGATTCGCACTATCGGTGAGCGTGTTCGAGGCATTCCACGGGGGATCCGACTACGTGGAGTCCTTCGAGAGCCTTCGAGTGGTTGCCCCCCTTTATGCGAACCTGGTTCACATCCTCGTGCCCAGGGGATCTACGGCACACTCCCTGGGAGAATTGGCGGGTGGAAGGATTTCGGTGGGCGCCGCCGGAAGCGGAACCGAGCAGGTGGCCAGGCAGCTCCTGGATCTATACGGGATGACCTATGAGGATGTGGACGCCCGTTTTCTCACTTTTTCCGAATCTGCAGCCTCTCTCCGCGACGGGGCCATCGACGCGGCGATCATCTCGGTGGGGTATCCAGCGGCTGCAGTGCTGGAAGCCACGACCACCGGTGGTGCCCGTCTTATTCCGATCGAGCCGGCTCAGGTCGAGCTGATTCGAGAGCGATATCCCTACTATTCTCCCGCCGAGATTCCACCCGGAGCTTACCCGGGAGTGGAGTCCTCCATCTCCACCTTGGCCATGATGAACTGGGTCGTTTCCCGGGCCGATTTGGAGGACGATGTGGTGACCCTGCTCTTAGACGTTCTCCGGGACGAAAGAAGATGGTTGGAACAGGTCCACGAGATGGCGGGGCAGATCGACCTGGGCACTCTTGACGACGCACCCGTTTCCCTGCACGGGGCGACGGAGGCATGGCTGGCGGGAGGATAAGAGGAATGGACCATTCGATGGCCCAACCGGTAGATCCTGACGCGCGCCTCGAGTGCCAGCGAGAGGCATTCTCGTTACCACCGGAAGTCAGGTACCTGAACGGTGCCTACATGAGCCCCCTGCCCAAGGCGGTGGAGGAAGCGGGGATCCGGGGGATGCTTCGGAAGCGGAATCCGACCCTCATCGACCCGGCGGACTTTTTCGAGGAAAGCGATGAGCTGCGGAATCGTTTCGCTACGCTGGTCAACGCATCCCATTCATCTTCTGTGGCCATCCTTCCATCGGTGTCGTACGGGGTTGGCATTGCTGCGAAGAACACCCCCCTGAGTCCGGGACAGAATATTGTTCTCCTCCACGAGCAGTTTCCGGGGAACGTCTATCCCTGGCTGCGCGCAGCCGGCGAAAGCGATGTCGAGATCCGGGTGGTCGGGCCGGAGGATTCGGGCGCCAGGGGTCAGGTTTGGAACGAGAAGATCCTGGAAGCCATCGATGTAGCCACAGCGGTGGTGGCACTCGCTCCCGTCCACTGGACCGATGGGACCGTCTTCGACCTCCCCGCCATCGGGGCCCGGGCCAGGGAGGTTGGGGCGGCATTCATCGTGGATGGGACCCAGGCTATCGGAGCCCTCCCCTTCGATGTTCAGGAGGTCCAGCCAGACGCACTGATCGTGGCTTCGTATAAATGGCTTCTGGGGCCGTACTCTATTGGATTGGGATATTTCGGGCCCCGTTACCTGGATGGTCAGCCGCTGGAAGAGACCTGGATCGGCCGGGAAGGGAGCGAGGATTTCAAGAACCTGGTGGACTACCAGGATGAGTATCAGCCGGGGGCGATTCGTTTCGACGTGGGCGAGCGGAGCAACTTCATATTGGTTCCCATGGTCGTCGAGGCCCTTCGCCTTCTCCAGGAATGGACGCCTGAAAAGATCCAGGCTTACACCAGAAACCTGAGTGCTGGTCTTCTGGATGAAGCCCGGGCCTTGGGCTACCGGTTGGAGTCGGAGGCGTTCCGCGTCGGCCACATTTTCGGCATTCGTATGCCGGATGGGTTGAGTATCGACACTGTCAGGGAGGCGTTGGATCGGGAGAGGGTGTCTACTTCCCTGCGGGGTTCGGCTCTCCGGATCTCACCCAACGTCTACAACGATCAGGACGACGTCGACGCGTTGATTCGGGCACTCGGTTCGGCGGTAGGGGGATAGGCCGAGAATCTTGGGAGGACTCGAGGGACCTCTTCGCAGCGAACCCACGTCCGGTTCGTAAGTCTGCCCCTTATCCCTACCCGGGACCGAAGATCACCCGGGCCTCGGCACCCGCGGAAATCCCCATTTCGGCGAACCACCCCATGGGAACCTCGAGAGCGAACATTGCCGGGCGGGCCGATGGGTGGAGGTCTGTGGTGAGGGGCTCCATGGCCTGGATATCCGAGATGATGAGGCTTTCATCCAAATAGGCGATGTCCAGGGGGATCAGGGTGTTTTCCATCCAGAACGACCGGATCTGGATGTCCTGAAAAACGAAGAGCATACCTCTGCCCTTGTCCAGCTTGTCCGTGTACATGAGCCCTTTCTCCCTTTCTTCGGCAGTTCGGGCCACCTCGGCCGTTACTGTGTCCGTGCCGAAGATCACCCAGGCCTCCCCGGGGGCCGGAAGGCGCTCCTGGGGTTCGGAGGCCAGGGCCGCAGTTGGAGCCGCGGATCCTTCCGTGTTCTGGGTCTGGCCCTGGGAGGGGCCGCATGCCGAAAGAAAGAGGATGGCGGCGACAAGAAGTGATCCCGCAGGGGCCAGGGGGAGGCCGCCTGTTTGATTTCCGGATGAAGACCGCCCACTAGCGGGCGATCCGGGCGGTCTGGTGATCATTGGCAGCATATCCGTGGGCCCCTCCACAAAGAGTAATTCTTGTTATACTTTTATCGGCTCAATCCATCGGTCTTCATCCTAAGACCCGATGTGTTCCGATAGATACGCATCAGAGTACGATCAACGCCAGGCTCGTCATGGTTAATTCCGAGCTCCTCGAGATTCTTGTGTGTCCGGAGACGATGCAGACGCTGAAGCATGCCGACGCAGAGACGCTGGGCCGTGTGAACCAGGCAGTCGAGGATGGATCTCTCGAGAACCAGGGCGGAGATCGTGTCAAAGATCCAATTGAGGAGGGATTGGTCCGGGAGGATGGGAAGGTCCTGTATCCAGTAAAGGACGACATTCCCGTGATGCTCCTGGACGAAGCCATTCGGCTCGATTCCCTTTCCTGACGGAAGACGGCTGGGATTCTCTGCCGGCCATGTACGCCATGAATGGTCGCGCTTGAGAGACTGAAGGGCTGGTCTTCCTGCCTCCTGGGCCCGTTTGGGCCCGCTCAAGCTTGAGGCTCTTACAAGAGGCTTTTTTAGAGGCCTTATAGGTAGTCCGCTCCCGAGGCTATGGGCCCCGGGGTACGGAGAGACCCGTGCGGTCCCGCGTTGGATCAGAGGCCGCCGAAGGTGGGGAAACGTCGGTTCGACCGCCGACGCTGGACCGCCGACGCTGGACCATCGACGCTGGACCGCCGAAGCTCGACCGCCGAAGCTCGACCGCCGAAGCTCGACCGCCGAAGCTCCAACCCTGAACAGAAGCGAGTGGGATGAAGAGCGACAGTCTGCGAAGCTGGGCAAAGAGAATGAGAAGCCGGACGAGGGTCCTGGGCGTCTTTCTTCTCGCTGCATTCCTTTCGGCCTGCGGCGAGGAATACCTCCAGTCCACCATCAATCCCGTAACCGACTACGGTGAGGTCAGCCAGAACCTTTACGTGCAGGTGTTCTGGTGGACCATGATCATCCTGGTCGTTGTTTGGGCGCTGATGGCCTACATCCTGATTCGTTTCAGGGAGAGGCCTGGGCAGGCGAAACCCAAGCCGATCCATGGCCACATGGGGCTGGAGATCGCCTGGACCATAGTCCCGGCCATCATTGTTGTAGCCATTGTGATCCCCACCATCCGGGGCGTCTTCCAGGTTCAGCGCCCTCCCGATGGGGACGCGCTGATCGTGGAGGTCACCGGGCGTCGATACTGGTGGAGTTTCCACTATCCGGAGCTCGGGATAACCACTGCAAACGAGTTACACCTTCCGGTGAACCGACCCGTAAGCCTCAGGCTGGAATCTGGCGACGTCATCCACTCGTTCTGGGTTCCAAGGCTCGGGGGAAAGAGGGATGTGAACCCCGTAGTCCGTGTCCCGGAGGGTCAGGAGTCCAAGCGCAATTGGATGCACTTCACCATCAAGGAAGAGGGTGTTTACTGGGGGCAATGCGCCGAATTCTGCGGAAAAGCCCACTCCCTCATGGGGATCCGGGTCGTGGCTGAGGCCGAGGCCGATTTTCAGGAGTGGGTGACGGTCTGGCTGACGCCGGCTCCCACTGCCGACCGAC
>CAYOVN010000249.1:0-4236 GCA_964407425.1 uncultured Gemmatimonadaceae bacterium
CCCGGAGGGCATCCCGAGTGGACCCGGTGGTGGCCATTCGGTTCGAGTGAAGAACTCGGGGGGGGGGGCTCTAACCGGGAACCCTCTTTACCGCATCCCCTCGGGAAGAACCAAGAACCCCAGGACCGCCTCGCTGCCTTCATATCGGCTGATGTTGACGGGGCGGACTCCCCTCATGCTGCTATGGTAGAGTTCTGATCCGGTCGCATTTTCAAATCGGAGATAAAGGAGTCCGTTTCCCAGTGGAGTCCAGCGACAGTCGCTCTCCCTGCCCGGAGTCCCTATGGCGTTCCACTGCTTACCGGTGAGGAGATCCATCACCATGATATCCGACTCGAAATGCCCGAGGCGCTCGGACTGCCAGCACAGAAAGCGGCCATCGAAAGACCAGGTCTGCTCAAAGTCATTCCAGGCGTTATCCGTGAGCTGGGTCTCCTCCCCCGTGGACAGGTCGAGCAGAATCAGCTCCATGTTTCCATCCTCAGCCCCGGTGCCACGACCTCGAACAAAAACGACCGAATCGCCATGGATGCGAGCCGCACCATCCTGGATTGGGTCGGCGGTGAGACGCTTCAGTCCACCTCCACCCAACTCCACGCTGTAGAGATCTCCTGCTCCCGTCCGGAAGGAGGTGAAGATGACACGGTGTCCATCCTGAGCCACAGTAGGCCAGTCGTCCACTTCTGGGGAATCCGTGAGCCGGAGGACCGTCATGGAGAGGGGGTCGAGGGCATAGACATCCCGGTTCCCCTCCCCGCTCTCTGCTGAGAACACAAGGACTCCGCCTGGGCCCACCCTGGGGGTGCTCCGGGAGATTCTGACAGCACGAAGATCCCGGGCGGTCTCCACCTCCGAGAGCCCCCACTCTGCGATGGAATTGGACGGGTCGGGGTCGAGACGAACCAGTCGAGCGTCGGGTTCCCGATGGGAGGCAGCTCCGAGCAGGGCATGTACCTCCTCGATCCAGGCTCCTTCGCAAATCCCCTCAGAAGAGAGGCGGTGCTTTTCCGTCCCGTCGAATTTCATGCGAAAGGGTTGGTTCAAAAGTCCATCGGCGGCCCAAGAAGTGCAGACAATGATCCGGTACCCCGCAGCGTCACTGGCGGAGATTGGGGCTCTCGCTGAACCCCACCGAAGGGCGAAACCCGCCAGGGTAAGGAGAGCGGCGCTGCTGGCGAGCCAGAGGAGAAGACGTACTCTTCGGGGTCGGGGCCTGGGGACAGACCTCGCTCGGGAGAGGGCCGGCACGGGGGAACTGGCGGCCACCTCCTCCACCTTCTCGTTCGTTGTGGAATCCGGGACGGTATTCTGGGATTCCGGAGGCATCTCGGGGGTAGACTCAAGGGCGGCGAGAACCTCTTCCTCCACCTCCACCTCACTGATCTGAAGAGTTTTGAGGACACCTTCGGCCTCGGCCCTACGCCCCAGCCCCGCCAGTGCTATCACCTCCATGCCACCCAGCCTTTGGTGGTCCGGGAGGACACTTCGAGGAGTTCGCAGCAGGGCCAGAGCCCTCTCGGGCGCTTCCGCGTCCAGCGCGTCCTGCGCACCCTTCACCGCCGCCGCTGCCAGGGTAACCTCCAGCAGGGAACGGTTTCGGTCGACCCAGTCTTCGAGCTCCCAACTTTGGGGCCTTCGAAAATTCTCCAGGAAGCAGCCTCGCCAGAGGGTGACAGCTTCCATTACCCGTCCATCCGTAAGATGGCTCTTGAACAGCTCGACGTCGGTCTCAAGGATCGAGGGTCGGAGGTGAACCATTCCGTCACCTCCGATGAGGTCTGGGGTGTCGGGGGTTTTGAGTCGAAGGATGGTCTGCCGAAGGTTATGGAGCCGGCGGCTCCGGTCCCCACCTGGCCAGAAAAGGTCCGCTAAATGGTTCCGGGAAAAAGGGCGGTCCTCCACGGCCAGGAAAGCCAGAAGGGCTAGGGGAAGAGGACTGGCCGAGAGGATTTCACCACTCGGCGAGACCAGGCGCAGGGGTCCAAGAAGCTCCAAACGAAGAATCGGCATCGGCGTATGATGGGTGCCGGGTTAAGGAGCATCAAGTCGGGGAAAGATGGTGCGCTGCCTATCCTGCCCCCTCACCGAGCGGAAACTCCCTGCCCGGAGGGCATCCCGAGTGGACCCGGTAGTGGCCATTCGGTTCGAGTGAAGCGTCCGCCTATAGGTCGAGGTGGGGGATGAACTTCGGCGTCATCCGGTGCTGGGTGAGCTGCTCGAAGGCATAGGCGATCCGGAGCAGTTCCGGCTCGCTCCAGGCCCTCCCCCAGATGCTGATGTTCACCGGAAGTTCGCTGAAGGAACCCATGGGTACCGTGATGTTTGGGTATCCAGAGATGGCAGCCGGGCTCGAGCTCCCCATCTGGTAGCGATCCCCATTGATTACATCCGTCGTCCATGCAGGACTTCCGGTGGGCGCTACGATGGCATTCAGCTGGTGTTCGCCCATGACGGCATCGATCCCCTCGTCTCGGGATAGACGCATGGCCTCGGCCAGGGCTTCCTGATATGCGGAATCGGTGAGGGGGCCCAACTCCTGGGCTTGGTAAAGGATTTCCTGCTGGAAGTAGGGTAGTTCCCGGTCCGCATTCGCTTCGTTGAAGACGATGATGTCTTCCAGGGATTTAACGGGTGCGGTGGGCCCGAGGCCGGCCAAATAGGCGTTGAGATCCGCTTTGAATTCGTAACGCATGAGCCTACCCGAGGGTCCGCCCATTCTCCTCCAGGCCTCCACCTCCGGAATCTCCACCACCATGGCCCCAGCACTCCTCATGGCGTCCAGGGCATCCGCGAAGATGGCCTCCACCACCTCGTGCCCCTCGGAGTACTGGGTAGCCACACCGATTCGCGCCCCCCGAAGTCCGTCCGGATCCAGGTAGGGAGTGTAGTCGGACTCGGCCCTTTCGGCTCCGGCTGTCGTTGCCGAGTCAGCCGGATCCAGCCCTGCCAGGGCACCGAGGACGAGTGCTGCATCCCGAACGGATCGAGCCATAGGTCCGGCAGTGTCCTGGGTGTGGGAGATTGGGATGATCCGACTCCGGCTCACCAGGCCGATGGTAGGTTTAATCCCCACAACCCCGCTGGCGTTGGAAGGACAGACGATGGACCCGTTCGTTTCGGTCCCAATGGCGGCCCCACACAGGCTCGCCGAAGCCGCGGCTCCGGATCCGGAGCTGGATCCGCAGGGATTCCGGTCCAGGACATAGGGGTTCCCGCACTGCCCACCCCGACCGCTCCATCCCGAAGACGACCGGGTGGACCTGAAATTCGCCCACTCGCTGAGGTTCGCCTTCCCAAGGAGGATCGCCCCGGCCGCCCGAAGCTTCCGGGCCACACCCGAATCCTCCGGCGGGATAGACCCCTCGAGGGCATAGGACCCCGCGGTAGTAGTCATGGAGTCATGGGTGGCGATGTTGTCCTTCAGGAGAATGGGGATTCCATGAAGGGGGCCTCTTACCTGTCCCGCTTCCATCTCACCATCCAAGGCTTCTGCGATCTCCAGAGCCTCCGGATTGGTTTCGATAACGCTTCGGAGGGTGGGACCCTGCCGATCGATTTCCTCGATTCGAGCCAGGTATGCTTCGGTAAGGTCCCGGGCGGTCCACCGGCCCGAGACCAGACCCGAATGGAGATCGGTGATAGACACTTCTTCCAGCTCAAATGAGGAAAGGGGCCATGGCTGGCCGGGAAGGGGTCGACCTGAATCACCACTCCTTCCACCATCTCCAGCTTCAGGTGCACATCCTCCGGTGCCACCAAGAACGATGACGCTTCCGGCGGCGGCCCCTGTCCCGAGGAACCGGCGCCTTGAAATGGTGGAGGGGGCCTCATTTCCCTGAGGGCTGGCCTGGGAAGAAGGGGTTCCGGGGGTGTCAGCCTTGCTCATGGTCGAACTCCTGGGGGGGGAAATCCGAAGGTCCATCTGGCGTTCAACCTACACGGCCCCTAGCATTTCCGCAGTGCTTTCAAGTCCTGATATCCCCAACGTGTCGGATCGATGGATAACATCTCCAAGACCAGACCAGCGTTCTCATCGGAGCAGGCCCTGACTCTCACCTCCGATCGCTTCGGGGTGCCGATGACGGAGGCGAGCCCTCTCCCCTCCGATCGGGATCAGAACTTCCTCCTCCGGGACCCGACCTCCGGTCGCCGGTTGGTGTTAAAAATCGCCAGGTCCGGGGCGGACCCTCAGGTCCTCGACCTCCAGAACCGAATGATGGAGCATCTGACCCGGGC
>CAYOVN010000250.1:0-4162 GCA_964407425.1 uncultured Gemmatimonadaceae bacterium
CTCGCGGTCCAATTTGGCGGTTCTTCCTGATCCAGCGGGCCGCTCGGCTCGAACCGGGGACCTTCGGCTCCCAAAGCCGACGCGCTACCGGGCTGCGCCACGCCCCGCTGTTTTCTGGTGCTTCCCTTCTCTTGTGTCGCCCGGATGGAGCTGCGGGGGGCTTCGCCCTCCTCGCTCGTCTCGCGGTCCAATTTGGCGGTTCTTCCTGATCCAGCGGGCCGCTCGGCTCGAACCGGGGACCTTCGGCTCCCAAAGCCGACGCGCCGACGGCGCTGTTAACCCAACGGCGCTTCAAGGCTGCGCCACGCCCCGCTGTTTTCTGGTGCTTCCCTTCTCTTGTGTCGCCCGGATGGAGCTGCGGGGGGCTTCGGCACGCCCGAGTATGGGGTTATCCCCAAGGCCAACGCACAAGAAAGAAAATATAGGAATTCGAGTGGGGGTAGAAGCCTCGGCCCGGTGGGCGGCACCCGGATCGAACTTCGGGGGCTTCGCCCTGCTCGGTCAGGCCTTCTTACACTCCTGGCACGTACAGAGGCTTCGGAGGGTTTGGAAAGAAAAGAACCCGGTGTCGTGGCCGTCGCTCCAGACGAACTGAAGGGCGTATCGGCCAACGTAGTTGATGGCTCCGGGGTAGATGCCTTCGGGGACCATGCTTGGGGTCAGGGTGCGCTGTCCGGTCATTTCGTCCACGCAACCGGCACAGGGGCAGTTGAGCCTCAGGTACCTCGGCTCGTACACCGAGTGATGTCCGTCTTTCCAGCGTATCTCCAGAGCCGCGCCGTCTTCGGTGGGGCCGATGTGTTCCGGTGTCATTTGGTCTTTCGTCATACCCTTCCCTTTTGAATGCTCCCATCTGATTCCAGTAGCCTCTTTTAATGCTTTCCCCATGGCTCGGAAGGCCCGGCCACGATGGCTCCGGGAGTTCTTTTCATCAGCAGTGAGTTCAGCGAAGCTTTTTCCGGAGCTTTCGTCCAGGATGATGGGATCGTATCCAAACCCGCCTCCTCCCCGCCCAGCCTCCAAAACGACCCCTGGGGCATCTCCTCTGAAGGTCTCCACCTTCTCCGGATCCCAAACCAGGGCGGCCACGCATACGTACTGGGCCCCCCGTTCGGACTCTGTCACACCCGAAAGGCGGGTTAGGAGAAACTGGTTGTTGGCTTGATCCCGGGCCTCTCCTTCCAGGTCGTCCCCGGGGGCGAACCGTTTGGTTCGGACACCGGGTGCGCCATCCAGGTAGTCCACTTCCAGCCCCGAGTCGTCGGCCACCGTGGGAAGCCCGGATCGCCGTCGAAAATACTTAGCTTTGGAGGTGGCGTTCTCCTCGAAGGTGTCGTAGGGCTCCAGATCTTCCTCTTCCGGAGAGTAGGTTACGCCCGCGTCGTCCAGATCCAGGAGTTCCAGATTCGGGATGTCGGCCAGGATCTCCCGAATCTCCTTCATCTTGTGGGCGCTTCTAGTGGCAACAAGCAGTCGCATTCTTACGTCCCCAGTGCTGATTTTTGTGACTGGATCAGGGATCTGATCCCCTCCATGCCGAGATCCAGGAGTTCCACGAACTCTTCCCTCGAGAAGGGATCCCCCTCCGCCGTTCCCTGGACCTCGACCAATTTTCCGCTCTCAGTTGCAACGAGATTCATATCCACCTGGGCCCGAGAATCTTCGGAATAGTCCAGGTCGAGGAGAGTCGCTTCATCGAAGAGCCCTACACTCACTGCCGCCACCAACTCCCGCACCGGGTTCCGGGGTATTTCCCCCATCTGAACCAATCGCTGACAGGCCTGGCTGAGGGCCACCGCCGCCCCGGTTATGGACGCCGTTCGGGTTCCGCCATCGGCCTGGATTACGTCGCAATCCAAGATGATGGTCCGAGGTCCCAGTGCTTTCATATCACACACCGACCGGAGGGAGCGACCAATCAGCCGCTGGATCTCTTGGGTCCGCCCTTTTGGCCCCTTTCGTTCCCTGGACCCCCGGGTGTGCGTGGCTCTGGGGAGCATCCCGTACTCACCTGTGACCCATCCCTTTCCGGAGGACGCACGCCAGTCCGGGACATCATCCTGGATTGACGCGGCACAGAGGACTCGGGTATTCCCGGTTGAAATGAGGCAGGATCCTTCTGCATAGGGGGCCGCGTCCATCTCGATGACTGTGGGTCGAAGATCCCCGGGCCTGCGTCCGTCGCCTCGTATCATGAAGTGGTTCCTCTGATGTTTTGAAGGAGTTCCGTCGTGGAGCGTCCCTGGATGAAGGGTATCACCTTTACTTCCCCACCGGCGGCCTGGACCTCATCCCTGCCAACGATCTGGTCCGGGGAATAGTCACCGCCCTTCACCAACACATCCGGGAGTAGGGCCCCAATGAGTTCCTGGGGGGTGGCCTCGCCAAAAAGAGTCACAGCATCAACTGATTCCAGGGCGGCGAGGATCACGGCACGGTCGCCCTCGGGGACCACCGGACGTCCAGGCCCCTTCAGAACCTCCACCGAAGCATCCGTGTTCACCGCGACAATGAGGACATCGCCCAAGGCCCGGGCTGAATGGAGGTATTCCACGTGGCCCCGGTGAAGAATATCGAAGCAGCCATTCGTGAAAACGAGGCGGTAGTCCCGGGGTCGGCCAAAGCGAGCGAGAAGATCTTCCCTGGAGAGTATCTTCTCAGCAGGGGATGGAATGGAACTCATCCTTGCAGTTTCCCCTTCCTGGGCGGGCGGGTCTTAAAGGAAATAGAAGAGAAGGAGGGCTGCCAGGATTATGGAAACCCAAAGCACCATGGATCCTGTGGGGTAGTGCCGGGAAAGCCCCTCGGCGGGCCCCAGGAGTCTTCCTCCTACCCGGGAGGATTCCCTCAACCTCCTCTTCACCAGACTGCGGATCCCTCCATCGAGATTTGCCACCACCCCACCCACACTGCGAATGATCCTGGGCGCTAGCCACCGGTAACTCCAATCGGAATCAAGATTCACCGAGCGCATCTCCGGCGGATACCATCCTCTCCTCATCATCCAGAACACCGCCAGGGATGAGAAGAACAGGAGCTGGAGTTGGGTGACTACGTGAGTGGCATCGTACGGCGCGTACTCAACTGCGTACGGAAGGAGTGGATAGACGGTCCACTGGGGGAAGATCCCAATGGCGATGCAGAGGACTGAAGCCAGGCCCATGGCCCAAAGCATGTTCCGCGGTGCTTCCTTCGTCCTGATTCCCGAGTCATGGGCGAAGAAGGAGAAGAAAGGAATCTTGATTCCCGCGTGCTCCACAACACCGGCGGAGGTAAAAAGCAGGGCGACCCAAACCCAGGTGTGCCCCTCCTCCAGGGAAGCTGCCATGACCATGGACTTGCTTACGAACCCACTGAACAAAGGGAAAGCCGATATGGATGCGGCTCCCACCAGGGAAAACGTTGCCGTGAGGGGCATGGATTTATACAAACCCCCCAGGTCGGTCCCTTTGATCTTTCCGGTTCGGTACAGGACTGCCCCCATGGACATCATGAGCAGACCCTTGAAGATGACGTCGTTGAAGGCGTGAGCCACAGCCCCGTTGATGGAGAGGGCCGTACCCAATCCGATTCCCACAACCATGAATCCGACCTGGTTGATCATGGAATAGGAAAGGACCCGGCGAAGGTCGTTCTCGATCACGGCATAGAAGATGGGGAAGGCCGTCATAGCGACCCCCACCCAGATCAACAGCTCCGTGCCGGGAAAGGCCCTGGCCAGGGCATACACCGCCACTTTGGTCGTGAAGGCCGAAAGGAAAACGGTGCCCGTGGGGGTCGCTTCCGGATAGGCATCCACTAGCCAGTTGTGGAGAAGGGGAAAGCCGGCCTTAATCCCGAACGACAGGAGGATGAGCCAGGATGCCAACCCGTTCAGGCCGAGGTAATCAAAGCTGATACTCCCGGTTTCGTGTTCGAGGACCATGGCCCCGGCCAGGAGTAGAACGCCGCTTATTACGTTCACGACCAGATACCTGAACCCGGAGGCCAGCGATCGGTCGCTTTTTCTGGCCCAGATCAGAAAAACGGAGCTGAGGGCCAGGAGCTCCCAGAAGACAAAGAGGGTGATGAAATCCCCGGCGAAGACCGCTCCCAGGGCGCTCCCGGCATACACAAGGCCTGCTGTGTGTTGAAGAGTCGCCCCTTCCTCCTCCTTCAGGTG
>CAYOVN010000251.1:0-4138 GCA_964407425.1 uncultured Gemmatimonadaceae bacterium
CCGGACTCGCCGACGAGGGGCTTCCTCCTCCCCACCACCACCCCACCCAACATTCGGTGGACCAGCCAGATCGAGAGGCTTCCCTCGATCACCGGGTCCGGATGGACCCCATGGCCGGGCTGACCCCGGGAATCAACCCGGATCCAAGGGTCAAGCCGGATCCCAGAGTCAAGCCGGATCCAAGGAAATCCTGTCCTTGTTCTCGGCCAACCATGAGTCGAAACTCTGAAGCCCTGGGTTCAGGGACCTGGTGTTCTCGATAGGACGAGCCCCACAGAAATAGTCTTCGAAGTCATGCTTGAACTGGAACATGTTCCCAAGATCATCAGCCCCGGGGAATCCTAGACTCCGGTACACATCAAAAGGCACCGCGAAGTAGTTGACGGTTTCTCCAAAGGCATTGGTCAGTGCCTCAGCCATCTCTGCACCGGTCAGGTGCTCTCCGGCGATCCCGACGGTCTTCCCGATGTAGTTCGAACCACCCTTGAAGATCCCGTAGGCGGCCCGGCCGATGTCCTCCACGGCGATACCTGGGAGTTTCTTTTCCCCCAGTGGAAGGCTGAGAGTCAGCGAACCGTCCTCCCCACGCTGAGGGCCCATCCCGAAATGGATCAGGTTATCCCAGTAGAAGGAGGTCAGAAGGTTCGTAGTGGGAACGCCCAACTCCTGGAAGATGGCATCAGCCTCCCCTTTTCCATCAAAATGGGGAACCTTGTAATGCTCCATGAGGGTCGGCATCCGGTCGTCTTCCACGGGCACCCACTTCCGGGTGTCCTCAAGGGTAGACCAGATGACGTGCTGAACGCCGGCAGCCTTGGCCGCTTCCGCGAGGTTCCCGGCCTGTTTCTTCTCCAGGTCAGGGGAAAAGGTCTCCCAGAAATTGGTGATACAAAAGGCTCCATAGGCTCCGGAGAAGGCCCGCTCGAGGCTTCCTTTATCATCCATATCAGCCCGAACCACCTCCGCCCCCATGGCCGCCAGGGCCTGGGCGCTATCCGAATCAGGAGCCCGGGTGACGGCCCGCAAAGAAAAACTCCCGTCCTTATCCTCGAGGATGGCTCGTGCCAATCCTCCTCCCTGGGCGCCGGTGGCACCAATCACCGCGATGACCTTCTTATCCGACATTGTGCAGTTCCCTTTCTAAACGAAAATCTTGAAGTTCGAAGTAGTTTATCCCGGCAGTGGGAGGAAGGTTCCGGCGCCCTTCATTTCTGTCGTGGTCTCTCGCGGGAGCGGGCCAAAAACCCTATCCTGGGACCTGGAGAATGATGGAGTTTTTTGTTTTTGAGCGGGCGGAGAAAAGGGAGCACCCATGTCGAAGTCAACCAGGCGGGATTTCATCAAGAATGTAGGAACGTACGGTGCTGCGGCCGGGGTCGGGATGGCCGGTGGAATGGGGCTGAATACATCCGAACTTGCGGCTGCCCAGGCTACCCATCCCTTCGGTTATCCCGAGGGAGGTTTGGATGTGGAGCTGACCCGGCAACTGGGGTACGACGGCTTCAAGGGTAAGGTCCTTCCAGACGGTACCCGACACGGCGGGTGCGCCTTCGGGGCCTTCAACGCCATTATCGGCCAACTGGCCGAGGTGGTTGGAGCTCCCTACACCACCATCCCGACCCAAATGATGGACTGGGCCGGAGCAGGCGTCGTGGGCTTTGGAACCCTGTGCGGAACTCTAAATGGGGCGTCGGCGGCAATCGGCTTGGTTTGCAGCGGCCAGGACGCTCGGGCATTCATCTCCGACCTCATGACCTGGTATTCCGAGACGGAGCTGCCCACGAACATCCTTGCACCCACGGGAGACCTTCCCCAGAGCACCGCAGAGAGCAACCTGTGCCATGTGTCTCTGACGCACTGGTGTCGGACCTCGGGATTCGCCAGCGGCTCTCCTGAGAGGGCCGAACGTTGTTCCCGGATTTCGGGTGACGTGGCGGCCAAAGCCGTTGAGTTGATGAACGACGGCGCGCTCGGCCTTCAAGTGCCCTCCGAAAAGACAGCTTGCAGGACATGCCACTACATGGGGACGGAATACAACATGGGCCAGTTCACCCATGGGGAGATGAACTGCCTCACCTGCCACATCAACCTCAAGGAAAAGAACGTGATCCCATCGGGTCACTAAATCCCGGAGGAACACGTAGGGGAAAGGAACTCGAACCGAGTTCTAGCTCAGCCGGTATTTGGTCCTAAGGAGAAAGGCTTGAACCATGGGTCCAGCAGAAATCGAAATTATCGCACCGATGATTTTTGCCATCATCCTCACCCTGACGATAGGCGGCGTCATTCTACTGAAGCCCATCGCTAACAAGCTGGGTCACCTTCTTGAAGCCATGGCAAAGGAACGGAGTCAGCCTCAGGTCGGCTCGGAAGTCGGCCACATCAGGGACCTCCTGGAAACCACCAACGCCCGGCTGGCCCTCCTGGAGGAAAGGCAGGAATTCAATGAAGCGCTTCTGAACGACCCGAACAGGAGGAGGCCGACTCTTCCCCGTCCGGGTTCTCTCGATTCCCCGGGCTCGGACCCTTCGGGAGTGCCCGGGCCGGATCAGCCGGAGTAACACCGATGAGACAAAAGACTTCGTGGTTAGCCGCAGCCGCTCCTCTTCCCCGAATCCTTCTCCTGTCGGGGATGGTATCTCTGGCCGCCGGACCAATCGCTGCTACGGGTGCCCAGGAAACCGCCGATCCCGGTCTGATTGAGAAGATCAAAGAGGAGGGGCTCAAGCGGTCGGAAGTCCTGGAGATGTACTCGCATCTCACTGACGCCATTGGGCCAAGACTGGCGGGGGGGCCGGCGTTCAAAGAAGCCGCCGATTGGGCTGTGGGTCGGCTTGAGGGCTGGGACCTTTCCGATGTCCACCTGGAGGACTGGGAGTTCGGCCGAGGATGGTCGTTGGAAGGACTCACCCTGGAGATGGCCAAGCCCCGGTATTTTCCCCTCACCGGGTTCCCCGAAGCCTGGACGCCGTCAACGGACGGTGTCGTCCTGGCCAAGCCCGTGTATGTGGGGGACAAAACCCAGGCGGAACTGGAGAAGATGAGGCCCGCCCTTGCCGGTGCCATCGTCCTCACCACCCCTCCCCAATATGAGTTCATCACCGAGGACCGCATTCCACCCGAGCTCTCGGAGGACCCTGTCCCCACCGGGGCCCCCAGGTCTGCCCGAAGCCGAAGCGTGGTGGGTTCAAGGGAGCTAAATCAGATCCTTCAGGACGCCGGCGCCGCCGCCACCCTCCGGCCGAACATCGGCCAACACGGCACGATCTTCGTCCTCGGAAACCGGAACACACAGGACGAAGCTGTGCCCTCTGTAGTGATGGCCTCCGAACACTACAACTTCCTGGTTCGGATGCTGGAGGCCGGAGAGGACGTTCAGCTGCGAGTGGAGATCAAGAGCCGTTATCACGAAGATGACACCAACGGGTACAACGTCCTGGCCACGATTCCCGGTACGGATCCCACGGTCGCCGACGAGATCGTCATGATCGGCGGGCACCTCGATTCCTGGCATTCCTCACCCGGAGGTTCGGACAACGCCGATGGTGTGGCGTCCACAATGGAAGCCATGCGGATTCTCAAGACGCTGAACGTCCAGCCGCGACGGACCATCATGATGGCCCTTTGGGGAGGAGAAGAAGAGGGACTCCTGGGGTCGAGGGAATGGGTTGATCGGCACCTCCTGGCTGATGGCATGGACCAGGCCCGGGAAAACTTCTACGTCTACCTCAACAACGACCCGGGCTATGGGAAGATTCTGGGTTGGTACATGGAGGACAACGAGGCGATGAAGCCGGTCTTCGACCGTTGGCTCGAGCCTCTGAAAGAGCTGGGAGCCGTGAAAAACGTCATGGCGCCCATCGGAAGTACGGACCACGTGCCATTCATCCGGGCCGGGGTCCCAGGGTTCAACGCCATCCAGGACTACCGGGACTACGACGTCCGGACCCACCACACCAACATGGATTTCTGGGAGCGGGTGGTGGAGGAAGACCTAAAACAAGCCGCTATCGTCCTGGCCGCCTTCGCCTATCAGGCCGCCATGTGGGATGGGGACATCCCGCCGCACCCAGCGAACGGAGGGTTGGGGCAGGGCTGAGGGTTGGGGCAGACCTGAGGGTTGGGACGGGGCTGAGGG
>CAYOVN010000252.1:0-4124 GCA_964407425.1 uncultured Gemmatimonadaceae bacterium
GCTTCGCCAGACCGAGGGCTTCCTCCGTTGCCTGGCAGAGCTGTTTGAGATCGATCTCCCGATCCTCGACCAGGCCCCCGACTTCGATCCCGCCGAGCCGGAAGCCGTACCTGAAAACGATTTCGACCAGACCTGGGGCGCCTAACCTCCGTCCCGATCCGGCTCCGCCGGAGGCACGCCCCGAAAACCACCGTCCCCCGCCGCCTCCGTCATGACCACGTAAAAAAGGTATGGCGCCATATTGCTTTTTCATAATTCAATGATTCCTACATCAAACCATCAAGTTCTTCCCAAACCGCTTCAAAGGCCCATGCAGCAGAGTTTCTGCCGGCATACGACAAGGCCGGTGCCCGCTGGAGCCCCATTTTTTCTATGTCACTTGAAAAAGGGATTGCCTGTTTTAGAAAACGTTTATGACGTTTCCGCAGTCGCTCGGCCGATTCCCGATGCAACTTTTTGCTTTTCTGTACCATTGAGAAAACGGGAACGATTTTCTTTCGGGGATACCCTTCCTGCTTAAAAAAATCATAGAGCTGTTCCAAGGTGCGCTCGGAAAGTGTTGTTGGAATAACCGGTACAACAATTATATCCGCCGCCTTAAACACATTCTCCGATAAACGAGAGATATTTGGCGGGCAATCCAGCAGCACCAGATCATATTCATGGTTCGCCGCTTTTAATGCTTTTTTTAGACGGGACCGACTGTTTTTCATTCGCGAAAGAAAAATATCAAAATCCCGAAAATCCGAATTGGCCGGAAGTAGATCCAAATGCTCAAAATCGCTGGCTCTGATCGCTTTCGTAAAATGCGTTACACCCTTGAAGAAACGTTCGCTTTTCAGCTTCTTTGAAGGTTTGACCCGGAAATAAAAACCCGAAGCCCCTTGCGGATCGAGATCGCACAGCAACGTGCGCTTTCCGCTCATCGCGCTGGCATAGGCGAGATTAACAGCTGCAGCGGTTTTCCCCACCCCTCCCTTATTGCTGTAACATGCAATTATCTTCATTCCATCATCCCGAGTGAGCACAGAGTTTTATAAATTCCGATTGAGTCCGACCATTCACGAAGTCTGAAATATGGAGTTCCACCTCACCGCGCGCTTTGACCTGCAACTGATAAAGGGTTGCCACCAAAGCACCGACACTTTCCGCCAGTTGCAATCCAGTTCTCCCCCGAATACGATGCGTTTCAACAAACGCTGAAAGCGATTCCCGTTGCACGGAATAGTCATTAAAACGACCCAGTATATCCTGAAGTCCTTTCAATGATTTAATCAACCGCTTTATGGTTTTGTTTGAATAGAGGATGGCAAAAAACTCCATAAGATACCGTAGCTTCTTGCACTGGATGCGCAACGCATGAACGGTTTCGTCCGGTGTGTCGGAATCGATACTTCGGGCAATCGCTGCAACTTTCTTATACCGTTTCAGAATCAGCCGGTTGGCATAGTGTTTCGTATTCTCACGAGCGGCTTTGCCGGATCCGGCCTTTTCCAAAGATTGGAAAGGGGTTATGAGCGCCGAAATTCGTTTTTCATATTCCGGGGCTTGCAGAACTGCACGAACGGAATCCAGCGCTTCATCCCGTTCCTTCAAAAAAATATCGAACATAATATCGAGTCCGGCATACATGCTTTCGGGAACCAGTTTATAATAGCTTTCCCGATCCAGCAGATAGACATCGAGATCCCGCAATCGATTCGTCTGTTTCATGATCTCCGCCAACTGCGATTTCCATGATTGATTGTTCTCATCAGGATATACGCCCCGGAACAGGCTCAGCAGCGATCGAACCCGGCGCAGGCTGACCCGATAATCGTGCACAAATTCAGTATCAACATCCTCCAAAATTCCCGGCTCGTTCTTTCGGGCAACATCGAGAAAGGTGAGCACAATTTGATTCGCACTTTGAACAATCGGCTGATCGGTGGAAATCGCAACCTCAGGTTTTGCGGAATAGACTTCTTTACGGGTTCCAACCATTGGAAATTCACTTTTTCCTGCGCGTTTATAACCACTTTTTTTCAGACCTTGGAAAACCAGCCGGGCCTCACCTTCGTAGCCGCGTAACGTTTCTATTGAAACCCAGGTCGCCTTTTTCGATCGACTATTCACCGTAACCGCACGAAGACGCGAGACTGTCTTTTCCAGTTCGTCTCGGACGGCCCACTTTACGATTTTAACTTCAAGATCAGTCCCATTTATGAACGCCCGCAAGCGGGTCCGTTCCATGCATTGGGATCCAACCGGGCCGCCTTTTAGATCTTCAGAAAATTTCCAATCATTGGAAGCCGTCTGCTCAACGAAGAATCCGGTGTTCAGTTCGATCAGGCTTAGGTTGTTGCCCGCCTGTATCAGAATTTTCCCACTGCGTTGGAGATGACTTTCAAACGTATCCATGGAT
Organism: uncultured Gemmatimonadaceae bacterium; assembly: GCA_964407425.1. GTDB lineage: Bacteria > Gemmatimonadota > Gemmatimonadetes > Longimicrobiales > Gaopeijiaceae > JABDNZ01. Next base: position 2,405 of record CAYOVN010000252.1, read on the forward strand.
TTTCCGGAGATCACCCGTTCATCAAGCGCTTCCAGACTGAATCCGGTCGGCAGCATCTTCGGCAGCGACCGTGAGTTGAAGGTCCCCTTTTTGCTGAGGCAGATTATATCCGTTTGCAACATAGTTTAATCTTATAGGAAGTAGATGAATCGATCAAACTGAGCCATTACAACATGCGGCTTACAATTCCTCTAAGCCACCATGAAGATTCCAGACCTTGGAAATCAGACCGTTTCTTGAAGGCGCACTTTATCCTTAATTTGATCAAGGGCTTCATCCGGAACACGAAGGCGTCCGAACCCGATGCCCAGTCGCAGATCGGGTGTGTTTTTACCATGGAAGTCTGTGCCGCTTCTTCCATGCCCCGGAGACGTAGTCGGTAGCGAAGGCCCTTGGGCCACCGGATGGACCTTTCGCGGAGCACGGGGGTGTAACCCACCGCTTCTTGGTCGCCCACCTCCCAAAGAAGTCGGCGGCGATGATGGGGCCGGCCCAGTTCCGGTATCCTACTCTATCGGCCGTGGGTGGGAAAAGGCTGTCGCCGGAGGGTTCCTCAAAACGTTGATCCCGAATGGAAGCCTCCTGACGCCACAGCCCTTTGTGCGCGTCCCGGTTTCAGTTTATTAATGGAGTCCCCCAGAAATCAGAACAGTGGCCATCCAAGTACGGAATGCCACCCCCGCCGCGTCTGGGCTTGCACGGCGAAAGTGAGCTAGCAGAGAGGAACGAATGATGACGAAGAAGAAAAAGAAGGATCAGGCCAAGCTGTCCACCAAGTTCTACGAGAAGGAGATGGCCAAGCTGCAGGCCGAGCTGGTCAAGCTGCAGTACTGGGTGCAGGAAACGGGATATCGGGCAATCGTGGTTTTTGAAGGCCGCGACGCGGCGGGAAAGGGCGGTGTCATCAAACGCATTACGGAGCGGGTCAGCCCGAGGGTCTTTCGCGTGGTGGCGACGCCGACGCCGACGGAACGCGAGAAGAGCCAACTCTACATGCAGCGCTACATGGCCCACTTCCCGGCCGCCGGAGAGGTGGTTCTGTTTGACCGGAGTTGGTACAACCGCCTCGGCGTGGAGCGCGTCATGGGCTTCTGCACCGAGGACGACGTCGAGCGGTTTCTGAAGGAGGCGCCCCGGGTCGAGACCGGGATCGTCGAGCACGGGATCCAGCTGATCAAATACTGGTTCGACGTAAGCATGGAGGTCCAGGAAAGCCGCTTCCGCGGGCGGATCAACGATCCGCGCAAAATCTGGAAGCTCAGCCCGATGGACCTCGAGTCCTACAAACGGTGGTACGATTACTCCCGGGCCCGGGACGCAATGCTTGACGCCACCGACACCGATCAGGTGCCCTGGCATGTTGTTCAAGCCGACGACAAGAAACGGGCGCGTCTCAACTGCATCACCCATCTACTGAGCCAGATTCCCTACAAGGACCTGACCGGCGAACCGGTCGAGCTGGGCAGGCGGAGCCGCAAAGGCAAGTACGACGATCACGCGACGATGGCCGAGCGGCGCTTCGTGCCCGGCGTCTACTAGAACCCGGCGTCTACTAGAAGAGGATTCGAACTTTGCAGGAACTGGAGCTCTTCCCCCTGACAATGGGCATCCTCGGTGTGGGTTGCCACCGTTTTCAGTACCAGGGCTTGTGAGAGTATGAGTACCGGGGGCTCACGCCCCCCGTCCTCCCACACCACCGGACGTACGGATCTCGTATCCG
>CAYOVN010000253.1:0-4104 GCA_964407425.1 uncultured Gemmatimonadaceae bacterium
TTTTTAAACCTTTGCCTGCGATGCACCAGAAGTGTTAACAGCAAAAATATCAGGCTCAGATCCATCCCCCCCCAGGATACGTTGTCGCAGCCAAAAGCGATGGTTACAATCCCAACAATCAAGAACCAATGGGGTATTCTTCCGATCATCACTGCCCATCTAATCCCCCGGCGAACCGGGAAGAACTTCTTGGTAGGGATGCCGGTGACGGCCTTCGGTCAGGGTGCCCGGCAGGAAGCCGTGCAAAACTAGGGTGCCGCTGGGTAGGAGGCAAAGCGAAGTAACCGCGTTAGGAGAGGAATGGTCGGCCGGGAGAAGTTCCGAAAAATCATGGGGCATTTCGCCACCGGCGTGACGGTTGTAACCGCCCGTTCCCGGAGGGGAAAGGACGTTGGCCTCACCGTAAATGCGTTCACATCGGTGTCCCTGGATCCCCTCCTGGTACTGGTCTGCCTCCACCGTGAGGCGTCCACTCACGATCCTCTTCTCGACTCGGGATACTTCGCCATCAATATGTTGGACCGAAGTCAGGAGCATCTGGGGGTGAGATTCGCAGAAGCCGAAGACGAGGACAGGTTTCTCGGTCTGGATCCCATGACCGGACCCATGGGCAGCCCCATCCTGTTGGGATCCATGGCTTGGTTGGAATGCAGGGTAAAGGATGTCATACCTGGGGGTGATCACTCCATCGTTCTGGGGGAGGTAGTGGAGGGTGAATCCCTTGGTGGAGAACCCCTGATGTTCTTTCGCGGAGACTTCCTGAGCTTCCCGCCCCCCACCATGGGAGAGGAATAGATTCGTGCTTCTCGCGCATCTTTCCGATCTCCATTTGGGTCACCGGGCATACGACCGGGCGGAGGGCGGGAGGAACGTGAGGGAAGCCGACGTAGCCGTCGCTTTCCAGCGGGCGGTAGAGGAAGTCATCCGTCTGAAGCCTGACATGGTCTTCCTGGTCGGGGACATTTTCGATCGACCCGATCCTCCCCCCGGCGCACTGGTGGCGCTGGCGCAGGGTCTGGAAGCTTTCCGAAGTGCCATTCCAGCGACACAGATCTTCATGATCGCTGGGGCCCGGGATACGCCCCGGCCGGTGGCCGATCCTGGAGCCTTGGTGGCCCTGGATCCCTTTCCTCAGGTAGAAGTCGCCGCGGGAAGAGCTCGCTCGGTGCTCGTCAGGGATTTCGAGACGCATCTCTTCCTGGTTCCCCATGAAGCGGTTGTCCGGCGGCCGTACCCCAAGCTTCGGACCCATCCTGATGCCCGTTTCAATCTTCTGTTGGCCTATGCGGGAGTGGGGACCGGAGCCGGGTCCGGACTCCATTTGGATCCGGCACCCTGGGACTACGTAGCTCTCGGGTACCTCCACCAACACCAGCAGGTGGCTCCCCGGGTCTACTATTCCGGCTCTCTTGAGAGGGTGGGCCCGGAGCCGTGGCGAGAGGCTGCGCAGGAGAAAGGATTCCTCACCTTCGATCTGGAGTCCGGGCAATCACGATTCCACCCCATCCCAGGACGTGCTGTGGTGGCCCTGGCCCCCATTCGAGTTCCTCGAGGCGAGTCGGACAAGCTCGCGGGGAAGGTCCGGGAGGTTCTAGGCGAAGTGCCTGGCGGGATCGACGGAAAGATTGTTCGCCTCCGGGTGGAGGGTTTGTCCCCGGAAGAGGTGAACAGAGAGGATCAGGGCCTCTTCGCTCCGCTTAGGGAAAAGGCTCTGCACCTTGCCATCGAGGTGGATGACTTCCAGAACCTCGCTGAGGACAACCCCCTTCACCTGGTTGCAAGGGATAGGGGTTATGCTCTTCGGGCTTTGAGAGAGCGGATCAAGGGGGAGGACGGTGGGAGTGAGGAAATCGGAGTTCTTCTCAGTGAACTGACCCAGGACAGCCTTTCCTACGGGACAGGACCAGGGTTGGAGGAAGAGCTTCTTATCCGAGAACTCCACGGATCGGGTCTCCCCTATCTGGGTTCCATGAGTATGGAAGCCGGTGAAGGTCTTCTGGCCTGGGTGGGGGGTGACGGTAGGACTTTGATGGCCTTTTCCAGCACTCTTTTATGGGGAGTCGGGATCGGTTCGGAACTCCCTGGCGCAGAGGATGTGGAAAACGATGCACGGAAGCCGGCCCTGGCCCTTCGGCTGGGGTTCCAGGAGGGTAGCTTCTGGATGAGGAGCGGTGCCTCCACATCCGATGTCGGCGAGGCGGGGTTGGATTCGCCTCCTCCTGCATGGGGGCTCCCGGAGGACTTGGTCGGCTTGGCGTGGTGCGGTGCCGGCGCGGAATCTCCAGAAGATTTGTTGGGTGGCGGAGAGTCGCTCCTGGGGGCCGCTCGTGGGGTGGATCAGCTGGAGGCCCTCAAGGACCGGTTGGTGGAAAGGCATCCCGGTCTCAAGCGGGAATGGTCCCTGGGTGAATTATCGGCCAGGGATTACGAACGGTTGCGGTTGGAGTCGGAGCTGGCAGACATACGAAGTCAGCGGAGGGCCCTGGAGGATATCCCGGATCAGGTCGCGGACCTCGAGACCGAGCTCCTGGAGCTTCGGGGCAGCGTGGCTGAAGCTGCCGGAGATCTGGAGGCTGGCCGCATGGAATGGCACCGGGAACGACAGGATTCGGAAACCCATCTTCATGCCTATCGGGATAGGGGAAGGGAGCTGCGGGATAGGATACGGAAGCTGGAGGAGCTTGGCCCCGACAGCCCATGCCCAACCTGCGGACGACTTCTGGCGGAGCACTCCCAAGAGGTCCTAGGGGGGCTGCGGGAGGAGTGGGAGTCGCTAGTCCAGGATGGACAGTGGTGGCGTCGACGGTGGGAGCAACTCGAGGAAAAGCCCCAGGAGCTGCAGGACCTGGAGGGGAACTCCCACCGGTTGAACGCCGCGTTCGAGGATTGCGCCGAGCTTCTGGAACGGGCCCGGTCCTCGTTGAGGGAAATGGATGAGTTGCGGGATCGGCAACGGGAACTGAGAGGTCGGCTGGAGATTCTGGGAAGAGGGGAAGAGGAGGCGGGTCCCTCTCTGGAGGATTTCGGTGGTGGCGGTCGGGACTCAGGAACGATGCCGGAGACACCCGCAACCGCTCGGATCCTCTTCGAACTCGCCGGAGATTTGAGGGCCGAGATTCTTCAGGAGTGTCAAACCCGACTCCTTCATCGCGGAGGGCGGCGGCTGAACCGCCTTACGGGAGGCCGGATCCTCGGGTTGGAGTTGGCGGCTGAGGGGGGTGAGGTTCAACTGGTGGACGGGGGTGGGTCCGCAGGTGTGGAAGCGGACGAAGATCGGGCGGCAGCCATGGTGGCTCTCCGCATGGCCCTGGCAGAACTGCTCTCCGAAGAGTGGAGCCCCATGGGGTCATTCATTCTCGGAGACCCCTTCGATCGAATGGGTGGCGAAGACCAACTCAGGGCCCTGAGTCTTCTCAAAGGGATCCTCTCCCGGATTCCGCAGGTCCTGCTTCTGACCCGTGGCTCGGTGGTGGAGCGGGCACCGGAGTTCTTCGACGGGCTGTTCGAGTTCAGAGAAGAACCCGAAAGAGGTCTGCCTTCCCTCCGGGCGCTTCCGGCAGGGGTCGGGATGCTCCGGATACGATAGGGAACCTCTGCGCAGAGATCCCCTAGCGCGTCAGGAGGGCCCAGGCGTTGGCTTGTTCCCCATTACGCGACTCTTCCTCTTCCAGACCGGATACTCTTGCCCATTCCTGAAGGGAGAAATGAACCAGTGAGTAGTACGAAGGGATCCCCGTGACTGCCCGATAAGGCCAGTACTCCCACCCCTCGGGGAGCCCATCCCGGTGGATAAACACGTCCCATGCCAGCGTCCGCGTTCGTTCGGCGTCCAACCAACGTCCCGTGAGGTTCAGGAACCTGGTGTCGGGAAGCTCCGAGACCCTCTCGTCCGACTCTGGGTCTGGGAGCCCTTCGTTGAGTTTGAAAGCCAAACCGTGACGGACCACATAGGGCCGCAGGCCCAGGCGTTCAGCGGCATTTCCGCTGGAGGCGAAGTAGATGGGGCGATCCCCGAGGCTGTTGGTGATTATGGCCAGAGCGAATTGGTGCCAGGGTTCGATGTAGGTGCCCCCCCTTAACCGCGCTGTCATCCCGAAGGGCAGG
>CAYOVN010000254.1:0-4102 GCA_964407425.1 uncultured Gemmatimonadaceae bacterium
GGGGCGGTGGGGGATCCCGAATTCGACGGCCAACCCGTGCGACCTGAACAGGCCCTCCTGGAGCTGCGGAAGCGGTTCGGGCTCTTTGCAAACCTTCGCCCCGTCCGACTTCTTCCAGAGACGGCGGAGTTGACTCCGTTTCGCCCAGAGATCCTAGCCGGAGTGGACATTCTCTTCGTCAGGGAACTGACCGGGGGCATCTACTTCGGACCCCGGAAGGAGCAAGAAGCCGGAGTCGATGCCCATGACACGATGCTCTACAGCGTAGAAGAGGTGGAGCGGATCGCCCATGTGGCCTTCAAAGCAGCAATGGGGCGGAAAAAGAAAGTCGCCTCCGTGGACAAGGCCAATGTTCTGGCTTCGAGCCGTCTGTGGCGGCGAGTCGTGGATCGGGTGGCGGCTGACTATCCAGAGGTCGGGGTCGAACATGTTCTGGTGGATGCCTTCGCCATGCATGTCCTCCGGCGGCCCGGCACCTTCGACGTGGTCGTTACCGGCAACATGTTTGGGGATATCCTGACAGACGAAGCCTCGGTCTTGGCCGGATCTTTGGGCATGCTTCCCTCGGCCTCCCTGGGGGAGGGCCACATCGGCCTGTATGAACCCATCCATGGTTCGGCGCCCGACATCGCAGGAAAAGGGATCGTAAATCCAGTAGCAACGGTCCTGAGCACGGCCATGATGCTTCGGCACAGCCTGGGGTTGGAGAAGGAGGCTGCCGCAATCGAGAGTGCGGTAGCCGCCACTCTCGCCCGAGGAATCAGGACAGCTGACCTGATGGGCTCCGACCAGGGACCCCCGGCCACGACCCGTAAGGTGGGGCACACAATAACTGAGTTGGTAGTCGAGAGTCTGCGGTAGGGGAGAGCTAGTCCGACTCGGGCCACTCCTCATAAAACCCCAGTACCCGGACCTCAGCCCCCATGGACCGGAGACTCCCCAGGCAATCCCCAACGGCGCCCTTTGGGTCCCCCCTGACGTCGGCAAAGAACCGGTATTCCCAGGGCCGGCCGGGAATGGGCCGAGACTCCAGTTTCGTCAGGTCCACGCCCACATCGGCAAAAGCCCCCAGAGCCCGATGCAGAGAGCCCGGTTCATGAGCCACCACAAAAGCCAGGCTGGTTTTGGATTGAATCCCGGGCTCCTCTTCAGGTTCTTTTGAGATGGCAAAGAAGCGGGTGTGGTTCCTCGGGTCGTCTTCGATCTCGGGGAAGAGAACCCGGGCACCATAAAGGGAGGCGGCCAGGTCCGAACCGATGGCCGCATCATAGTCCCCTTCCCCGCTCATGAGGTCCCTGACACTTCCGGCGGTGTCATATACGGCCACAGGCTCGATCCCGGCGTGGGCACGAAAGAACCCCGTACACTGCTGAAGGGCGACCGGATGGGAAGCGGCAGTACGGACGTCCTCCAGGCCTTTCCCGGGAGGGACCAGGAGGCAGAGCTTGATCCGGACCCGAGTCTCAGCCACCACGTGAAGAGAGTTCTGGATCACGCGATCCAGGTTCCCCTGGACCGACCCCGCCAAGGTATTCTCCACCGGGACGACTCCCCGCTGGGCCCGGCCGGTGAACACGGCGGCAAAGAGATCGTCGAAAGTCCTGGTCGGGACCAGTTCCAGCTCCGGTCCATAGAGCTTCTCAGCCGCCTCGTGGCTGAACGCCCCGGCTTCGCCCTGAATAGCCACCGAAACGGGTGAAAGCGGCGTTTTCATTTCCCTACCTCCCTGTGGAAAAATCGGCCCGGACGATCCCAGCGGGGATCATGTCCTGTCAACCCTGAACACATCCTGAGAGGATTGGCTGGGACAGCCGGTTGCCGACGGGGAATTCCGCCTCCACAATAGCACCCTCCAACCGGAATCCCCGCCTTTTTCAGGGAAAAGACCATGCCCCCAGGCAGAGAGCATCAATCCAAGACCCTCCTCGTCATAGCCGTTTTGGTTGGTCTGGGTGCTGGCCCCTCAGCTTGTGACAAAGGGTGGGATGGGGCGACAGACCCCCTCCTGCATGCGGTAATGGAAGCAGAGGATGCCCGGGGACAGGGCCCCGGCAGACTCGAGTCCGTTCTCGAGGGGATCAGTTCTTCCGACCCTTTCATCCAGGAAGTGGCTGTCCGGGGACTGGGTCGATTGGAAGACCCCTCCCAGATCGGCGCCATCTCCTCCCTTCTTTCCTCCCCCCACGCCGGAATCAGGACCCAAGCCGCGAATGCCCTGAGCCAAGCTGTCTTTACCGGGCCGGGGGACACCGTGGGCATCATTCTCCGAGCCCACCTGGCGGGGGAATCCGACCCCCAGGTCCTGGGGGCCGTTGGGCGGGCCCTGGGTCGTTTGAGCTATGAAGATCCGGTGGGTGTGGAGCAGGCCGAGGCCTCACTCCGCGGGCTCACCTCCATCGAGGCCAGTGACGCCCCCTTCCCCACTCTTGTCGGGGCGGTGATGGGGCTCGAGTGGCTGGCTCGCCGAAACCGGGGGATTCAGTTCTCCGATCCTACGCTTCGCAGGCTTGAGGCCCTTACCACCTTTGGCCTCTCCTCCCCGGGCCAAGATCCCACTGCGCAGCGAAGTCCAGAGGTGACACCGGAAGAGGCCGCCCGGGTTCGACGGGTGTCCCTCATGGCCCTGACGGCGGGCCGGGCCGCTTCTCCCGAGACGATCCAACGGACAATCCAGGACCCGGATCCCGACGTGAGGCGCCTGGCAATTTCAGCCGTCGGGCGGGGCTCACCCTTCCCCGGAGGATGGCCGGTACTCGATCAGGTCCTGGCCGATCCAAATCCCCGGGTCCGCACCCAGGCTCTGGGGGCCCTCGGAACCCAGCCCCAGGAAGGCCAACGCTGCACCCGCCTCCTTACCGCCACGCGGGACTCCGACACGCAAGTCGCAACCGGGGCCCTGGACCTCCTCGGGCAACGGTGCCCAAGTGCACCTGAGCTGACCCAGGCCCTGGTGGACCTCATTGGGACCCCCGAGGCATCCAGCCCTGACCGATGGCACCGGGGCGCCCACGCCCTGACGGCCCTGGCGGAACTTTCTCCTCAACAGGCATCCGATCTCCTCGCTGCTTTCACCAACCACGTGAACCCCTTCGCCCGCAGCTATGGCGCCCGGGCCGCATCGAGCACCGGAGACCAGGAACCCCTCGAGATCCTCGCACAGGATCCTGTCCCAAATGTCCGGACCACCGCGGTCCGGGGCCTGTTCCAGCTCAGGGGCCACGAGGTTGACGGGGTTCTTCTGGCCCAGCTGAGACAGGACGATCTCCAACTCCTTCAGACGGTGGCGGGGCTGTTGCGGGACACGCCGAATCCAGAGGAAGCGGTGTCCCCTCTCCTGGAGGCTTTCCACAGAATCTCCGACGAGGGGAAGGAGACGGCCCGGGATCCACGATTGGCGATCTTGGATCGAATCGCCCAGGTCGGTGATGTCACAATCGCCGGGGAACTGGAAACTTACCTCTCCGACTACGACACCCAGGTCGCCGAGAGGGTCGGGAGCCTTCTTTCCGACTGGACCGGTCGGGAGGTCCTGGCCAACCCCCAGCCTACTCCCCAAGCGCCCGTCCCCACGCCGGCCGAACTTCAGGAACTGGCACAAACCAGCTTCATTCTCGCCCTGGAGGGAGGCGGAGAAATCGAACTGAGGCTCTTCCCCTTCCTGGCCCCCACCAACGCGGCCCGATTCGCCCGCCTCGCCCGATCTGGCTACTTCGACGGCCTCACCTTTCACCGAGTGGTCCCCAACTTCGTTCTCCAGGGCGGGAGTCCCGGGGCCAATGAGATGGACGGGGACGGTCCCTACACCAGGGACGAGATCGGGCTCCAATCCAACTGGAGGGGCACGGTGGGTATTTCCACCCGGGGAAGAGATACGGGGGATGGGCAGATCTTCATCAACCTCGTCGACAATCTCCGCCTGGATCACAACTACACGATTTTCGCCGAGGTCGTGGGCGGGATGGATGTGGTGGACCGCGTCGTCGAGGGGCAGGTCATTCAGAAGGTTGAAATCGTAAAGCCCTAGGAAAAGAGCGCATTCCTAGGCCGCACCAAAGGACGGCATCCCGGTCACGGGATGCCGTTTTTGCACGGTTTCGTGGAT
>CAYOVN010000255.1:0-4020 GCA_964407425.1 uncultured Gemmatimonadaceae bacterium
CACCGCTGGAACTGCTGTGAATGAACTGCCCGTCGCCGACGAATAGGCCGACGTGGGTGGCCTCACCCCCGGCGACCGCCGAAAAGCCGAGAATGTCCCCAGGAAAAAGAGCCTCGACCCTCAACTCGATGGGAATTCCCTCCCGGAGCTGATCCCTGCTTATCCGGGGAAGACTGATCCCATAGCGACCGTACGCATACCGAATAAGACCGGAACAGTCGAATCCGTTCGCATCGTTCCCACCCCACTCGTACGGGGTCCCGATAGCCTCGAAAGCAGTCTCCACTACGCCCAGGGCAATATCCCGATCCCCAACATCCGTTTCGGAAGGCCCCTCCGTGGTTCTCGCCTCCGGTGCGCCAGGGGTGGCCGCACCTTGGGGCGGAGTAAGACCTGGCTGGGGGTAGACCGGCCCGGGCGGGCCGACCATCGTACAGCCCGTGACACAAAGGGCGAGAATCAACTGGCTGAAAGCCTTCCTAGAAGGCATCCGTGGGTCCCTGTCCCATCCGTTTTCCTTCGGACGGAGTAATCATCCAAAGAGGCGGACGATTTCCTCTTCCGCCTCCTGGGCTGAGCGCCGTCCGGCTTCGATGAGTTGATCCAATCGGGCGAAATCAGCCCAGTGGACATCCTTCACTTCCGGTACAAGCACAAGATCGGCTTGTTCCAAATAGTAACGGTTCAGCTGAATCTGCATGATCCACTCCGCCCTCGCCACGACCTCGATTCCGCTCTCCCATGGGCCATGGGATTCCAGGTTTCGCTGGACGTCCACCACAATCACGTCGGCCCGGTTCGGAGGCTCACCGGGCTCCGGGACCGGAACGTTCTTCGTCACGTAACCATCTACAAACAGCATTCCGTCCAAAGCCACAGGTGGGAACACCCCGGGTACGGAAGCGCTTGCCTGAACGGCAGTGGCCAGACTGCCTTCCGTCAACGCCACGTCCTCTCCACTGTACAGATCGGTCGCTACTGCTACGAAAGGGATCTTCAGGTCCTCAAAGGTGGCGGTCCCAAAAAGACGGTCCATGATCTCCTCAATGAAGCCCTCCTCAACCACCGACATCCTCCGAACCATTTTCGAAAGGGTGTAGAGGACTCTGGTCTTCCTGGAGAACTCCTCGAAGCTGTCCCGGGCGCCATCCTCATCATCGAGGAGTTCATCCAAGTCCAGTTTTTCGAACAGGTCGCTCTCGAAAAGGTCATGGGCAACGGTGGCGAACCCCTCGCTGGATCCGTGGAGACAATACCAAGCTCCCACCAGGGCCCCCATGCTCGTCCCGGTTACGAGTTCCGGCTTCAGGGAAAGGGAGTCCAGGTGTTGGAGTACGCCCACGTGGGCCATTCCTCGTGCTCCTCCTCCGGACAGGGCCAGGACACGGGTTGGTTCCTTAAAAAAGACCTCTTTGAATTTCTTCCAGTTCATGGAGGCAGCCGTGGATAGGGAATAGGGACCCCGATCGACCAAGACGACAAACTAGGGGCCCCCGGTTCTCAGGGCACCTCCAGCCTCCCCATTCCTCCACCAAAAGAAAAACCCCGGGCTCTCGCCCGGGGTTTTTCTTTCAACGAACTATGGAGCTAGCCTTCAGAATCAGCCCATGGTAAGAACCGAATAACCCAGGGTGTTGAAGTTGGTCATCTCATCCAACACGCCGTTCAACTGGTCCATGGACACTTCCTGAGTAACCAGGGACGACGGCGAGATCTTCCCGGACTCCACCATTCGAAGCATCTCCGGGTAACACCGGGCCTGCATCCCCATGGAGCCGACGATGGTGAGCTCCTTCCCAACCATGAGGTCCACCGGGACCGGGAGAATCCCCTTCTCGTCGATGCCCGTCATTCCCAACCGAACCAGCCGACCACCGGTCTTCAGGGAGAGAATCGAGGGCATCCAGGTCGCCGCCGTGCCGAGGCATTCCACCGAGACATGGGCTCCGCCCTTGGTGTATTCCTGGATCGTTTCGGCCGTATTCTCATCGGCTTGAACGGTGTGAACAGCCCCTAACTCCATGGCCTTGTCCAGCTTCTCCTGACCTCGGGAGACGGCGATGACGTTGGCCCCCATGGCGCTGGCGATGTCGACAGCGGCCAAGCCCACTCCACCACATCCGAATACCGCGACCCACTGCCCGGGTTCGACCTTCCCCTGGGCTGTGACCCCACGAAAAGCCGTCATAAACCGGCAACCGAGGCTGGCGCCTTCCACGAAGGAAATGCTCTCCGGCAACTCCACCAGGTTGACATCACCGGACGTTACAATGGTGTACTCGCCAAAACCGCCGGCACCCCTGAACATGGACATGCTCAGGCTCTCACAGACCTGTTGATCACCCTGAGCACAGGTGGGGCAGTGGCCGCAGGCCTGCCCGAACGGAAAGACAACCCGGTCCCCCTTCTTGAACCGACGCACGTTCGACCCGACCTCTTCAACGACACCGGCGGATTCGTGCCCCAGGACAACGGGAAGGGGCGGGGAGAAGCCCATCCATTCCCAGTGACCCTGCCAAAGGTGCCAATCCGATCGGCAGATCCCGTTCGCTTTGACCTGGACCAGAACGTCGTCGGGCCCGACCTCGGGATCGGGCCAGTCGTTCCAGATTTTAAGGGGTTCTTTGAAGGTTTCGACAACTGCCGCTTTCATGGCGTCACTCCGTTGAAAAGAAGAAAATGCGCCGCAGGCCTGCCCTCGGTGAGCAGAATCGGACCCCCGGGTCCGCAGAAAGAGCCGGACGGCCGAATGCTCAGAGAAAGGCCTGCTTGGAAAATTTTTTGGGAAGAATGTACGCGAAAAGTTCGTGGTTTTCGCGAAGGATCGCAAGGACATACGAGGACCAACCGATTAGGCCGAGGTCCTCTCCCAGCCCTCAAGGGTCAACCTGGCAGGGTCCCAGACTCGGCTTCCATCCGATTGTAGAGGATGATCTCTGGACGGTACTCGAAGTGGATGTTGTCGAAGCGTGACCACTTACCTCCCCAGACGAAGCCGTGTCTCTCAAAGGCTTCGACGACGGCCTGGGGAGGGGTCCACCTTCTGGACAGAGGTATGCGACTCCAGCCCTCCCGGTTGTGGACCCGACTCCATCTCCAGTACATGTGCTTTCCTTCATAGGAAAGGGGCACCAGGTCGACAGCCAACCCGTAGGCGTGGTAGCTACGAGTTTGGGTTCCTGCGATGTCCCTCCGGATGAAAGAGTAGGTGATGTCCAGTTCTTCCATCCACCTCGCCACAGCCTGGTCCGCTAATGCTGTTGCCCTTATGTCCCTCTCCACCGCCAGAAGGGGCTCGACAAGGAGGGAGTTCACGAACATGCGGTGATCCAGGAAGATAACCGACCGGCTGTTGCTTCGATTCTCCACCTCGGTCTGGCCGAAGAGCAGATCCAGGAAATCTCTGGAATAAACTGGTTCTTCTGTGAGCTGTGGCACCTCTGTCATCCATTCCAGCGGATATCGATAGAAGATGGACTCGAACTGATCCCTGTCCCCCATTCGATCTGTCCCCAGCATCCTGCCATCCTGGAAGTGAATGGCACCTTCGCCCAAAGAAAAAACTGCGTCGTCGGCGGAATAGGTCACCGAATCGAAAAGGGGGCCGAAGGCCTGGAGGAAGGCCTGGACTCTCACGTCGCTACGTACCGCGTCCTCAGGCTGGGCGGATTCAATGCCCAAGGTGGGCGACAGGGGGTCGGTTGCCGCTTGGCCGAGGAAGCCCCTGAGAAAAAGGACAATCGCGATCGAGAGTAGGATCGGTAGAAGGATCTCAGGAGGTTTTCGGACGCCCATTCAGCCTCTCCGGGAAGGAATCGCCGCACAATCTAATTCATCGATGCCCGGATGTGGGGTTCTTGGCGTAAAGAGCGTGTCAGAGAAGGTGGGCGGACCGCGGATCTCGAGGGCGGCTATTCAGTGTATGGGCTCAACCTCGGGTCCAGGGAAGGTTGAGCCTTTCCAGAAACGACTCAAAGAGGGAATCCGCAAGCACCTCGCTGGGGATACCAACGATAGGAT
>CAYOVN010000256.1:0-3976 GCA_964407425.1 uncultured Gemmatimonadaceae bacterium
ACACCAGATTCGCCGCCACGTACTCGTGGATGGCCTTCACCTCCACCCCCAGATCGTGCTGCCGGGTGAGTTCCTTGATCTGGGAGTTGCAGTTGAAGCAATTGGTCACAACGACCTCGGCGCCCGTATCCAGAATCTGCCGGGCCTTCACCCGGCCCGCCGTAATCCGGGATTTCCCGTACTCGCCAGATGCGCTCAACCCACCCCCGCCACCGCAGCAGTAGGCGTGGACTCCGCCGGGCCGCATCTCCACGAGGTTTGGAGTCATGGCAGCCAGGATGCGCCGGGGCTCGTGGATCACGCCACCGTTCCGGCCCAGGTTGCACGGGTCGTGGTAGGTCACCGGAACGGTGTTGTCGTCCATCTTCAGCGTGATCCGGCCATCGCGGAGATACGCGTCCATCTCCTCCGCGATGGAGACCACCTGGAAGGGAAGGGGTCGACCCAGAACCAGTGCGGCGTCCCAGCGAAGGACCTTGTACCCGTGCCCACAGGGTGAGAGAACGGCCCGCTTGACCCCCAACGCCTCCGCCGTGTTGACGAAGTGCTCGATGACCTGGCGCATCCGGTCGCTGTCCCCGCCGTAGTAGGCGTAGTTCACGACATCGAAGTGTTCCGACGAGAAGGTGAAGGAGGTGCCGGCTTTCAAGAAGATCTTGGCCGCCGCCATGACGGCGAACGGAAAGTCCCGAAGTTCAAGGGGGTGGGGGATGTAGAGGACCTCGGCGCCCTTCTGGTCTACGGGGATGGTGATCTCGGTCCCTTCCAAAATTGGATCGTCCACCAACTCCTCGGCGAACCACTCCAGGTTGTCCACCACATCCTCGACCTCAAGGGCCAGGTAGTTCCCCGTCTTCACCGCGGTCCGGGCCGGTTGGTCCAAACCGGGGGGCGTCTTCCCGATGCGCCCGAAAGCCATACGGGCCTGTCCCAGGACGAGACCCGTGTTGATTCCCATGGGACACGAAAGGGCGCACCGACCACACATGCTGCAGTGCTCGAACGAGGCTTCGTGGAGGTCCATCAGAGACAATGCATTGGCGGCTACGGCTCCGCCGAGCCCCGGGGCCGTCCGACCCACCAGGTCGTGCCGGCCATAGTAAAGGCGGGCCACCTTGTCGAGCTTCTCGACGGGGATAAGGGAGCGGTCGCCGGTGGCCATGTAGTAGTGACACGACTCGGTGCACATGGCGCAGTGGACGCATGCGTCCAACATGGCCACGGCCTCCCGGCTCAGGACCTCGTCCAGGTGGCCCGCGAACGCGTCACAACCGGCCTGCTCAAACTCCATGGGAAGGGAAGGGCCGTCCTTTTTATCGTCGAACGGCTCGTCGCCGGGGCGGATAGGAGCGCCCGGGACCATTGATCCGAACAGTTTCTCGCCCTTCGGGGGATAGGCCCCCAGGGTGCCGAGCTGCTTGGCATGGTAGAAGCGGGAGACGAAGAACGTCCCCATGTGCCGGAGTTTCCCCAGGGGCACGTAGAGAAGGAAGGCGGTGGCAACGAGGTCGAAAAATGGGACCGGCACGATGCCCAGGGACCAGGACCCGGCCGAAAGACACAGGAGGCCGGTGAGCCCCGCAGCCACATAATCGTCCGGGGTACTCAGCCTCCCCATGTGGGGCGCTACCACCCGCCTCACCATGAGGACGATGGCGATACCGCCAAGGATCAGGGCCCCAACGCCGAACGGTGCCCACCACCCAGGAGCGGCCCCGCCCAGGAAGAGCCTCAGCGCCACCGTGCACAGGCCCAATACGATTCCCAGGTGCATGAGAACGCCCGCCCAGAACACGACGGGATGGAGGCGGCCGCTCTCCTTGTTCCAGGGGAGCATGCCCAGCCCGAAGGCATAAAGGGCTCCTCGGAAGGCACTCCCCCTCGGTTTGTCCGTGCCAATCGCGGAAGGCCGGCCAGCGAACCGCCCGCTCCTCAGGCCAAGGCCCACCACACCGATGACAGCCGCAACACCAACCAGCCATCCCGTTCCTGCCATCGACTGCTCCTTCCGCTAGTTGTGCTGCGTTGTTGCTCAACCCTTCATTGGGCCAGAGGGCTGTTCCGGACAATCTCCTCGATCATTGTATATCACCTGAATGGAGAACGCCCGCCTTGGGGCGGACGATTCGGTGGTCTAGGATTCGGACTTTTTAACAGGCCTCTTCCATGTTTGTTACCTCCATTAACAATAGGGGTGGAAGCGGGGAAAGGCCATGCGTTCCGAGGCCCTGACGACTCCGGGCTTAGGTTGACAGTACCGGTTGAGAACCTAATCTCTTTCCTGGGGGGTTCTACGCGTCATGCCCCATCTTCCTTGAGCTGCAGGGATGTGCATCATGGATCCAAAAAGTTCCCGGGACATTCCCAACGAAACGGAGGCTGTTGACGCGCCAAGGGCAGATCCGGCCCTGGGCGAAGATGAGGAAACGTTGAGGGCAGTCGTCGAAGACCTGACGGAGTTTGTCGTCAGATGGAAACCTGGTGGGAACAGGACCTTCGTGAACCGAGCCTACGCCGATGCCTTCGGCGGTGAGCCGAAGGATTTTGTAGGCACCAGCCTCTTCCCCCTTATTGCTGATGAAGATCGGGAGAGAATCCAGCGGAAAATCGCTGGGATTACCCCTGAAAACCCAGTCGCCACCGCCGAGCAACGGGTACACCTCCCTGATGGTCGGATCGGCTGGCAGGAATGGACGGACCGAGGACTTTTCCGCGATGACGGGAGCCTGGCTGGGTACCAGTCTGTAGGGCGAGACATCACGGAGAGGAAGGGGGCCGAGGCGGCCCTCCGGCTATCGGAGGAGAAGTACGAGAAGGCGTTCAACTATAGTTCGAGCCCGAACACGATTTCCAGGATTTCAGATGGTACGTTCGTGGATGTGAATGCGGCATTCATCGAGCTCACCGGGCTCACCCGTGATGAGGCCGTTGGGAGGACTTCGGTCGATCTGGGTTTCATGAGTGCTGAAGCCAGGGAGCTGCTCCGGAGGCAGATGGAAGGGCATGGCAGGCTCGACCAGTTCGAAGTCGAAGTCCAAACAAGAACCGGTCCACGAACGGCCTTGTTGTCTGGTTTTGTGGTGGACGTGGAGTCCGAGCCCCATTTCTTCGTGTCGGCGGAGGACATCACTGCTCGGACCCGGGCTGAAGAGAGCGCCAGAAAAGCGTGGGAGTTCACGCAAACGGCGCTGGATTCCCAGATAGACACCTTTTTTGTCTTCGATGTCGGAACGAGTCGGGCCGTCCGCTGGAACCGGGCGTTTCAAGAAATCTCGGGCTATTCGAACGAAGAGATCGCCCAGATGCCGGCCCCGGACTCCTGGTACGATGACGAAGATCTCGGCAAGGCAAGAAAAGCAGTAGAAGGGGTAGTGAGGGAGGGAGTTGGGACGGTAGAGATCTCCCTCATCACCAAGGACGGCACCCGCATTCCCACAGAATACCGAGTATCGGTTTTAGCGGACGATGCCGGTGAGGTGACCCACCTGATCTCCGTCGGAAGGGATATCACCGATCGGAAAAGGGCGGAGGAAACTCTCAGGAAGAACGAAGAGCGCCTGAACGCCATCATCGGGAACATCCCCGCCATGACCTATACCGCTGCTGTGGACGGAAGGATCAGTTTCATAAGCGACAATGTTCAGGAGATCGCCGGATACACACCCGAGGATTTTTATGGGGAGGACTTTGGTTTCACCCTGAGGAGGGTTCACCCCGATGATCGGGAATCGGTGAAGGAGGCCCTCGGCAAGCTGGCGACGCAGGGAATCCCTTTCGACCTGGAGTATCGGTTCAGGAGGAAGGATGGGGAATGGATCTGGATAGGCGACCGAGGGGCCGTGACCTTCGAAGAAAAGGGCGTCCTAAGTCACTATGGAATGGCATTCGATATCACGGAGAAGAAGCGGCTCGAGAACCAGGTGGTGGAGATCAGCGATTGGGAGAGACAGAGGATGGGCCAGGAGTTGCACGACGA
>CAYOVN010000257.1:0-3975 GCA_964407425.1 uncultured Gemmatimonadaceae bacterium
GCAACACCAGGGGCCGCATCGCTTTTGCCACCACCGGTCCGGACACCCGCTCCACCCAGGTGTTCATCAGCCTCGTCGACAACTCCCGGTTGGATGAAGAGGGATTCTCACCCTTCGGGGAAGTGGTCGACGGAATGGATGTGGTCGATAGGCTGTACTCCCTCTACGGGGAGAACGCCGGAGGCGGTATGCGGGCCGGTCAGCAAGGCCCTATCGAAGAGGGAGGGACGGCTTACCTGGTCGAGAACTATCCGTTGCTCGACTTCATTCTTCGTGCGGAGATCGTTAGGTAAGGTCGGGGGCGGGGGGGGGGCTTGGCCCGCCCCGCCCCCTCAACCTTACCTCCTCATCATGCCCGCCGCCGCGCCGGAGAACACCCGGAGGTTTCCCCCAACGATCCCCCCGCCTGCCCTGCGGTCACCAGCGATATCGAAATGCTCCCACCCGCTCTCGATGAGCCCCATGTACAGGGCACTCTTGGCCTCCTCCATGCCCGCCTCGGTAGTGACGCTGAGAACCAGGTTGTTCGTATCTCCAAGCTGCAACTTCAAGCCTTCCAGGTCGGAGATGGTGGTGGCCACGTCAGAGGGGTCCATCGCCACAGCCAAGATCACGCCTTTTTGGTTGATCTGATCGACCATGGCCGGAGTCACAGTGTAATCACCGCTCACGATGAACGGCTTGGAGGCTAGGGTCAGCATCTCGGTGAAGAGGACCTCGGAAGGGCTGGCCAGGTGGATCCAGACGTCATTCGCTTCTAGTTGGGGGATGGCGCTTCGACCGGCTGCCGTGATCTGGCCATCTCTGAACCAGTGCCCATCATCCCCATCGATATCCAGTCGACCGAATCCGACGAACTCCGCCGCAGCCAGGAGCAAGGCAGCGTCCCCTTCGAAGAGAGCGATGTCGCTGGTCCCTCTGTTGAAGGTCTTCTTTCCCCTCGCGCTTGCGCCCATCCGCCCTCGCATCTGGGGCGCCGGTTGTGCCGGTGCCTGTCGCAGCCTGCTGTTGACTGCCACAGCGCTGTCGAGGACCAGAGCCGCCAGGCCATCTTTGTCCCGGGCTTCGATCCGTACCTGTTCATGGGTGCCCTGGCCCGGACTGAAGGAGTTGATGCTGAGCATGAGGGCGTTGTAGATGTCCAACCGATCCTCGATGAGCAGTTCCGCCTCGCGTTCCTCGGCGAGATTGATGGCGCCCTGGAGCACGAATTGCCCCGTCTTTCGAAGGATCTCCGGATCGATGGCCTCGATGTCGTCCTCAGGCCAGTGGTAGTTGGGATGGCCGACCCCACCGCTGGTCATGAGAGCCATGGACTCAATGCCCCGGGTGATGAATGCTGAGTGGTCACTTCCTCCGGGCCCGCCGGTTCTCGGCAAAACGGCCCCGATGACGTCCGGGTCCTGATCCCGCTTGATCACTTCCCAGATGGTAGGGAAGTTCAACGCGCCCGGGGCTCCGATGGCGTCCCCGAGACCCACCATGTCCATGTTGAAGTAGGTCACAACCTTGCCGATATCGACACCTTCGGGTGGGTCCGAAACGAAGTAGTTGGAGCCGATCAGTCCCATTTCCTCACCGCACCAACCGGCGAAGATGATCGTCCGCCTGGGCCGGTGGCCCCCCTCGCTGAGGACCCGGGCCACCTCCATGGCCACGGCAGTCCCCGAGGCGTTGTCGTCAGCTCCGTTTCTGACCTGGCCGTCCCTCATACCTACATGGTCCAGGTGCCCACCCATGACGACGAACTCATCCCTGCGCGACCGGTCAGTCCCTGGGAGCTTGGCGAGGACGTTGTAGGCGAAGTTGTTCCCCAGTTCTTCGCTGAACACGTCCCTGGTGTCGTAGCCATTGAGTTGAGCTTTTGCACCCGTGGCCATGGACTGGGGGGTTCCGTACTTGATGGCATCCCGAATGCCGTTCAGCCGAATTGTGAAGCCCCGGGTGGTCTCTTGGAAATCGGGCTTCATGATGGTCCTGAAGGTCCGGTCCGTGATGGTGAAGGCCAGGAAATCCCCCGTGGGTGAAAAGGGCTCTTCCTGGCTCCGAGGAGCCCTGAATCCGCTGGCGGCCTGGGCCGCCGCGTCGGGGTTGTAGAGGAGGACTGCCGCCGCGCCTTTTTCGTGGGCGGTCCGGATCTTGGCCATGGTCGTCGACTCAGTGGCCCATTCTTCCTGCGGCTCCGGCTCCGATCGAGGCGCCGGCCCGAAGGATCCGCCCCCGGCGAGGGACGGCGCAGCCTGCGGGGATCCGGTCAGCACCAGGGCCACTTTGCCCCGAACATTCACTCCGGCGTACTCGTCCAACCCCTTGGCCGGGGCGGAAATGCCATACCCAACAAAGACGATTTCACCCTCCACCGACGTAGCGGGCGTGGAAACGCCGTTTACGGCAAAATCCCCTTCAACCAAAGACTTGGCAGTGCCGTTAACGGACAATGCCGGAATCCCGGTGTGCCAAGTGAGGCCCCGGGAGATCGGAACTCTCTGGAAGTAGGTGCCGTTGTCACCGGCCGGCTCCAGCCCCCATGCCTCGTACTGTGCCGCTACCCACTCCGCGGCTGCCTGATATTGGGGAGTCATGCTCTGACGGCCCATCATCTCATCGGTGGAGAGATACGCCACATAGCTTTTAATCCTGTCGCCATCCACCCGTAGTTGGGTGTTGCCCTGAGCAAGGACGTTCGAGGCCAGGAGTATGAGTGAAAGAAAGGTAAAGGCGATAGCTTTTGCACCGATACGCATGGTGTCTCCCTTGGATTCCGTCTGAACATGTGTGCCACAGACGGTAAATGTGGTTAAGGGTCGACTATTCGGAAAGAAGGGGAGGCGGGGAGTCGTGCCAAAACGAAAAAACCACCCCGCGGGGTGGTCAGTTCAGAACGGTTCGAAAATCAAATACCGGGAGCGGGACTCGAACCCGCAAGGGATCACTCCCAGAGGTTTTTGAGACCTCCGCGTCTACCACTTCCGCCATCCCGGCAAAACCTTCAGTAACAAGAACTTCGGTTACTTCTGCTGACTCCCGAAAACCGCCCCGGTAACAAGTCGGGTAACAAATAGCCGTTTTCATCGGTCCCCTACCCTACCCCACGCCGGCCTTCGGCCGGGAATGGCACTACTGCGGTTTCCCTGTACTCCACGACCGTGCTCCGGTCGGGTTGCAGCTGCAAGTGCCCGTAGAGTCGCTCCACTAACCCCGTATCCGTGTGCCCCAGTTCCCTAGCCACCGCCAGGAGGGACACTGGCACCCAGATCCGGTCTCCGTTCGGAAGGCGGGCCTCTGTTACCGTTTGAACCCGCTGGGCCGTATACGTATGACGAAAAGTATGGGGGGTTACGGCCTTTTCCTCAATGCCCCCCAACGTGATTGCTCGCTTCAGACTCCCTCTTATGTCTTTCAACATCCCGCCGTTTGGGGACGGAAAGAGGAGGTCTTCGGGCTTCCCTCCCTCTCTAGCCTCGTGGATGAAGGGAGCAAGGATCTCAGAAAGCTGAGGCCAGAGGGGCACCCTTCTTGTAGCATTGGGGGTCTTCAATGGCCGCCACAGGTTCTTCCGGAAGCTGATCCACCCTCCCTCGAGGTCCACATCGCGAAGGGTGAGGCCGAGGACTTCGCTGATTCGGCCCCCTGTGAGCAGAAGGGTTGCGATCAGCGGGTGAAAGGGCCTGAAGGCTCTCGGCCCCGGAGACGAATCCACCTGCAAGGCCGCGTTCAGGATCGCGAAGGCCTCCCCTGGCTCTAGCCACACCGCTTCCTTCCTGAGGTTGGCTCGGGGCCGCGATCGTTTGGGTAATGCGCTCGCCCGCCCGGGGTTGAAGTCCACGTACCCGTCTGCCATTGCACCCTCGAACAGGCTCCCAAGAGCGTGCAGGTCGTTAAGGAGAGTTTGGACCTTGATCCCCCTTCCCTTTCGGTATGCCAGGGCTTTGTTGCATGGCTCGAGAAAAGGGACAGATCCCCCAAACCCCGAAC
>CAYOVN010000258.1:0-3891 GCA_964407425.1 uncultured Gemmatimonadaceae bacterium
TTTACGAACAGGGCGTGGGGGTTCTGGGTTTGAGTGACTGAGGGCCTTGGCCCGGGCCTTTCGGACCTCTGCCTGTGATCCCCTGAGGGCTGCAAACCGGACCTGACACGGCGATAAAGGAGAAAGCCACCTGCCATTTCGCGGGTGGCTTTCTCCCTTCGCTCCGGCTGATCCGCCCTATTTGTGGTTGGCTTCCAGGGCGATGGAGATATTCACGTCTCCGCCAACGATCATGGTTTGAGCCCAATTCGCCACACCCACTTCGAACTCTCTCCGGTCGATGAGGGTGGATGCCTCGAAGCCGGCCACCTGCACTGCGCCACCAAGCATCTCTTGCATCTCAGGCGGGAGGTCGGTGACGCCCAGGATGTTGATGGCCAGATCTATCTCCTTGGTCGTCTCTTTGATGGTCAGGTGTCCGGTAGCCATCAGCTGATTCGGTCCCACCTGCCGGATCGAGGTGCTTTCAAACACCATCGATGGATAGGTCTCCGCGTCGAAGAAGTCGGGAGACCGGAGATGGTTGTCCCGCCGCTCATTGTTGGTGTCGACGCTGGCAACGTCGATGGAAACCTTCACGCTGCTGGTCTCGGGTGCATCCGGATCGAAGGTCAGGTCGATCTGATAGTCCCGAAAGGTTCCGTTGACAGGAGTGAAGAAGTGTTTGACGGAGAAGTTGATGGCCGTATGGGGAGCATCAACGTTCCAGGCCATGGCCTCTTTGGCGTTTTTCTCCCCCTCGGGAAGGCCATTGATGGCGCCCGTGGTCAGGACTCCCAACAGCGCGATACCGGACAGGTAAAGTGTTTTCCTCATGAGATTGCTCCTTTGATTTCTTGATTTGGGGTTTGTCGCGTTTGCTGCTTACCTTCATAATCCATCAAGCTTGAAGGAGGTTCCCGGCGGGGGGTTTTGATGGGAGTTTTCTGGAGAGGGGATCCTGTGGCGCAGGACTTTTTAGGGCTGTAGGATCAAGAGGGACGGGTGTCCGGTACTCGTGGCGTGACTGTGGCGTTTGGTGGGAGCTCGAAGAGAATGTCTGATCCTTTCGGAAGAGGGACTCCAGGGCAACCAGAGCCTGACGGAAGGTTGTGTCAGGAGGACCAGGAGCGCCTGCTGGAGTTGGCGAGAGCTTCCATCAGGGCGGGGATGGATACGGGAGAGCCGTTAGATCCTGACGTGGGGCGCTTCCCTTCCGGACTGATGGTGCCTGGTGCCGCCTTTGTAACCCTGAACCTGAACGGACGATTGAGGGGCTGTGTCGGCAGCTTCGAGGCCCGCCGGCCTCTTCTGGAGGATGTGGCCAAGAACGCCTTTGCCGCTGCCTTCAGGGACCATCGTTTTTCTCCCCTGACCCGTGACGAACTGGCCGGTTTGGAGATCCACATCTCCCTCCTCACGCCCTTGGTTCCCCTGAACGTCAGGAGCCGGGAGGAGCTGATCCGCCTGCTGCGACCGGGAGTGGACGGTCTGCTCGTGGAGGATCCGCCTTACCGGTCTACTTTCCTACCCCAGGTCTGGGAGTCCCTCCCGGATCCGGAGGACTTCCTGGCAGAGCTTTTTTTGAAGGCTGGCCTTTCCCGAAACCACTGGTCCGGCACTCTCACCTTCTCCCGCTACGGGGTGGAGGAGTTCTAAGGTCATTCGCCGGGTAGTGTCCGCCCCTGTGGTTTCTGGCCCGGATGGCACATATTCCCTTCTCATCCAGGGAGGTGGAAAATGGCGCGCATGAAAAGACTGATTGTTGTAGGTGACCGGGTCCTGGTGAAGCCCGGAGAGGGTGACGACCGGACCAAGATCGGGCTCTATCTCCCTGCCACCGCTATAGACAATCAGGCCGTACAGACCGGGAAGGTCGTAGCGGTGGGGCCGGGAACTCCCATGGGTGCCCCGGCGGACCTGAATGACGAGCCCTGGAAGATCGATTCGGGCGAGCCCAGGTATCTCCCCATCCAGGCTGAGGTCGACGACTTCGCCATTTTCTTCCGGAAGGCCGCTGTCGAGATCACTTTCGAGGGTGAGAAGTACCTGGTGATTCCCCAGGCAGCGATCCTGGGGCTGGTTCGTCAGGAGGGGGACGAGGACGAGGATGAGGACGATCTCGAAGTCTGAGGTCCCCCATCCTTCCGGCCCCTGGCCAGGGCCACTTTTGCCAACACTCCCTCCGGGGTGATCCTCCCCATCCCATCACCCCGCCTTTCCATGGATACGGGGTACTCCTCCCCAGCCTGCCGTGCGTATCCGTCCACGATCAGTTCACGGAAGAGCCGATAGGGCCCTGATCGTTTCGGATTGGTAAAACCGAACAATCCGATGACGGGAACCCCCCTGGCCCGGGCCATGTGAAGGGGCCCTGTGTCGGGACTGATTACCAATTCGGATCCGTCCAGTAGCCAGAGCAAGCGCCTCAGTCCGGCTCCTCTGGCATCCAGCACGGCCCCATCCGTCTCAGCGAGGATGCTTCGGGCCGCAACTTCTTCCGCCTCCGAAGTTCCGCCTACCAGAACCGGCTGCATCCCGAATTCGGAAATCAGACCAGAAGCCACCTCTGCGTAGCCCCGTGGATTCCAGTTCTTCCGTCGATCGCTTGTGGCCAGGACCAAGGCACAGGGGGGGCGTTCCACAGAGGAGAAGAAATCTCTTTGTTGCTTCCTCTCATTCACGGTGAGCTCGAGCCCGAAATGGACCGGTTCCGGATCCACACCCAGGTGGCGGAGGAATTCGAAGTATTGATCCTGGATATGGGCGAACCCCTCGGGGTGGGGGGGGATGCGCTGGTTGGTGAAGAGCCAGTTCAGATCCCGGGCCCTGGCCCGGTCGAACCCGAGGCGGACCCGGGCCGGGGTGAGGCGTGTGAGGATCCCAGCCTTGAAATACACCTGGAGGTCGAGAAGAAGATCGAATCGGCCCCCGGGCATTCTGGCTGCTGCTGCTCGGAGAGAGCGTGCCCCGGAAAAGAGCCCGCGGGCCCCCGAGAAGAGCCCCCGCCCCCCCCTCTCCCGGTCGAACACGATGAACTCGTCGATGGCCTCGTGTCCCTGGACCAGAGAGTGGGGCCCGGGCTGGATGACCCAACTGATATGGGTATCGGGAAAAGCCCGGCGCAAAGCCGAAGCCACCGGAAGGACCTGTACCGCATCCCCAACCGCAGAGAGCATGACCAGAAGGATGGACCGGGGAGAGTCCTGACCCGCCCCACCCGTCGAAGGACCGCTTAAGGAGTGACCGCTCGATCCAGGGTTTTCCATTCCTTTTCCGTGATCCGGATCCCCGTCCGGCTTTCCCATTTCCTGAGAGATCGTTCGAGACGTTGTTGCATGGGCTTTGCAGAGATCTGCTTGCTTCGGCTCCCCACCTCGCAGCGGTCCAGGTCCAGGAGGTGCGGCCTCGGGGCGGCTCCCTCCCACTTCAGGAGGATGTTGCCGGCATGGAGGTCCCGGTGGCGGACGCCCACTCCGGCCATCTGCCTGATCAATTCACCCGAGGCATGGAGAGCGTCCATCCTTTCCCCGGCCCCGCCGGCTCCCTTCTTATGCGTGGAGAAGAGTGCCATTACCAGATCGGAGGCGCTGTGGACGAACTCGGTCACGAGGTCGGCCCGGTAGAAGAGGCGGGTGGGGTAGAGGCAGGCGGCCACGACTCTCGGTGTGGGGATACCTCTCCTTCGGGCCTCTTCGCTGGCGGCGACCTCATGGTATGGACGGATCCGGCTGGACCGGAGGTATCGGTCATTCAGGAGGCGGGAGACCAGGCGTCCGCCCCGGGTATAGTGGCGGATCGCCCACCGTTTCCCGGGCGGCTCCGAACTCTCCTCCGCTGCCTCGGAACCCTCTCCCGCTGTCCCCGAACCCTCCTCCGGGGCCTCCGAACCCTTTTCCGGGGCCCCCGAAC
>CAYOVN010000259.1:0-3889 GCA_964407425.1 uncultured Gemmatimonadaceae bacterium
GGAGTGGGTGGACAAATATTTCGGTGAGATCCCTGCGGCGGAACCGGTGACGGACCCGGACCCCCAGAACGTCCAACTCGCCGCCACAAAAAGGGCTTTCCACGAAGACAACTTCGCCCGGAGCCCTGAGCTGAACATGGTTTTTCCCACTGTTCCTCAATTCACCACCGAGGCTTACGCCCTCGACATGCTTGGCCAGCTCTTCAGCGACGGGAAAGACGCCCCCCTCTACAAGGTCATCGTGGAGGAGGAGAAGCTTGCCCCTTCGGCCATGGCCTTCAACGGAAGCCAGGAGATTACCGGTTCATTCCGGGTATCCATTCGAGCCTTCCCCGGCACCCCTCTCTCTGACGTTGAGGCCGGCATCAACAACGCCTTCGCCAGGTTCGAGGAAGAGGGTTTCACCGAGGAGGACCTGGACCGAATTAAAGCCCAGGTCGAGACGAGCTTCTATGGAGGGATCTCGAGCGTCCTCGGGAAGTCCTTCCAGCTGGCCCTGTACAACGAATTCGCTGGATCCCCAAGCTTCATCGGAGAAGACATCCAGAATACCCTCGCCGTCACCTCGGACGACATCTGGCGGGTCTATAACACCTATATCAAGGGCAAACCTTTTGTCCTCACTTCCTTCGTGCCCCTGGGCCAGTCCGAACTGGCAGCCGACGGATCCGAACGGTTCGCGATTCCCGAGGACCCGGCTGGTTTGGTGAGTGCCGCCGCCGGGATGGAGGTTCCACCGGTGGGACCCATCCCTTCGGCATTCGACCGGTCGGTTGAGCCGGAGAAGGGCCCGGTTCCCCCGGTCACCCTCCCCACGGTCTGGACCCACACCTACGCCAACGGCCTTCGGCTCTACGGCATCGAGCAACACGAGGTACCGCTGGTGGAGTTCTCCCTCACCGTCATGGCTGGGACGCTCATGGACGATCCGGAGAAGGTGGGCGTCGCCAACCTCATCTCCGATGTCATGATGGAGGGAACGGCAAACCGGACCCCACTGGAGTTGGAGGAGGCAATTGACGGACTGGGAGCCGGCATCTCCATGTCCACGGGGCGCCAGTCCATCAACCTCAACGCCAGCGGCCTGAAATCAAGAACTACGGAGCTCTTCGGCCTGGTCCAGGAGATCATGCTCGAGCCCCGTTGGGACGAGGCGGAGTTCGCCCGGATCAAAGATGAGACCGTGGAGACTCTCAACCGCCAAACCGTAAACCCGGGGGCGGTGGCAGCCAACGTATTTGGGGCCCTGGTCTACGGAGAGAACAGCATCCTGGGCAAGAACACCCTCGGGACCGAGGAAACGGTCCGGTCCATCACCATGGACAATCTCAAGGCCCACTACGATTCCAATTTCTCTCCGTCCATTTCTTTCATGACGGTGGCCGGAGATATCACTCAGGCTGAGGCCATCGAGCTGTTTCGGCCTCTCGAGGAGGGATGGGCCGCGAAGGACGTCCAGATGTTCGACTTCCCGGAATCGGAGCCGCAGGCTGGACCCTCCCTCTACTTCGTTGACATGCCCGGGTCCCAGCAGTCCCAGATTTTGGTGGGACAATTGGCTGTATCCCGGACCCATCCGGACTATTTCGCCAACTCCGTCATGAACTATCAGTTGGGAGGCTCGTTCAACGGGGTATTGAACATGATCCTCAGGGAGGAGAAGGGGTTCACCTACGGTGCCGGCTCCGGCTTCAGCGGAAGCCTCTATCCGGGAACCTTCCAAGCCTCCAGCAGCGTCATGACGGCGGCCACCAGAGAGTCGGTGGAGATCTTCAGAGACGAGATGGCCCGGTACCGGGAGGGGATCTCGGACGCAAATCTGACCTTCACCCAAAGTGCCATGACCCTTTCCAACACCCGGAGATTCGAAACCACCCCGGCTCTCAGGGGAATGCTGGCTCAAATCGCAACCTATGACCTCCCCTTCGACTACGTGGGTCAGGAAGAGGCCATCGTCAGAGGCATGACCATCGACCGGCACCGGGAGTTGGCTCAGCGTTACCTGGATCCGGACCGGATGATCTACCTGGTAGTGGGGGACGCCGCTACCCAGTTCGATGCCCTTCGGGGCCTGGGGTTGGGAGATCCAATCCTTCTTGATGTGAATGGGCGGCCGGTGCGGTAGGCCTGAGAGGACTCTAGGCGCCCCACCTTCGGCACCAGAACCAGAGGGGGTCGGCCATCCAAGGCCGGCCCCCTCTCCTTCTTCCTTCCCCAGTCCATCCTACGCCTGGAGAATCTCCCGCAGAGCTGCCAGTAGGTAGTGGACATTCCTTTCGCTGGCGCTGTAGCCCATGAGGCCAACCCGCCAGGCCTTCCCCTTTAGCGGGCCGAATCCACCCACGATCTCGATCCCGAACTCCTTGAGCAGCCGGCCTCGGACCGTCGCGTCGTCGACTCCATCGGGAATCATGACGCAGGTGAGCATGGAGAGGCGATTGGTCGGGTCTCCGAACAGCTCAAGCCCCAGCTCTTCCAGTCCTTTCTTGAGGAGGTCGCCTACCTTCTTGTGGCGGGCCACTCGGGCCTCGAGCCCCTCCTCCTCGATCATGGTCAGGGCTTCTTTGAGGGCAAAAATCATGGGCCCCGGAGCCGTGTGGTGGTACACCCGGTCAGAGAACCAGTATTTCTTGATCATCATGAGATCCAGGTACCAGGTGTCCACGGGGGTGGACCGCCCCTGAATGACCTCCTGGGCTCTGTCGTTCAGCGTAATGCAGGAGATTCCCGCCGGGCCCCCGATACACTTCTGCCCACCGCTATAACAGATGTCGATGAGGTACTCATCCACCGGGATATCGGCGCCTCCCAGCGAACAGACCGTATCCACCAGGAAGATTTTGCCCTGCTCCCGGACCAGCTTCCCGATCTCCTGAAGGGGCTGGCCGACTCCGGAAGAGGTCTCCCCGTGGACCACCCCCACCATCTTGGCTTCGGGATGCTCCCGGAGGGCCGCACTGATCTGGTCGGCCCTCACCACCTGGCCAAAATCCACTTCCACCCGGACGGCTGTTCCACCATGGCGCTCAACAATGTCTGCCATGCGCTGCCCGAAGAAGCCGTGGATACCCACGATGACCTTATCGCCCGGTTCCACTACGTTGCATACAGCCGCTTCCATGGCTGCCATCCCCGTGCCGGGGAGGGTAATGGAGAACTGGTTCTCGGTCTGAAAGAGATACCGGAGGCGGGCCATGGTCTCGTCCATGGCCAGGAGAAATTCAGGATCCAGATAGCCCAAAATCGGGCTGATCATGGCTTGGAAAATTCTTGGATGGACGTTGCTGGGCCCTGGGCCGAGCAGTACGCGAGGATCGTGAGACACGCAGCCTCCTAGGTGGTCGGTGACTAATTCGTACCAGGATATTGTCGGGCTCTGCTCCCCCCGTCAAACAGCCCCGGCCAGCAGGTTTGTCCTTTGCTTGAGGCGGGTGTATTCTGGCGGATGCCTGATTCTCGGGAAAACGCCGATAATCGGGAAAACGCATTAACAGAGGAAGACTCAAAGATGAGACGAAAACCCGGGGCCGGAGCCGGGAGAAGGCAGGCCGGAACAAGAGTATTTTGGATCTTGATGACCCTATCGGTCGCTTCCGCCCTTTTAGGACAGGCGTTATTGCCTGGCCATTCTCCCTTGGGTGCCCAGGAAGCCTATACCCTTCAGGACCTCCTTCAACTGGGTCGAGAAGGGAACCCCAGCCTCCTGGCCTTAAGGGCTCAGGAAGCTGCCTCAATGGCGAACCGCCGGGATGCGGGGCGATTCCAGAATCCGGAGTTCGAGTACGAATGGGGGGAGGGGGAGTCCTTCGAAGGCGGAGGCGAGAAGACCCTGAGTGAGTTCTCTTTCCGACAAACCATCGACAACCCCATCTCCCGGCACTATCGGCTC
>CAYOVN010000260.1:0-3888 GCA_964407425.1 uncultured Gemmatimonadaceae bacterium
TCGGCTATCTGCGAGCGCTTCATCCGACCTTTGGGCGTGTGCCCGAAGCGGCACGCTGGCTGTTCATGGAGTTGGGCTTGACGATGTTCATGGCCGGGGTCGGCCTTCGCGCAGGATCGGGCATCATCGACACACTTGCCAGTACCGGCCCGAGCCTTTTCCTCGCCGGTATAGTGGTGACGTCCGTACCGGTCGCCATCGGGTACCTGTTCGGGCGAAAAATACTGAAGCTGAATCCCGTCTATCTGCTAGGCGGGATCACGGGGTCGATGACGAGCGGCGCCTCGTTGAGCATCGTCACGGGCGAGGCGAAGAGTTCACTGCCCGCCCTCGGGTATACCGGTGCGTACGCCTTCGCCAATATTCTTTTGACCGTCGCCGGAAGCGTGATCCTTCTCTTTGGATGAGGGGTCTTAGAGGATCCTCGCAGGAGCGC
Organism: uncultured Gemmatimonadaceae bacterium; assembly: GCA_964407425.1. Classification (GTDB taxonomy): domain Bacteria; phylum Gemmatimonadota; class Gemmatimonadetes; order Longimicrobiales; family Gaopeijiaceae; genus JABDNZ01. The sequence goes on from CAYOVN010000260.1 coordinate 437, forward strand.
TGCGAGTACGCTAAAATGGCCGTGGCGTTTGTTTGGCTCATTTCCTCTTCGAACCGGAGCACTCCACGGATGCGGATCCGTTCTCTCTCTCTGATGAGAGTCTTTGCTGCCCTTCCCACGGCGGTAGCCCTCCTCAGTATGTCCATGTCTCCATTGGCCTCTCAAAATCTGGCTGACCACATGGAAATCTACGGGAGCTTACGCTTCCGTAGCGGCATGAACAGCGCCGGGGATTTCGAGATCGACGACAAACTCTCCCGGGTGGGCATACGGGGGGAGTTGCCCATGGGGTCCGAGATTATCGCGTTCGCCCGGGTCGAGATGGGCCTCAACATCATCCAGTCCCCGGGGCAGCTTGTCGTCAGCGGTGACCCGGGCTTCGCCTTCGGCGAGGACCAGGATGCGGTCACCACCCGCCTAGGGACCCTGGGGGTTCGGACACCCTGGGGGGATTTGAGTTTTGGGAAACAGTGGTCGCCCTACTCCGATGTGGGGGGCTTCACGGACCGGTATAACATCTTCGGTGGGGAGGCAATCGGGCTCTACAATCTGGGCGACGGCGACCCTTCCGGTACTGGCCGGGCCAGCTCCGCCCTCCAGTACCGCGTGGAAGGCGGGGTCCTGAGCTTTGCCGCCCAGATCCAGAACCGGAGCAGTGGAGGGAACGACCAAAATGCGGTGGACACCTACGGCGGTACCTTGACCGCCTCGCCGGCGGAAGGTCTGGCTCTGGCCGTGGGATACAACCGGGTTCTGGACGGCGTGGAGGACCCGGCCCCCAACTCCGAGGAGGTTCCGGAAGGCGACGAATCCCTTGTGCTAGGGGTTTCGGTGGACCGGGGGCGGTGGTTCGTGGGGTACACGGTGGCATGGTTCGAGGGGCATGAGCTGGACGACGAAGGACGGTTTTTCAGTGGGTTGGGCACGGAACTCTATATGGCGTTCCGTGCCGCTGAGGCGTGGAAGCTTCTCGGTGGATTCAACATCCTCAATCCGGAAGACGAGCACCCAGGGGAGTACCGGACCTCCTACGGGCTGATAGGGGCCGAGTACAGCTTCGTGAACGAGAGCGCGGTCTTCTTGGAAGTGAAACTGGAGGCGAGCCAAGATAGCGAAGGGGACAGGAGCCGGCCCACCATTTATGGTCTCGGAATGCGCTTCAACTTCTAGTTTCACCGGAGTACCATGGACTACTTCACGGGAACATATCTTGTGTGGGCAATGGCCCTGGGTGGCATCAGCGCCATGTCGCTGCCCCTCGGATCCCTGGTCGGTCTGAACGTCCGGCTCCGGCCTGCCTACATCTCTGCTCTGCAAGCGTTTGGTGCGGGTGCGCTGATCGCCGCGCTGGCCGTCGAGCTTGTCGCTCCCACGGTGCAGGCTCTCGGAAACCCGAGCGGCGCCCACCATGGTGACCCCCACGCCGCCTTCTATGCACTGATCATTGGCGCCGTCATTGGCGGCGGGCTCTACTTCTTTCTCGATCAGCTGGTCAACGCTCATGGCGGGTTTCTGCGTAAGACGACCACGAGTATTCAATACTTCCGTCTCAACAAGAACAAGCGTCAAATGCTGCTTCTCGAGAAGCTTTCCCGGGTTGGGCTCCTGCAAAGCTTGTCCTCAGAGCACATCAACACCCTCGTCAAAGCCGCGCGCCCGGTCGCCTGGCTTGACGGCGACATCATTTACAAAGAAGGGGAAAGATCCAACGGGTTGATTTTCATTCTTGAAGGGCACGTCGATACCGTGAGTGGAGAAGGCACCCTCGGTGAGAGAGGCCCTGGAGGCGTTCTTGGGCTGGCGCTCATGGAAATGGACCTTGCGGCGGTGGGAACCACCGTCGCTCGGGGGGCCGGCAAGGGGGTTGCGGTCGCCAAATCGGACGTCGATCGTCTTCGTGCTCTTTCGCCAGAGTTCGATCAGGCCTGTCGGGACGAGGTCAAAGAGATCGTGGATTCCGTTCGCGATCGTGTAGCCGGCAAACACGAGAGGAGCGTGCAGTGGCTCGACAATGCCTCTGCTGCCCTGAGAACTGCTTCCGAGATTCCGGATGCGACCGAGCTACGAAAGGCGAGAGAGGAGCATTCAGGGGCTCCTCTCGCCATCTGGCTTGGAATTTTGCTGGATGGCATACCAGAGAGCTTCGTAATAGGCGCGGGTCTGCTCGTGCTGTTGCGGGGTGCGGTTGATCTTGGCACCATCACATTTGCCCAGGTGATTCCCTTCACTTTGATCGCCGGGCTGTTCCTTTCGAACTTCCCGGAAGCCCTCGCGAGCTCAGCCAACATGCGTCTTCAGGGCTGGAGCAAAAGGCGGGTTTTCTGGTTGTGGACGTCGTTGATGGTGATTACTGCTGTCGGGGCGGGGTTCGGATTCTTTATCGTGGAGTCCCTGGATCCGACGTGGGTCGTCTTCGCTGAAGGGCTGGCGGCTGGGGCGATGCTGACGATGATCGCCGCCGCAATGCTCCCGGAGGCGGTTCATCTGGGAAACGCCAACGCAGTAGGGCTAAGCACCTTGGTCGGGTTCCTCTCCGCCATTTCATTCAAGCTGTTCGAGTAGCCAGGACCACCCGCCGAGAGTCATACTATTTACGGCGGAAACGAGATTCGTTCATCGCATGGAGGTTGGATCGATGGCAAAGAAGATCGCGTTCTTTTGTGTATTTCTGTTACTCGGCGCCCTGATCGTGCCGGTCGCTTCGCCACCCTGCTTCGCCTCTGAAGCGTCGTACTGGGGCTCGGAAGCTGAAGGTTTTCCAGCGGATCTTCAGTCCCACGATGACGCCGCTCAGAGCCAATCGGACGATGGGCATTCGGGCTCGGAAGCTACCGATTTTCCAACGGATCTTCAGTCATACGATGACGCCGACCAGAGCCTTTTGGCGCGCTTGGCCGGCAGGATCGACGCCAACCCGTTCAATCTGGTCGGCACCCTTATCTTCCTGCTCGCCATTCTCCACACCTTCTTCAGCAAGAGATTCCTCGATATTGCCCACCGGCTGGAACAGGCCCACGAACAGAAAGTTGAAGCGGGACAGGCTCCGCTGAACTCCTTTTCCCACTCCGCGGGCGTGTTTCATTTCCTGGGCGAGATCGAGGTCGTCTTCGGTCTCTGGGCGATCCCACTCCTGCTTTCCATTCTTTTTTTCTTTGATTGGCCAACCGTTGTCGGTTACGTCTCGCACACGGTCAACTACACGGAAGCGATGTTCGTCATGGTGATCATGACACTGGCCTCGACCCGGCCGATCCTGAAACTCTCGGAAGCCATCATGAACCGAGTTGCCCGCCTGTTCGGCGGGTCGCTCACGGCATGGTGGTTGACGATCCTGACCCTCGGCCCATTGCTCGGCTCGCTCATCACCGAGCCGGCCGCGATGACGATCAGCGCGCTCCTGCTGGTGCGCAAGTTCTACCAGCTCGAGCCGAGCCCCAAGCTCAAGTACGCAA
>CAYOVN010000261.1:0-3883 GCA_964407425.1 uncultured Gemmatimonadaceae bacterium
TCTCGATTGGGCCGATGACCACATCGATTCCGTTGTTCTTCATCTCCATCCAGGCGAAGTCACTGGCCTGATAATCGTCAGTGCGGAATGCCTCGGCCCTCAGCTCCAGATATCTCTTCAGCCCAGGATCCTCCGCATAACCAGCCGCTTCCAGAAGCAAGTCCGCAGCCCGATTGGTGGGGTCAGCGAAGGCGACGGAGTAGGGCACCGCGACGAGGCCCCCATCCTCACCCCTCCGAACCATCGTGTAGAGACTTTTGAGGGCCTCCCCACCGTCGGCCGAGGCCTCCACCGCCGCCTCGAACTCCTCGGTGGTCATGTCTTCGGGATAGAAGCGGGCTCCTGCAGGTTTGGCCTCGATCCCGGGAACGAAGGAGGCGTTCCCATCGATTCGATCCCACGGCCCGAAGTTGATGACGCCATAGGCCTCCATGGCCGGGTCATCCAGGCTGGCGAGAAACTCATCCTTGTCCCCATAGGATTCCTGCCAGAAGATCTCCGATATGGCGTCCGCCGCCTCGATCAGGAGGGGAATCATAGCCCTCTCCGAGTCGGTCAACTGGCCCAGCTCGCCGGTAAGGCGAACATGGTCGTACTGGGCCAACTTCATCTCGATTTCAGAAGGGGTCCCCTCATCACTCATCCCGGCCTCCTGGGCTGGACCGCACCCGAGGGCGGTCAAACAGAAAAGAGCCATCGTCATCAACCGGTTCCGCATGCTGTTCTCCTTTTTCATCCACTCCACGCAGTTCCATAACCTCAGAAGGATGACCCGGTCCCGCAATCCCGATCATCCCCTCACCCAAGCCCCTCCCTCACCCCTGCAGCATCATGAGAGCCATGAGCAGCCCGTACCCGATCCCCGCCCCCAGAGCCGCCTGCCATTCCCTGTTCCGCAGGTAAACCCCCATACGGAATCCCGGAGATGGATCGACGGAGTGATAGGGCCGGGACCGGGGAAAAAAGGCCGGTACCCCCTCCCGGTAGCTGGTAAAGAGCCCGCCGAATCGACTCTCCAGCTCCATCTCCTCCGCCCTGATGGTCAGGGAATAGATCGAGACGAACAGAGTCGAGAAAACGACCGGGAACCACCACCGCCCCCCTGCAATGGCCAGTCCGAGCCCCAGAAGGAAGCTCCCCACATAAAGGGGATGCCTGAGGCGGGAATACACGCCGCCGTCGGCCAGCCTCTCATCTTTGAGAATCGACCCGGCGGCGATTGCCCTTATCAGGAGCCCGGGGAGGGAGATCAGACTCCCGGCTATGAGAAGGGAGACCGTGGGCCGGGAAAGAAAAAGAAAGGGAAGGGCGAGGAGCCAGGCCCACCTCAACCGCTGGGTCCGAAAGCTGGGCGCGGAGGTGGAGGGACTGGTCGGATTCATGATGGCGGGTCGGCGAGGTACTCCTCTACGGCCCAGGCAAGGAAAGGAATCATGATTTCGTGGTGACCGGTGATCCGATGCCCCTCACCACCACCGGTCCGGGTCGGGCGAAGGACCACGTTCATCCAGGGACGGTAGTGACGGATCATGTCGAAGTCCGCCGCCAGAAACTCCCGGGGTTTCCCCTCGTGAAGATTCCGGGCCATGGAGAGGGCCTTCAGGAAGACCTCGGGCATGATCACCGCCGAGCCCACGTTCACCACCGCCCCACCCTGGTGGATGGACGGAAGCCACTCGGCCAACCGGCGAAAATCCCGAAGAGAGCAAGCCCCAATGGCAGCTCCGTCGGCGGAGGGATGCTGGTGTATGATCTCACAACCAATGGCGGCGTGGATTCCTACCGGAACTCCTCTTCGATATCCCTGAAGGAGGAGGGACCGCTCAGGCGCCACGAGATCGCTTCTTCGGGACAGGGCCCAGCCTAGGGCTTCCCCGAATCCCATCCCCTGCTCGGCCCCCGCCGTGATGGCCTCGTTGATTTCCCGCCCCGTCTCCTCGGCCATTCCAAAGGTCCCGTCCACCAGGCCGGCCTCTACGTCTTCGGAGGTGGCACCCCATCGGGCCACCTCATAGTCGTGAATGGCGACGGATCCGTTTCCGGCAAAGAAGGTGGCAGCCCCGCACTCCATCATCCGGGCGAAGATGGGCGCCAGTCCCGTCTTTATGGTGTGCCCCCCCAGCATCCAGAGGGCACCCCTTCCCTCCCGGGCAGCACCGGCAAGGCCTCGGGCCACATATCTGAAGGAATCCGCCTCGAGAATGTGAGGAAGGGAATCCAAAAAGCCCCGGAAGGAGCCCTCCTTCTCGGGGATACCGGCAAAGCTGTGAGCCGAAACTTTGTTGTCTCGCTCACCCACCGGGACGGTTCTGAGTTTGGAGAGGTCTGCCTCGGGAGGAGGACCTGGCTTGGAGGGGGGATCCTTCTCCGAGCTCATGACTTCAGTGGCCCGTTATCGGGGAACCCAAGCCTGACTCCTCGCGCCGGGGCGGATCTTCCGGCCAAGGCCCCTCCAGAGGCATAGGCCGATCCTCGGGCCGGGACTCCTCCAAAGGCAAGGACAGACCCTCGGGCCGGGGCTCATCCTCTTTCGGAGACCTCCCGACTGGTTTGAGGCGTCTTCCCTCAGTGATGGTCCTAAGGTGGAGAGACAGAGCACCGATGATGGGGATTTTGGATTTCATGAGGACCATCAAACGTCGTTCATCATCGGAGAAGTGGATCTCAGCCTCTCCGCCCTCACCGAACAACCCACTGGACTTGATGATGGGCTGAACCACGATGGTCGGAAATATGCCGGCGGGCACCTCCACCGTGTCCTTACGAAGTACCCTCAGGATGACCGGATTGCCTCGTTCCCTGTAATAGCGGTTGAGTACGTACTCTTCACCGACCTCGAGAGGCAGGGTCCGGGCAAAGTAAAAGAAGGAGAGCTGGTCCAAAGGTTCGTCAGTGGGCATCTCCCCCGTGTTTCCGTTGTCGACCCTCTCCCAGGCGCGACGCTCAGGGTAGAACTCCCAGTGCTTGTACACCTCTCGCCGAAGTTGCTTCGAGTTTTCGACGGACCGCAGGGTCACCAGGGATGAGACGTCGATCCAGCTCTGAAAGTGGTCCTTTACCTTTGCGGGCCAGAGACCTCCTTCGTAGGCCATGGTCACCCAGTACGTGGTCCGTTCCCGAACGCTATCGAGAGGCCCCACCTCCATGAATCCCTCACCCCTCTTCCCCAAAAACCCCACCCTCACATCGTATTCCAACCGTTCACCGGGCCCGAATGGAACCCGCTGAGGGGGATCGATTTTTGTGGTCACCGGCGTAGCGAGTTCAGGAATCTGTCCAGCCACAACATCTCCCAGAATGCCCTGGCAAAAAAAGGGAATGATCACAAGAACCAGCCGCCGGAACATCACGCCACATCCTTCTCGGGAACCCAATCGACCTTACCCCTTAGACGATTCAGGGCCCTGAGAGTCGGGAGCGTCCTGAACCTGGACTTCCGGGTCCGGATGTCGTACCGGAGCCCGAGGCTGATCTCTTCCACCCGTCGGGCGTGGTGAACCGCCAGGTCCAGGAGTTCAACATTCCCGGCCCAACCGCTCATCTTGATCAGGGGTGCATCCCCCAGGTCCCGGAGGGCCTTTTTCAGGACGATGACCCGGTAGATTCGGAGGCTGCTGAAGGGATCCGAAACAGGGCAATCCTTCAGCGTCCCTTTTAGGAGTCGGGGGGCCGCCCAGCGGGCCAAACGGAATGGGAACGGCGCCCCACCCTGGATCGCCGACAGGCCGCCTGCCACCACATCAGCCCCACCTTCCAGTGTCTTTACAAGGGGGACCAGGTTTTCAGGGTGCTCGGTGAAGTCACCCTGGAGCGTCACGATGGCGTCCCGCTTGGGGTATGGGGCCCTCTCCACAGCTTTCCGGATAAGGGCTTCCAGGGCCCC
>CAYOVN010000262.1:0-3870 GCA_964407425.1 uncultured Gemmatimonadaceae bacterium
ATTTCCGGAAGAGATATGACGAGGGGATGACCCGGGACGAGATGTGGGAAGCCGCTCTGGAAGACAGCCTTACCCTTCTGGCCAAGCTTCCGGCTCTGGCCTCGGCCGTCTACCGCATCAAGTACGACAAAGGCGACCTTATCCCTCCCGATCCGAACCTGAACTGGGGCGCCAACTTCGCCCACATGCTCGGGAACGACGACCCGGACTTCTACGACCTCATGCGCCTCTACATGGTCCTGCACTGCGACCATGAGGGTGGGAACGTCAGCGCCTTTACGGCTCACGTGGTAGGCTCTGCTCTTTCCGATCCGTACTACGCTGTGGCCGCCGGCCTCTCAGGTCTCGCAGGACCGCTCCATGGGTTGGCCAACCAAGAATGCCTCAAATTCATCCACGGCATTGTTGAGAAGTACGATGGAGCCCCGACTGAAGAGCAGATGAAGGAATATGCTTGGGAAGTCCTGAACAGCGGCCGGGTGGTTCCGGGTTATGGTCACGCCGTCCTCCGGGCGACGGACCCCCGCTTCACCGCTTTCCATGCCTTTGGTGAAGACCACTTCCCAGAGGATCCGGTCTTCAAGACCGTGTCCACCGCCTTCAAGGTCATTCCTGAGGTCCTGAAGGAACACGGGAAAGCCGCCAACCCCTATCCGAACGTGGATGCCGGGTCCGGCGCGCTGTTGTACTACTACGGGATCAAGGAGATGGAATTCTACACCGTGTTCTTCAGTGTTTCCCGTGCCATGGGCCTCCTGTCCCAGCTCATCCTGAGCCGGGCGATGTGGGAGCCCATCACGCGGCCGAAGTCCCACACCACGGACTGGTACAAGGATTTCGCAGCGAAGTAGGAACACCCCCCACGGCCTTTGTTGGCTGACGGGGATATCAGGAAGAACGGCCCCGGTGAGGAGGATTCTCGCCGGGGCCGTTCCTTTTTTGTATGGTAGATGCCTGAAATTCCTAAATGTCTCCGGAGGAAACCATCATGGCCGAAGGTCGGCAAATGCCCCAGCCCGTAAGGGAACATCGCCTTCTGAAAGAGCATGTCGGGACCTGGAAGGTGGCTTGCACCTACTTCACCGATCCTAATGAGCCTCCATTCGAGGTATGGGCCACCGAAACCATCGAAATGCTGGGGGAGTTCTGGTCCCGATCACTGTTCCGAGCGGATATGGGTGCCTTTGTCCTCGAGGGAAGCGCGACCGTTGGTTTTGACCCGGGGAAGGGGAAGTGGGTGTCCACCTGGATCGACAACGCCATGCCCGCCCTTTTCTATTTCGAGGGCGATCTGGATGAAGAGGCTGGAGTGTTGGAGATGACCGGAACCGGACCGAGTCCAGTGGATGGTGAGGCGACCACCTATCGGACCGTTGAGACCTCCCGGGGTCCCAATGAACGGACCCTTGATATGTACGTATCCGTCCCCGCCGGGGACGAGATCCAGATGTTCACGTACACCTATATCCGGGAGAGGTAAGGGGACCGGAGGGGCTAGAACCAGCCAGGCCGAACGGAAAGGGCGATCAACCAAAGGGACACCCAGTAGCTGCTGAGCACGATGAGATCCGCACTCCGGAAGCTGGCGCGAAAGCGGTTCAGGCCGAGGACCGAGTCGGAGAACATGAAAAGAATGGCCCCTGTCCCAGCCAGAAGCCCGCTGACGGACCCAGTCCCGAGCCAGCGCTCGCACCCCACCCACACCATGACTCCGATCACAGAGATATAGACGGTCACCGGAGCTTTCATCCGACCCAGGTGGGAGGCCAGGGCGAGATACATGCCCAGAGCCGCCACCGCAACCGCCAGAAACAGCCCCCAAGTCACGCCGGGCCAATCCAGGGTGAAGGCGAAGATCAGCAACACATGGGCTACCAGGAAATTCAGTAGGCCCTGAAGAAATCGGTCTTTCGGGAGCATCAGGAAGATGTCCCCGAAGAGGGAGAAAACCATGGCCACAACCACCAAGGATCCGTAGTTGGATCGGATCGCCCCGCCGGTCAGGGCCAAGGCTATGAGAAGGACCGTCGTCAGAGGCTTAAATACAAAGATCCGCGATTGGGTATGGCTGTACTTCCCCCTGATGCAGAGGACTGCGGAAACCGCCGCCGCAGCGGAAAGCCACCAGATGATCGGTGAGACGGCTCCCCCCATCACATCTGCTCCAAGAATCGGTCGACATCATCCTCATTGTTGAAAAAGTTCGGACTCACTCGGAGGCGACCGTCTCGAGGTGCCACGATGATATTGTTGGCCCGGAGCTTCTGGAACAGCTCTTTGTTGCCTTCCTCCGAACCCAGGGTGAAGGAGATGATCCCTGACCTTTCATCAATGCAGTCCACCGGGGATACGATCTCGATTCCCTTTGAAGCCAACCCGGAGATGATTCGGTCCGTCAACTCCAGTACGCGCGCGTGGATCGGGGCGATCCCGACCTCCTCCAGGATCTCCAGCCCGGCCGTCCAAGAATGAAAAAGGGAGTAAGCCAGGGTTCCGGTTTCATAACGCCGGGCGTCCGAATGGTAGTTCAGGGCCCGGGTATTGTGTTCCGCGGCATACATGCCGGGCAGAACGGGGCGAATCCACTCCTGGGCCCGTTTGCTCACATAAAGAAAACCCGTCCCGGGCATCCCCAACAGCCATTTGAACCCCGCACAGGATAGGACATCGATTCCTTCCTCCTCCACGTTCAAGGGACAGACCCCCGCTCCCTGGATTCCATCCACCACAAAGAGCGCACCTTTTAGGTGGGCAATCGCGCTCAGAACCTTCAGGTCAGCCCGAAACCCGGTGTTGAAGCGAACTGCCGTGGTGGCCAGCATCCGCGTGTTCCCATCCACGGCGTCCGCAATCGCATTGGGATCCACCCGTTGGTTGTCATCGACGGGAATCAAGCGACAGTCCACTCCCCGATCCCGGAGAGCCAGCCAGGGGAAGGTGTTGTTCCAATGCTCGTCCATGGGGACGACCACGTTGTCCCCGGCTCGCCAATCGTAGCCTGCTGCCGCAATTCCGATCCCGACCCCGGTACTCGTGACTAGGGCGTACTCGTCGGGTGTTCCGCCGAACAGCCGGGAGAGAGCCTCTCGGACAGGCTCCCTGGCCGGAGGTTTTCTATGTGGGGCTTCGCTGGCGAGGGTGAGGTACTCCAGGAGCCGTCGTTGAACTCTCTCATTCAGAGGTGACTCGGCGGCGTTGTTCAAGAAGACGGAGTTCGCGCAAACCGGGAAGAGGGCGCGGAGGTCGGCGGTGTTGATGAGTGACTCCTTTCTGGGGGTTCCAACTCGTCTCTGGGACCATTCTGATCCCCGATCCCCAACAAAGCCAGGGCGGGCCTTCTTTCGAGGTCGGCGGAGCCTTTGCCTGAAACCCTTCGCGACCTTACCGTCCTGTGTTTTCCGAACGACTTTCAATATTCCAGAGATCTTCTCATGAACATTAGAAGCCTGCTGGCCCTCGGCCTTCTCTTCGCAAGCCAACTCGGCTCAGCCTCGGCCCAGACCGAAGCCAAATGGAACCGCTACCCGGCTATTTCCCCTGATGGAGGGACGATCGTCTTCACCTATCGGGGAGACCTCTACCGGGTCCCGGCGGGAGGGGGTACGGCCTCGGCCCTCACCTCCCATCCTGCCCACGACTACATGCCTGTGTGGAGCAGCGACGGGCGCTCCATCGCGTTCGCCAGCAATCGCCATGGGAACTTCGACGTGTACCTCATGCCGGCTTCAGGGGGGACACCAACTCGCTTGACGGTTCACTCCACGGCGGAATATCCCTTCGCCTTCGAGGCCGGAGATGAGTCCATCCTGTTCGGGGCCACCCGCCAGGACCTCCCTTCCAACCGGGGTTATCCAACGGGATCCCAACCTG
>CAYOVN010000263.1:0-3841 GCA_964407425.1 uncultured Gemmatimonadaceae bacterium
TTCACGACATGGACGGGATGCAGGCGGCAATGCAGACCGCTGAGATGGATGCTGCTAAAAAGGCTCACGGTGTCCTGGAGCCGGTCATGGTGTTCATCGAAAAGGGCTGAAGCGCTGGTCGCCGCTGAACTCTAACTGAGGACTGGGGCCTTCTTGAGTGACTTTCCCGCACGAACCGCGGGCACAAGCGTCGACGACCTTCTGGGCCGCATCGATGATGCCGGTGATTCTCCCTGGATCACCCCACCTGACACCGTTGCCAGCTTTGCCCTCGTGTTCCCACCGACCCTTGAGGCATCCACCGGTGCGGTATCTGCGCTGATCGCGGACGGATCACTGGCACGCCTGGAGAACCGGCGGTGGGAGGCAATCCTGGGCAACCTCGGGGCACGAGTGGAGGATCCACCTCATCGAACCGAGGCAAGTCATGCATTGACAAATTTATAACTGTTTGTATCTTGGTGACAGTTAAATAATCGAGTCCTCTGCGGGAACGAACGTTGCTGTCCAACACGCACTTTTCCATAGCTATACATGTTCTCAGCGCACTCGCGTACCGTGAGGGAGCGCTGGTCGGATCGGAGGATCTAGCCCGAACCGTGGGGACAAATCCCTCGTTTCTTCGAGGCTTGATTGGTGAGCTTCGGGATGCTGGGCTGGTGGAAACGCAATTAGGGAAAGGTGGGGGAGCCAGGTTGGCGAAAGATCCAGGCAGGATCACCCTGCAGGATGTTTATCGGGCCACCGAGAAGAGACCGGCACTCACCACCCATTCTTGCAACCCACACTCCAAGTGTGAGGTCGCCAGGAGCATGGACGGGATCTTGACCGACCTTAACCGAAGGCTCGAGTCTGCCTTGGAGACCGAATTGAGGAAAACCACCCTCCAGGATTTGGTAGCCAATTACCTGCTGGTCGGCACTTAGTGAGGAAGTGTTTTTTTTTCGATAGAAAATGTCCGTACGTCGGTAACACACTTACAGAAATGGAGTTGGGATGACGAAGAAACTGGATGGCAAGGTGGCGGTGATCACCGGAGGCACAACTGGTATTGGATTCGCCGCCGCGAAGCGCTTCCTGGAAGAAGGGGCGAAGGTCGTGATCACCGGAACGAACCCGGATACCCTCGCTTCAGCGAAAGCCGAACTGGAAGGTCCGATTGAGGTGATCGCTTCGGATGCCTCCAAGGATAGCGAAGTGAGGGCCCTCTTCGAACAGGTTCAGGGCCAGTATGGAAGAGTCGATGTGCTCTTCCTTAATGCCGGTATCGCCCGGTTCTCGCCCTGGGAGGATCACACCGAGGACGATTTCGATCGCCAATTTGCCATCAATGTCAAAGGTCCCTGGCTAGCCATCAAACACGCGATCCCCCTTCTTAGCGAGGGATCGTCGGTCATCGCGACCACCTCCGTGGCGAACCAGATGGGGATGCCGAACGCAAGTGCCTATGCTGCGACCAAGGCAGCTCTACAGCAGCTGGTGAGGACCGCCGCCGCTGAACTCTCTTCGAGGGGCATCCGCGTGAACGCCGTGAGCCCGGGCCCGATTGAAACACCGATTTTCGGAAAGACTGGAATGCCGGCCGAGGCCCTGGAGGGGATGGCAGCTTCCCTGACAGACCAGGTGGCCCTCGGGCGCTTCGGCACGGCAGAGGAAGTAGCGAACGTCGCTCTATTCCTCGCCAGCGATGAGTCGAGCTTCATACAGGGTCAAGAGCTCGTAGTGGACGGCGGACTTTCGATCTGATTCGAAGGGCCATCGGACCAACCACTATGGGGGGCGTCGGGCCATCCGGTCCGGCGCCTCCAGCCTCATGCCGCACGATTCCGGACGCTGAGCGACCCTCCGTTCGAGCTTTGGTCGAAACGGCGCTAGAAGGAGCGCATAGACGCCATCGGCTGACTCCCCACACTTCCTAGCGGGCCGAACCCACGCTAGGATCACGACTATGACCCTTAAAGAAGCTCTCAAACAGCTCGAAGCCCTCGGCACCGAGAAGATGCGGGCCCAAAACGCCAAGAATGGAGCCGGCGACAATCAGTTCGGCGTCCGACGCGGCGACGTTCGGGCACGCGGATTGGGCGGGATCGGTCCCGCCCTAGCCGCTGTCCTCATGGTCGCCTCTTGTTCTGAGGCCCCAATCCCCCAGTTCCCTGAGTTGGAATCCTGGGCCCTGGGTGAGCCCTCAGTGGTGATCGGCGCTCGGTTTGAGGGGCCTGCTGCATTATCCCCTGTTCAATCCCTGGCCATCGGCCCGAGGGAAGAAGTCCATGTGTTGTTGCCGCAGGTGCATGAAGTGAGGGTGTTCGGAGACGAAGGGGTTTTCCTGGGCTCGATTGGGGCGGAAGGGGAGGGCCCCGGTGAATTTTCCAGACCAGCCGAGATAGGATTCGTGGGCGATACACTGTGGGTTCTCGACACGGGCGCTCGGAGGATTAGCTATTTCTTCGAAGGGGAATTCCTGCGAGTCGAGTCTTTCCCATCGTTGGAGGGCCTCCATCCAGAGCGATCTTCCCGGGTCGCTGCGGTCATGGCTGGTCCAAGATTGGTGGTGGTGACCGACTCCAGAGACTTCTTCGAACCTGTCGAAACCACCACGCCAGGCCTTCTTCTGACTTACGGTGGCGGTACGTTCGACACTCTTGCCACCATCAATGTGGATCATGTGGGTGGGTGGTTGGTGGAAAGGAATCCTGGCGCTCTCCCGAATGTGCTCACCTTCTCTCAACCGTTCGACGCGGCAAGCCAGTGGGCCCTTTCCCCGAAAGGATTTGAGGTTTTGGTCGCGGATGGACGCAGTCTCACCGACGGACGGGGCTCTTTCTCCGTCGTCCGAATTGACGCTCGAGGAGATACGCTCTCAAAGGCTCTTTATCCCTACGAGCCGATTCCGATCCCCGAGGCAGTGATCGATTCTGCTGTGGCGGGAATTGAAGCCCATGGGTTCCCCGAAGAGGAAATCCGCGAGTCGGCGTTCCTACCCTCTACCTACCCCCCTGTCAGCGGCGCCCTCTTTTCCCAGGGGGGTGGGGCCTGGATTGAACGGGAAGCCATCCCGGGTCAGGATCGGAGGTGGCACGTGACGTCGGAGGAGGGTGAACTTCTTGCAGAGGTTCTGGTGCCGGAGGGCTTCCAGATACGCTGGGTCGGAGAAGAAGCTGTGTGGGGCTTGGTGTTGGATGAACTCGACGTGCCGTATCTGATCAAGCGACCGATTCTTCGGAACTCAGCAGGCCCGCCGGACTTCTAGGTTTCCGCCTCGGCCGAGGCAGCCCGCATGAGTCGCCAGCGGAGCTGGAGGACGTACCAAAGCAGGACGGCGAACCCAAGAACCATAGTGCCGAATACCAGGCTGAGCAGGGCCATTTTCATCCCGGGTGCCATGGCTGTACCAACTACGGCCCCCGCGGCTTCGATGCTCTGGATGGAGAGAATGATCCCGACGACTCCTCCCAGGATCCCGTTCAAGAAGGCGAGAAAACCCCAGACCAGAACACCATCCAGCCATGCCTTGGTCCTCAGCTCCGGGGAAGCTCCGATCCGAAACAGCTTGAGCGCTGACCAGAGTCCGAGAATCGCCACCGCCAGAAAACAGAGAGACATTGGCCACCGGAAAAAGCCTATCGCTTCCCAATTCGAACCCATTGTCTTGCCTCCCTGCGAGGTGTTCTGGAACGGACGGGGTCCCTTAAGTCGGTTCCTCAATGGGGTAGACTGTACTACGGCGGGGGCCTCGCGTCACTTCATTCCAGCTCACCCAAGTCCGCTCGAGCCGAAATATTCTTGACACTAAAACAATTTGAAGTGCTGTTGGGGGGCGTCTAGCCTCTTGACCCCCCAC
>CAYOVN010000264.1:0-1334 GCA_964407425.1 uncultured Gemmatimonadaceae bacterium
TCTCGTCCCCTGTTCATGTACACGGCAGGGGAGCCGGAGGGCGCCGCCAAGGAGTACATGGACTGGATCCTGAGTGACGTGGGTCAGTGCATCCTGGTGGAGAAAGGCTATGCCCCCATCCGAAGGGACCTCGCCTGCTCGAACTGAAACGACAGGTAAGAGCAGGGGTACTTCTTCTCCCTCCGGTATCGATTCTTCAGGGAGGGCGAGGACCGTGACACATTACGAGGAGCGCCTTGAGCGAGATCTAAACGAGATCCGCTCCGGGATTCGGGCTGTTGGGGATTTGATCGAAGACCAGGTCAGGGACGCCATTCAGGCCCTCCTGAACATGGACCCCGATCTGGCGAATCAGGTCATTCTCAAAGACCGCATCGTGAACCGTGAGACGAGGGCGTTGGACCAGCTAAGTCACAAGTTCGTGGTGCGCCACCTCCCCGTTGCCGGCCATCTTCGATTCGCTTCCGCGGCCCAAAGAGTAGCCGTTGAGCTGGAGCGGGTAGGGGACTACGCCGTTACGATCTGCAGACACAGCCTCCGGTGTTCCAGCCCGCCCCCGGATAGAATCGCAAAGGATCTGGATCTCCTCGGTCAGCAGGCCCGCTTTTCCCTATCGGAGGCCCTAAAGGCCTTTCACGAGGAGGATGTGGAAAGGGCTCAAAAGACCCTGGGGCTGACCGCACCTCTGGATACGACCCACGACAGCGCCTTCGAGGACCTGGTTTCCGAGGGGGAAGCCCGAAA
This sequence comes from uncultured Gemmatimonadaceae bacterium, assembly GCA_964407425.1. Taxonomy (GTDB): domain Bacteria; phylum Gemmatimonadota; class Gemmatimonadetes; order Longimicrobiales; family Gaopeijiaceae; genus JABDNZ01. The sequence goes on from CAYOVN010000264.1 coordinate 745, forward strand.
GGAGCCTGTGCGGGATCTGTTTGCCTATCTCAGATCCCTCTACGTCCTCCTCAGGGTTTCAGACCAGGCAGAGAACATCGCCCACGATGCTCTCTTTGCCATTACCGGCGAAACCAAAAACCCCAAAGTTTATAGAATCCTTTTCGTGGACCGGGGGAACGATTGCCGAAGTCAGCTGGCTGAGGCTTATGCTCGGAGGACCTACGCCGAATGCGGAAGCTATTCGAGTGGCGGATGGGACCCCTCCGATGATCTTCGTCCGGAACTTGTTCCATTCCTTGAAGATCATGGCCTCGAGGTGGAAAATCCGGTTCCGAATGGCCTTCCGGATTTTATGGCAGAACCCAAGCACTTTCATGTGGTGATCGGCCTGGATGCGGACGCAGGGAAGATGATTGGTGAACTGCCCTACAAAACCGTGTTTTTGAATTGGGATCTTGGGCCCTGCCCCTTTAGTGAGACAGACCCGGACCCGGTTGGAACCTTCGAGACCATGTACCGTGTGATCGCTGGGCAGATGAGAGACCTCATGGAGGTTCTCAGGGGGCCCGATGCCACCTGAGGCCACTGCTTCAGGCGCTGCGGCTTCA
>CAYOVN010000264.1:1434-3784 GCA_964407425.1 uncultured Gemmatimonadaceae bacterium
GTTCTCAGGGGGCCCGATGCCACCTGAGGCCACTGCTTCAGGCGCTGCGGCTTCAGGCGCTGCGGCTTCAAGGGCCGTTTCATCTCCTTCCCTGGGGAGGGAGGCCCGTCATGGCGACCTCCATCGTCGCGACTTTCAATGGTACGCGGACAAGGGGATCACGGCCTTCGTGTTCCTGGGCGGAGTTTCTGCCATTGTCTTCATCCTTGGGATCTTCGCCTTCATCACCAAAGAAGGCGTCGGGTTCATCTTCGAAACCTTGGACCTCAGGGAGTTCTTCGGGTCCATGGCCTGGCGGCCCACCTCGCTAAACAACCCGACCTACGGTGCTTTTGCCCTGATCGTTGGGACCGCCTCCGTGACCGGCCTGGCCATGGTGGTTTCCGTTCCCTTTTCCTTGGGCGCCGCCGTGTTCATCGGAGAATTCGCCACGGGGAGGGTCCGGGAAGCCCTGAAGATCCTCGTGGAATTGTTGGCTGCCATCCCGTCGGTGGTCTGGGGATTCATCGGCCTCAGCATCATCAGTCCCCTCATCATCGACGTTTTCGACCAGTCCATCGGGCTGAACGTTCTCAACGCCGGGATCATCCTGGGACTCATGGCCGCCCCCATCATGACCACCATCGCGGAAGACGCCCTGAAGGCCGTACCCGATTCCTACCGGGAAGCGGCGGAGGCCATGGGGGCCACCCGATGGCAGATCATCGTGAAGGTGGTTTTCCCGGCGGCGAAGAATGGTCTATTGGGTGCCGTCCTTCTTGGTGTGGGGAGAGGGTTCGGGGAGACCATGGCCGTCCTCATGGCCACGGGCCACTCGATCAATATCCCCAACAGCGTGTTCGATTCGGTTCGCGCCCTCACAGCAACCATTGCGGCCGAACTGGGTGAGGCGCCGAATGGTTCGGACCATTACGGAGCTCTCTTCACCCTGGGTATCCTTCTTTTTGTTGTGACATTCCTCATCAACCTCACGGCCGACCTGGTGGTTCGGGGCGTGAAGAAGAAGGCCTAGGAATGTTTGAAGCCACGGCCCTGAATCGCCGAAACGAGCAGGTGGAATGGCTCTGGAAGATTCTTTTCCTCCTCATGACGGTGACCTTGGTTATCCCTGTGGTGCTGATCCTCACGGTTCTGGCGGTGAAGGGTCACGGGGCCATCTCCTGGGAATTCCTCACCACCATGCCCACCAACGGCATGACCACTGGCGGGATTCTACCTGCCATTGTGGGGACCATCTGGCTGGTAGTTGTGGCGCTGATAGCATCGGTGCCGTTGGGGGTGGCCGCCGCCATTTATCTGAGTGAGTACGCACCGGATACCTGGCTGACCAGGGTGATTAACCTGGCCATCATCAACCTCGCCGGGGTCCCCTCCATCGTCCATGCCCTCTTCGGGCTCGGCGCTTTTGTTCTCTTCTTCAAGTTTGGCACCAGCATCCTGGCGGCCTCTCTCACCCTGGCAATCATGACATTGCCGGTGGTGATCGTGGCCACGAGGGAGTCGCTTCAGGCTGTCCCAAGGGCTTTCCGGGAGGCCTGTTGGAACATGGGGGCCACCCGTTGGCAGACCATCCGGAGCGTTGTGTTGCCAAACGCTGTGAGTGGCATCCTGACGGGGATCATCCTGGAGGTTTCGAGGACGGCGGGGGAAACGGCACCCATCATGTTTACCGGCGCAGCGTTCTTCTTCCCTTTTCTTCCGCAGGGGGTAATGGACCAGACCATGGCCATGTCCCTGCACCTATATGTCATTTCCACGCAGGTTCCGGGGGTTCCGGAGGAACTTCCCTACGGCGTCGCTCTGGTGCTCATCAGCATGGTCCTGGCTATGAATGCCTTGTCCATAGGCTTTCGGATGTATCTCCGGGGTAAAAAGAAGTGGTAGCTCCTGACGGTGGATCGGGCTTGAGCACCGAACCCGGCTTCGGCGGTGGGGTGGGATCCGGTGAGGATCCCCGGGTGAAGCTCGAGGTCCAGAACCTTACGCTCAAGTATGGGGACGAAGCTGTTCTTCGGGATGTGAGTTTTCAGGTCAGGGAGAACGAGATCTTCGGTATCATTGGCCCGGCGAACAGCGGCAAGACAAGTTTCCTCAGGACTCTGAACCGGATGAACGAGTTCGTGCCGGGGATGACGGTGGAGGGGACGATTCTTTTCAATGGTGAGGATGTGAACACTTTCAAGAATGTCTTCGCCCTTCGTCGGAGAATCGGGGTGGTGTTCCCGCTCCCTGTCGGACTGCCTCTCAGTGTCTACGACAACGTCGCCCTCTCCCCTCGTCTGGCCGGAATAAAGAAGAAGACCGAGTTGGATGAGATCGTAGAGCGGTGTCTTACTCGGGCGGCCCTGTG
>CAYOVN010000265.1:0-3745 GCA_964407425.1 uncultured Gemmatimonadaceae bacterium
CGGTATTATAGAGTTTGCTTCAAGTAGATGTCAAGATATTATTTCTTCAGATAGTTGTTGACTTAATGACCGTAGGACTATATAAAATATGGTGTAATGTTGTATTCTAACCCCAATCAAAAGGAGCCATGCTTATGGAGGAGGTCCGCATTAAATTGCTTAGTTTGCTTAATTTCAAAGGTTTAAAGGCTTTTGAGATAGCAGATTTTAACGGTGGCATATCGATACACGGTGATAATGCGACCGGCAAAACAACCGTATTTGACGCGTTTTGTTGGGTATTATTTGACAAGGATAGTTTAAATAGTGCCATTTTTGATATCAAACACCTAACCCCCTCCGGTGAAGCTCTCCACGGCCTGGAGCATGAAGTAACTTGTATCCTGGAGCACGGTGATCTTGACACTGGTGATCAGCAAACAGTCCTGCGTAAGGTCTATGCCGAAAAATACACAAAGCGCCGCGGGTCCATCGAAAGCACATTTAGCGGACATACGATCGATCATTTTATCAACGGGGTCCCCTGCCTGAAAAAAGAATTTGCGGCCGCTGTTAATAAAATTTGTAATGAGGATAATTTCAAACTGCTTACCAATCCTCGTTATTTCAATGAAGTTTTGCATTGGACCGATCGCCGGCGCCTCTTGTTGGAAATTTGCGGGGACGTTACTAATGCCGATGTAATCAAACATCCCTCCAATGATGGACTGGATCGCTTACCTGAAATTTTGGGCAAACACTCCATCGATGATCAAAAGAAAATCATTACCGCTCGGCGTGCTGAAATTAACCGGGAACTGCAAAAAATCCCCACACGTATCGATGAGCGCCATAAATCCAAAATTGAAGTGATTAACGATGAAGCGGAGGTCCACGCTCAATTCGATCTTTATAACAGCCGTAAAATAAAAGCTGAAGAATCCCTGGCGGTAATCAGGGCCGGTGGCGGGATCGCGGAGAAACAAAAGTCCCTGGCGGAGGCTGAAACCAGGGTTATCAATCATCAAAATGAGGTACATGAAGTCGAAATAGAGCGCACAAAAAAACAGGCTGCAGAACTCCAATCGGCTGAAGATCTTGCCATTAAGGCTGCCCGGGCAACTGAAGATGAGGTCATCCAACAGTCTAAGATGATCAAAAACAAGGCAGAATTGATCGAACAATCTACGGCTTATTCGAAAAAACGTGACGCTTTGCGTAAAAAGTGGATCGCCGCGGATGGTGAACAGTTCTCGCCTATCGTCGGTGAGAATCTGTGCCCAACCTGTGGTCAATCGCTGCCGGTCACTCAAGTTGAGGAGGCCGCACGCCTGGCGGTTGAGGCCTTCAACCTGGCCAAGGCTCAAAAACTGGCTAAGATCGCTGAAGATGGGCGAACGCTCAAGGACAGACTTGATATCCTGGAAGCCAACACAAAAACAATGGTTGCTGCAATTAAAGCGGCGGACGGCCATATCAAGGAGTTGGCTGAAAAGCAGGACAGAGCTCAAGAGACTGTTGACGGCCTTAAAGCGTACCATAAAAAAGTTAACCTGACCCTGCCTCCGGACGTGACTGAAGATGAACTGACCGCTGCCAGGGACGCCATTGGTTTGGAAATCAACGGGATTCGCGCCGGCAACTATGAAACCACTCTGGCGGCTGAAGGTGAGCTCGAACGAATAGTCGATATGATCAGCCTGGTCAACCGGGATAAAATCCACCTGGAAGAAAACATCAAGGCTGATCAGCGCATCGGTGAGCTCGAAGTAGAGGAAAAAAATCTTGCGATGGAATTCGAGAAACTCGAACAGGACCTGTTTGTCATTGAATCATTTATCAGGGCCAAGGTTGGTATGCTCGAAAAAAAGATTAACGAGCAATTCAAATTGGCAAAATTTCGGCTATTTACCGAAAATATCAATGGTGGGCTGGAAGAGTGCTGCGATACCACAATCGATGGCGTACCCTATAACTCGATGAACAACGGCGCCCGTATCAATATCGGCCTGGACATCTGCAATACCCTGTCTCAGCACTATTCTATATCGCTGCCGTGTTTCATTGACAATGCGGAAGCCGTCACGAAAATTTTACAAACCAATGCCCAACAAATCCGACTGTTCGTTAGTGAAGGCGACAAAAAACTAAGAATCGAAAACTAACCAAAAAGGAGCTAAAAAATGCCGAAAAACGATGAAAAACAAAAAACGGGCCTTTTGGCCGTGCGAGAAGAAACCGCGGATCTGATCCTTAAAAAAGTTCAGGTCTTTGAGAACGATGGCGAATTGGCGCTACCCGAAAACTACTCTGCGCCCAATGCATTAAAGTCCGCCTGGCTGATGCTACAAGACGTTGTCGACAAGAATAAAAAGCCGGCGCTGGAGGTCTGCACAAAAGCGTCGATCGCAAATGCCATGCTAAACATGGTGATCCAGGGCCTAAACCCTGTGAAAAAACAATGCTATTTCATCGTGTATGGACAGAACCTGACCTTGTCTCCCTCCTACCTCGGGAATAAGGCCGTAGCGTTGCGCCTCGATACCGATTTGAAGGATATTTATGCGGAAGTGGTCTATGAGGGCGATGTGGTCAAGTACAGCATCACACTGGGTCAGCGAAGCCTCATCAGCCACGAACAGGAAATTGGAAATATCAATGGCGCCAATATTATCGGCGCTTATGCAATGGCGGTCACTCACGATGATGTCGCCAAACGAACTGAATTGATGTCGATGGATGAAATCAAACAGGCCTGGATGCAATCTCGAATGAATCCGCTTACCGATAAAGGCCATATCAAGGCCGGATCCACTCATGCCAAATTTACCGCGGAAATGGCTAAAAAAACGGTCACCAATCGATTGTGCAAGCATATCATTGGTGCCAGTGATGATCGTAACCTGGTGGCCAAGGCCTCTAAGATGACCGATGATGATGCCGCTAAAGCCCAGGCCCAGGCCCAGGCTGATGAGCACGGCAACACTGGTGATGTGATCGATATCAAACCGGATCCCAAACAAAAAAAAGCTGCCTCGGATCCCAAACAGAAAAAAGCGAAACCAAAGGTTAAGCCAGATCCGGATGAGAAAGAAGCGCTTGAGTCAAACGCGGAGCAAGGGCCGATGACCGATGAGGAAAAACAAGCGATCATGGATGAAGAACGCGAAACCGCGGATCATGTCGCGGAAGGAAAACCACCATTTTGATGGAATTTATCACTCACGCATCCGGATCGTCCGGAAATCTCTACCAGGTGATCAGCGGCGATCAGTCGCTGGTCATCGATCCTGGGGTCCCGATTGCCAAAATAAAACGCGCTCTCGAGTTTAAATTGAGTGGTGTCTCAGGAGCTCTCATTTCGCACTCACACGGCGATCATTCAAAAGCGGTACAATCCCTTATGAAATTCGGTGTTAATTGCTGGATGGCGCTCCCAACCGCGTTGGCTCTCAAGGTTCGCGGACATCGATTAAAGCTATTTGAAATTACCATGCAATTTCAGGTTGGCAAATTTTCAGTGATCCCTTTTGCAACTCAACACGATTGCGCCGGCTCGGTCGGCTTCCTGATATCTGATGGTGATGACAAGCTCTTATTTGCAACCGATACATTCTATATTCACAATCGGTTCGCGGGCCTTAATATCATCGCGATCGAGTGTAATTACAGTGAAGAAACCCTGGCCGGTTGGCTGCATCCGGTCCGCAAAAAGCGCATTTATTCATCGCATTTCAGCCTTGAGAATCTCAAATCGTTTCTGGCT
>CAYOVN010000266.1:0-3721 GCA_964407425.1 uncultured Gemmatimonadaceae bacterium
ATGTCTCCGGTCCCATCAATCTCATCGACGACGTTTTCGAAGGCGGTTAAAGTTGGGAAGGAGCCAAGGAATTCGGCGATGTCTTTGCGGCCGGTGACGGGGCCGTGCTCCGGTGGCATGATGACAGCATCCTCCGTGTAAATACTCGGAAGCGCATCGAATCTCTTGTTCTTGATCATGTCCGGAAATCTCTCCGAAACGTCCCGAATTGCACGAATATCCTGATCCGAAAGGCTCATGGTCCACTCCTGGTGGGGGCTGCTCGTTTTGTCGAATGTGGGTGCAAGTTACCCGCGGGTGGTGTCAGGTCCAACAGTTTCGGAGAGAAAAGAAAGCGTGACATCCTGGGTCCGGAAGCCTTGGGCTAAGCTTCTGTTGTGATCTCGGGTTCACCGTTTGAGTTGGCACCAACGGTGATCTTCCACCCTTCATCTGCCTTTTCCGCAAGGCAGGTCCAGGTAGCTTTGCCCGGCAATGGTATGGTTGCATGGCCATCATCGGGTCCAGCCGTCGGCAACCTTCAAGGGAAGTATCCATAGCTGCAACAACTTCAGTTTCGATCTGAGCGATCTCAGCAGCAGTTGGTTCTGTCATCAAGCTTTCCTTTGGATCGAAGGAGGTGGATTAGCCTTCTTCGGGTCCTTGTTTCGGCGATGCCACGAAGCGGCTCATTCTCCAGGTACCGTCGGGGGCCTTCACCCACCGTGCGAAGAAGTTGTTCTCAACATGGATCGGGTCCTTGTTGGGAGGTTGGTAATCCTCAATGTACTGGCCTGTCTGGTAGGCAACGTCCCCATGCTCAAAAAGGTCGAAGGTCTCTGCTTCCAATGAGATGACCTTTCCACCAGACCCAAAGAACCCCTTTCCGAACTCCAGAAAAGCGTCTAGGTCCATATCCATCCCAGGCTCCATGATCCGCATATCCTCGTGCCAGAATGAAGACCAGGTTTCGAAATCCTTAGCCTGGGCAAGTGCAACCCACCGATCAGCGATTGCCTGTTTGGCGTCAGTATTCATGAGTCCTCCTAGTTGTGGGGGTGGTCCCAACTATTTAATCACACTAAGGATTATCTGCAACTAACCTGTGAATGAGGAGGGTGAAGCATTTGCGGGGGGTTTGGTTGAGGGATTAGGGTGCCCACAGATTAGTCGGAAGCCGGTTCCCTCCCCGAAAGCCATCAGGCTTTCTCAATCCGAGTCACACTTGCCTGGTCGCAGCCGAAATAAAACCCTATGTTTCCAGGAATCTCCTCTCGACAAAAACTCAGCGGCGCCTAAGGCGTTGATTTCCATAGATTTGGGGTTGGCTCCCAGCCTGGAGTCAACTCCGTGGAGACTTGGTCCCTGTTTCTGCCGCGGGTGGAAATTCTCCTAACGAGAGGAGACGCTTATGTTCTACGCTAGTTCCATTCCCCTAGCGGACTTGCTCAGTTCCCTGAGTTCGGTGGCATTGGTGCTCATGGTGGCGGCTGCGCTGCTGATTCTCTGGGAGATTGCCCTTCTCCTCGGACTACTGGTTTCCACCCTCCGTCACCGCCATTCCCAGAACGATGTCGGGCATTCGGGAATCCGCTAGCGGACCTGGCGTTAACCCCGCTTCCTCGCGAGGCAACGCCTGAGGTGGATGTGAATTCGTGCGAGGAGTTCAAGGAGTTTTACCGGGAAACAGCGAAAACATTCCCGGACCAGAAGATGACCCTGGATGCATTGGTTGCCGAAGGGGACCGCGTAGCCTTTTGGGGAAGGTTCTCAGGCACCCAGGAAGGGCCGATGGGTCCGTTTCCTCCCACAGGCAAGCGACTGGAATCGGAGATCGGCGGAATGTTCAGGATTGAAGCCGGCAGGATCGCCGAACTCTGGGTGACCTGGGACAATCTCTCAGGGCTAGCACAACTCGGCCTCTTCCCACCCCCTGAACTTGAGTAATGCCTGACAAGCCCGCCTCAGGGTGTCCCTGAGGAAAAGGTCGTTCGGGTATCGGGCGAAACTCAAGAGGGGCAACCCCGTACGGACCTTAGACCCTCTCACATGGAGGAAAATATGGGAATCGAGATCCTTATCCCCTTGTTGGCGATCTTCTCTATCTTCCTCGTCCCAATTCTGGGTGTGACGGTTATCCTTACAACCCGCTTCGCCCTAAAACCTTTGGCGGAAACACTTGCGACCGCGCTGCGGGAGGCGGGGCATTCTTCTTCCCCAGAAGGACTCCAACACCTCGGAGAGTTGACGGAGCAGGTTCAGGCCCTCACAGAAGAGGTCCATCGACTTCGCGAAGGCCAAGAGTTCGACCGAAAGTTGCTGGAGAGGTAAGCCGGTGCCGATTCTCCACCCTGAATCCAACTAGCCCCGCTCCCGGGACATGTACTGAACCCTTTCGAGGAAGGGCACCCTGAGGGTCCTCCCTCAGACTACGGCGCGGTAATCCACTGTCTCACCACCTACTACAAGAACGGGCCGCCCCCGAGGAGCCGCCCATCGGTCCCTATCTCTGGGAATTGACCCGTCTTATTCCCCTTCAAGGGCTGGTAAGGGTTCGTCGTCCCCCTCGATCAGCTTGGTGTCGGAATGCCTTGCAAGGGCAACCGATCCCGCTGCAAATCCAGCCCCGAGCAGGCTGGTGATTCCAAGCGGAACCAAGTAAGAAGCGGTCAAAAGGTAAAGCGGAATCCCGGCCCCGATTATGGCAGGGGTGGCCAACAGGGCCATTGTTGCTCCACCGATCCCACCCCAGATACCGACTCGTTTGAGTGACAACTGGTCGAGACTACGCCGGTGCTCCGTTAGGCTTAGGATCACAGCAAAGGAGACGCCCGCTACAGACCCGTACACCATCCCAGCGACTGCAGCTACAGCGAGGCCGCCGAAGTTTCCAAAACCGAACCCCAAGTGGAACACCATAAATGCGGCACTCCAACCGATAGCCCAAGTGATGCCTGTTCCGATTATGCCGCGGATGCGCCTTAGGATTCCCTTCACGTGGCCTTCCCTCTCAAATGGTTTTTGGCGGTCCCTCACATACTGGAAATTTCAGCCAATGAGGGCTGAGAAAGCGATGTCGGAGAACTAGAGGCGGGAGGGAAGCCCGCCAATACTGCTCCCAATACGGTCACATCGTGAGTCTGACCCGGGATACGAGGGCCGGGGAGCCCTGGAGGTGGCACTCCATTTCGGAAGGGAGATAAGCTCACTCAACGATGATCGGCCGGCTCGTCACGACCGGCCCCCGCCCCGCTATTTCCAGTCTGAGGTGGAGGGTGTATTCGCCGGGTTCGAGGTCCCGCATCTCAAGCTCGATGGACCGGAACGCGGTCTGCACCGACTCCGGGCCCAGATCCTCGAAGGTCACCTCTACTGGGCGGTCCGGCTCGAGCACACCGAGGAAATCGCCGACCCGCGTAAGGAAACCCGGGCGCCCCCTGGTGAAACCGAGCGTTACCTGCACCGGCTCCTGGATCCTCAGCCCATATGCTTCCCAGACGACAACGAATCGCTCTCCCCTGCGGATGCGCACGCCAGGCCGGACGTTTGGGATCGCTTCATCGAGGCTCTCCGGAAGGGGTGCGCCTTCCTTGAGGATCAGGAGGTCCGACACCTCAACGAGGCCGGGCACCATCGGGAGTTGGACCACACCCTGACGAGCGCGCCAAGCCTGCTTGCCCTGTGGGTCGACCACTTCCAGTCCGCTCACGTACCGGCCGGGCGGCTAGTTAATCGTCAGGAC
>CAYOVN010000267.1:0-3716 GCA_964407425.1 uncultured Gemmatimonadaceae bacterium
CTGGTTTAGTGACCCCCCAAATGAACCGACAGGACGCAATGCTTCGAGCCGTCCTTATCCTGACCTGGATCGGTCTGGCTACCACTGCCAGCCTGGTTGGGCTCGATTATTACCTGACACCCATTCAGGAAAGGCCCTTCCTCGAGGGCCACGAACTCTTTGCCTCCTCCGCGGTGGTGGGGCATGGGTACGGTGTTCTCGGATCGGCCATGATGCTGATCGGAGTGTCCATGTACTCAACCCGAAAGCGGGTGATGGCCCTGGCGAAGTTGGGGAAACTCAGGACCTGGCTTCAGATTCACATCTTCCTCTGTACGTTGGGTCCCTTCTTTATTCTTCTCCACTCCACTTTTCGGGTGGGTGGCCTGGTTTCCATCGCCTTCTGGAGCATGGTCCTGGTCGTAGCCAGTGGCATCTTCGGGCGATACCTGTACGTGAGAATTCCCAAAACTCTCCAGGGCACCTTCCTATCTCTGGAAGCCGTTGAGGCCCGGAGAGCGGACGCCTTTTCGACCCTGAAAGACCGGGAGTCCGTCCCCGGACCGGTTCTTGCGAAACTCTCTGCCCGGATCCAGCAGGAGAAGCCCAGGAATCTCCCCCACGCCATCCTTTTAGGACTTCAGTGGGACTTCACCCGGAAAAAGCGGGAGAAGGAGATCAGAAATTTCCTGGAGGGCACAGCTGGATCGCCGGAGATCAAGAAAGAAGTCCTGGGCCTGGCTCTGAACGAGGCTCGTCTCGGCCTAGAAGTGGCCCTCCTCGGATCGTTTCAGCGGTTATTCCGATACTGGCACGTTTTCCATCTTCCTTTGGCAATTGTGATGTTTTTGATCCTGGCCGTCCATGTGACGGTGGCAGTCCTCTTCGGGTATGGCTGGGTTTTTTGAGGCCCTCCGGCCCGGGCTGAGGAGAACCCTGATCTTGGGGATTCTCCTGTCAGGGCTGTGGCGACTGGACCCGTCGGAGGCCCAGATCATCTCCCCCGGAAAACTCTCAAGTGTTCACGGAGAGATGGAAGGAATGGGGAACTGTACCCAGTGCCACAAACTCAGGATCCCGGGGGCGGATCCGGACCGGTGTCTTCAATGCCATCAGGCCCTTGACCACCGAATCGAACAGGGTGTTGGGTACCACGGGCGCCTGGAGGAAACTGACTGCGGCACCTGCCACAAAGAGCACCTGGGGGAGGAGTTCAACCTGATACGGATGGAGTCGGACACGTTCTCGCATGGCCTCACAGGCCACCTTCTCGAAGGAGCACATGAGGAGGTGGACTGCCGTACCTGCCATACTCCGGAGTTCATTTCTGATTCGGAGGTCCGTAGGGAATTGTCGAGAAGTGATGGCCTATCCAGAACCTACCTGGGTTTGGGAAGAACGTGCGGATCCTGTCATGGTACTGACGACCCCCACGAAAGCCAGTTTTCCCCCCGGGATTGCGCGACCTGTCATAGCCAGACGGAATGGGACGGGGCTGAGGGATTCAACCACGACCTGACCCCATACCCTCTGGTCGACAAACACAGGGATGTGGACTGCTCCGACTGTCACGTTGTAGAGCAGCGTACCGGATCAACTGACTTGATTCGGTACGCACCGCTTGATGCGTCCGGATGCGACTCCTGTCATCAGGACCCCCACAAAACACCCATGCCTGGCTCCTGCGACGGGTGCCACCAGGCAACGGACTGGCACAGGGTAGAACGATCATCCGTGGAGTCGGTTTTTGACCACAACACTACAGACTTTCTTCTCGAAGGAGCCCATGGGGTCCTCGAGTGCAGAGCCTGCCACACCCAGTCTCAAAGGTCGGCCAGTACGATAAGCCTGGAGTTCCCCAATGGCTCAGCGGGCCGCACCTATCCGATCCCCGAGCATGGATCCTGCACCTCATGCCACTTGGACTCTCACGAGGGAGTGTTCGAGGATCGACAATGCGAGGTCTGCCACACCCAGGATTCGTGGGCGCCCCCCAGCTTTGACCGGGCCAGGCACAATGTCGAGTCGGCGTTCGACCTCACCGGGGCACATGCCGTCACTCCCTGCTCGGAGTGCCACGAAGTTGCGAGCGGAACAGACCCCCGCCTCCAATTCCGATTCGATGAGCCGAACTCATGTGCGGTTTGCCATAAATCCGAAGACCCTCACGAAGGAGGTTTCTCTGAAACCGGGTGTGACCTTTGCCACACATCAGCCGTCTTTTCCATGAGCCGGTTCAATCACCGGCAGCTGGATGAGGCAGGGTGGACGGGTCTCTGCTCAGGATGCCATGAGGCCGACGGGCCCCATGGGCCTCAATTTCCCGACAGAGACTGTGGAGATTGTCACGGAACGGAAGAGTACAGAATCCTCGAGTTCAACCATCAGGAAACCCGATTTCCCCTGGATGGGGCCCACACGGACGTCCCTTGCAGCAGCTGCCACCTTCCCACTGACAGCCACAGGGGCGAGCCGATGGTCCGATATCGCCCCATGGACCTCTCCTGTACGGCCTGTCACGGAGGCAAGGCATGATTAGGTCCGGCGTGGGCTCGTGGTGGGGAGTTCTATTCCTATCCTGGGGAGCCTTGCTCCCCGGGTCGGAGGCCTCGGCCCAGGGCGCTGAAGCCTACCCACACGGGACCTTCCCGGAAGGCCTCGGCTGCCTGGACTGCCACACGACGGAGGGCTGGAAACCGATTCAGGCGGACCCGGTATTCGACCACGGGGAGTTCGCCGACTTTCCCCTGGTGGGTCAACACGCGTCTGCTTCCTGTCGGTCGTGCCACGAGGACCTCCATTTCGAAAAAGCCCAGGCTTCTCCGCAAGAATGTGGAAGCTGCCATGTGGACGTGCACTCGGGATCACTGGCATCCAACTGCTCCCTCTGCCACAACCCGACCTCCTTCAAAGACATCTCGGGCCTTCGTATACACCAAACGACCGGGTTTCCCCTCGACGGCGCCCATCTTCAGCTAAGCTGTGAGAGCTGTCACACCGACGACGAGGGAGGGAGCTTTAGCCCACTTCCCACGGACTGCCTGGCGTGCCATCAAGAGGACTTCGAGTCCCCGAAGGAGGTCGATCACGTTGCCCTGGGATTCCCGGCGGAATGCCTCACCTGCCACACACCCCGGTCCTGGATGGAAATCGGGGCCTTCGATCACGGGGAATTCTCCGGCGGGTACCAGCTTCAGGGTGCTCACCAAAATACCCAGTGCAACTCCTGCCACATCCAGGGTGGCGGACTCCGCTTCGATCCCACCGACGAGCAGGACTGCGTGGCCTGCCATCAGGCGGACTATCAAGATGAGCATGCGGGATCCGGGTACCCGACCTCATGTCTGCTCTGTCACGGCCAGGCCACTTGGGACACAGAGGACTTCGATCACGCCCAGGTGTCAGGTGGGTATCAACTAACAGGGGCCCATGAGGAGTTGGATTGCACGAACTGCCATTCCCCGGACGGTAGCACGACGCTCTTCAACCCTTTGGACCAGACCGATTGTGTGAGTTGTCACCAGGCGGATTACCAGGAGGAGCATGCAGGCTCCGGATATCCTACGACGTGCTTGGACTGTCACACTGTGGAAACATGGGACGGGGCGATCGCAGACCATGTGGCCCTGTCAGACGGATTCGAACTGATCGGTGATCACGGGAGTTTGGCCTGCACCAGCTGTCACACACCTGACGGCAGTGGGACCCTATTTGATCCATCTGCGATGGATGACTGT
>CAYOVN010000268.1:0-1247 GCA_964407425.1 uncultured Gemmatimonadaceae bacterium
AGGACCATGCGGCGGCGCTGGCCAACCTGATGACGTGGAAGACGGCGATCGTCGGTGTGCCGTTCGGCGGCGGCAAGGGCGGAATCAACTGCGATCCTCAGAACCTGACGCCAAAGGAGTTAAGCGACATCACACGGGCCTTCGTCGGACGCCTGAAGTCCGACATCGGACCGACCATCGACATCCCTGCGCCTGATGTGAACACGAACGCCACCATCATGGCCTGGATCATGGACGAGTACTCCTCGTACCATGGCTATTCGCCGGCTGTCGTGACCGGAAAGCCGGAGCATCTGCACGGATCGCTGGGCCGCGATGAGGCGACGGGCCGCGGAGTGATGTACTCCCTGCGGGAGGCCATGAAGGACGACGGAAAAACGCTCGACGGGGCCACCGTCGCAATGCAGGGTTTCGGCAACGTCGGCAGCCATGCGGCGCGCCTCATTGCGGATGAAGGTGGTAAGCTCGTGGCCGTGGCAGACCACCTGGGTGCCGTCCAGAACGAAGAAGGACTCGACGTGCCGGCCCTCGTCGCCTACGCCGCCGAGCATCGAACGGTGAAAGACTTCCCAGGAGGAGACCCTTTCGACGGCGCCGACGTGATCACCTGGCCGGCCGACGTGTTGATTCCGGCCGCGCTGGAAAACGCCATCACGGAAGACAACGCCGCCGGCGTCCAGGCGAAGTACGTGGTCGAGGGAGCCAACGGCCCGACGACGCCGGATGCCGATGACATCCTGCGAGATCTCGGCGTGACGGTGATCCCGGACATCCTTGCGAACGCCGGTGGGGTGACGGTCAGCTACTTCGAGTGGACGCAGAACATCCAGCACTTCCACTGGAGCCACGAGAGGGTCAACGACGAGCTCGAGAAGGTAATGACGCGGGCGTACGCCGACGTCCGGGACACGGCCAGGGCCAAGTCTGTGGATCTGCGCACCGCAAGCTTCGTGCTGGCGATCCAGCGCGTCGGAAAAGCTTCGCTGTCCCGCCACTGGGTTCGCGAACCGATTTCATTGGACTAGGAGGCCTCGGGCAGGAAGGTGCGGTCTGGGAGCGACGCGAGGATGTCAAAGTCGATCTGGTGGACGGGCTCAGGCTCGGCGTAAACAGGAATCAAGGGACGAAAAAGAGGCCGCCGGTGTGTTCCCGGCGGCCTCTTTTCCCCGTTCTTAACGGCTCAATCCTCAGCCCTCTCCTACCCCCGTCGGGTCCCCTACCGCAGTCGGATCCCCTACCGCAGTCGG
>CAYOVN010000268.1:1347-3705 GCA_964407425.1 uncultured Gemmatimonadaceae bacterium
GTCGGGTCCCCTACCGCAGTCGGATCCCCTACCGCAGTCGGATCCCCTACCGCAGTCGGATCCCCTACCGCAGTCGGGTCCAACACCACCATATAGACGACGTCGCTGCCGCTATAGAAGGGACGGTAGTAGGTACCATCGTAGATGTAGTAGTCATCTCCGTCGATGGTGGTGGCCGTTGAGCCTTCCGGGAGCGATTCGACCATCGCACCCATTGGAGGCGCAATCACCTCATAGGTCGGTGCGCCGCCTTCTTCTTCCGGCGGGGTCACGTCGTAATAGGCCCCATTGGCATAGCCATAGTTATTCTCATTGACCGTAACGTTGACGACCTGTTCCGGGGGGTTCTCGATGGTAACCCCCACCGGCGCGGCCACGACTTCGTAGCCGCCGGACCCCTCCGTGTAGTAGGTACCGTTCGCGTAGTAATAGGGATAAGGCACGGAAGTCACGTAGACCGTCTCATAGCGGGGGGGCAGCGAGGCAATGTACGCCCCCACGACCAGCCCACCGAAAAAGACCCATGCCGCATCGTTGGAATGCCAATAATTACCGTGATAGCCGTGCCAATGATCATTATAATCATTAGCGAAATCCTGGCGTGTGTCACTACGGTCATCCACCCGGTCGGTGCGTTCTCCCTGCCGGGTTTCGTTGCGGTCGGTGCGTCCATCCTGGCGGTCTCCCGCGCTTTCTCCTCGCTCGGCCGATCGGTCGTTCTGGTTCTCACCGCGGGTGTCCTGCCGGGCGCCCGCAGTTTCCTGCCGAGAACCCGCAGTTTCCTGCCGAGAACCCGGATTTTCCTGCCGAGCGCCCGCATTAGCTTGACGGGAAGCCTGGCTTTGGCTGGGGTCTCGAGTTCGATTGGCCTGTCCTTCTTTCACACTGCCGCTGAAACCACCCTGGTTGGTACGCCCGGTGGATGCGCTCCTGCTTGGGGTCGTTGTTCGAGTCTGGGGGGAGCGGGTTCTCGCGCTGGAACCGCTGGAGCCGTAACGGCCCTGGACGGAGGAGGAACTGCGGCCGGCGCTGCTGCGGCCGGCGCTGCTACGACCGGCGCTGCTACGACCGGCGCTGCTGCGACCGCCGCCCCGCCGCTGCGCTTCGGCAAGGTCCACCATCACGAGCGAGGACATAACCGCTACGACCATAGCAAGGAACAGCGGACGGCGACTCAGCATGAATCCGAAAACGACATCTTTCATGGTGTATCTCCGTTCTTATTGAGAACCTCTGCGTGCACGGCGTCGTCCGGCAAGTCTGCTAGGAACTGCGCGTCGTCGATGGATGGATCAAGCTGCCAGTCGGACAGGAGGGTCACGTGTTGCGGGGCGCCCTCGACCTGTTTGTAGGTCACAACGACCTTGCGCAACAGCGGCTCATCGCCTGTGTCGATCCACAGCTGCCAATCGACCTGGTCACCACGAAACAACAGGTGATGACAGGCCCAGCCGTCGACGTCGTGGATGCCCAGGTAGCGCTTTAGATACGCCCCTTCGCCATACTCCTTTGACGGATCAGGACGTAACAGGGCGGCCAGCGGCAGGAAGAGGTCATAGTCCTGCTCCAGCGTTTCGAGCACATTCCTGATAGGCGGCGCTGCGGGGACCTGCGCATATACGTTGCGCAGATGGTCCAAAAGGGTGAAGTGCTCGCCGTCATACCAGGCTTCTTTGGCGCTGAGATCGTCACCATAGTCCACGTGGAAGCGATCCGGCTGGCGCATCGACAGATCGGCCGCGCCGGAATACTGCACCTTTGCACCGTCGGCAAGCACCTCGTCGAAGGTCTTTTCCATATGTACCGAGAAAGCCTCCAAGGACCCAAGGACGCCCGCCATGTCCTCTAACAAGGATTCTGGACTCATCGTCGTATCTGCACCAACCGACTGCGGATCAGCGGCGTCCGGAATCTGGTCTTGGCCACACGCCGCCAATACCAGGGTGACCGCCACTATTCCGATGGAGGACTTCTTCATTGTTTGCCACCTCCGATAGGAAAAAAACCACGATGTTCTTGGGCCATCCCCCCAATACACTGAAGGATAGAGGCCCGTTCCCGGTGGAGAGTTTTGACCGTGCCAATCCTCCAACACCGTTCATCAAGAGAATAGCATGAATATACCGAACACAACCAACGTCGGTACCAAGGCCGCCCGTAACAGACCGAGCGGTGAGACGCCGCCGTCGAAGTGACCTTTGAGGATCGCCTGGCCAGCGGGATTGGGGGCGTTGGCGATGACCGTCAAACCGCCGCCGCTGACCGCGCCCGCAACGACCGCGTATTTGAGCCCGTCGGTAAACCCGGGAACCAAGGTGCTGAGGTAGGTGATCGCCGCATTGTCGTTGAAGGCGGTGA
>CAYOVN010000269.1:0-3650 GCA_964407425.1 uncultured Gemmatimonadaceae bacterium
GTCCTTCCGTCACTTTGGGAGGCGCCGCTCCAGCCGGTTCCCCCGCCGGTTCCCCCGTCGGTTCCGATGCGGCCTCCCCCTGGGCCTTGAGGCGTTGAAGCTCGGTGCGGGTAAAGGGCCCCCGGAGATACGACATGGCCCACCGGGTCGAAAAGAGCTCCGGTTGTGGTGATCGGGCTGTCTTCAGCACGAACTGTCGTTTGTCCAAGCCGCTGATACGGGCATCCCAGGCTCCAACATCCACGTCGCCTGAAGCGGATCGGAGAGCTTCAATGATTCGGGCCTTGTCCCGCTCGGTCTGGAGCCGCCCGATCATCCAGGTGCCGGCGTTGGACATGAGCTTGTAGTCCAGATCCACCGGGTTCTGTGTGGCCAGGACCATCCCAACCCCGTGGGCCCGGGCTTGCTTGAAGAGCGTAAGAATGGGGCGTTTGGAGGGTGGTTCCGCCGTGGGGGGTGCGAATCCCATGACCTCGTCGGCATACACCAGTGCCCTCAACTCCGATGTCCCGGGCTGCTTGCGCATCCAGGTGACCAGCTTGGACAAAAGGAGGGTCACAACAAAAATCCGCTCCTTTTCCGAGAGATGGGACAGGTAGATGATGCTGGCCCGAGGGCGGCCATCGGGTGTGTAGAGAAGAGCTTGCATATCCAGAGGCTCGCCCCGGATCCACTCCGAGAAGGAGGGGGAGGCGACCAACCCGTTCAGCCTCATGGCCAGCTTCATCCGGTCAGATTCCGGGAAGAAGGTGTCCAGTTCAAAAACCCCGAGCCGACGGAGAGGCGGCCGCTGGATCTGCCCGATCAAGGTGGGCAGATCCAGAGACTGCCCGTTTTTCCAGGCGTGCTCAACCAGATTTGAAAGGAGGATGTGCTCTCGGCTGGTGAGGGGATCGGCGTCCAGGTCAGCCATGACCAGAATCCCGGAGACCAGTCCTTCAATCTCGTCTCGGACGGTTTCTCCCTCCTCTTCCCAGGAGATGTCCGGAGGAGAGAGGTCGCCGATGACGTTCAACGGAATCCCGGCACTGGATCCCGGGGTCAGGATCTGGAAGTCCACTTTCTGAGTGAGTTCTTCCATTCGACGGGGTTCGATACCCGACCGGGCCAGCCCACCTTTCCAGAGGTCGGCCGTGCTTTTGGCCAGTTCCTCCGGGGAAATACCTTTCCTCCGAGCTTCACCTTCGTCGATCCATGGCCTGAAATCCTCAGGGTCGAAGGAGGGGAAATTCAGAAGCAGATTTCCCATATCTCCCTTCGGGTCCAGGATCAGGGCCGGGATCCCGGCCGAAAGTATCTCTTCCAGGAGTACGACCCCCAGACCCGTTTTTCCTGAACCGGTCATACCCACAATGACACCGTGGGTGGTTAGCCGGTGACTCGGAAGCTCGAGATTGGCGTCTGTGGGTTCGGAGGTATTTTCGTCCAGTATCTTGCCGAGATAGAGGTCTCCGGGCTTCTGGCCCATGTCCCCTCCTTGTATGGGGTTAGTCTTCCACGCCGAAGGCGACTTTGACGGTGGCCTTGTAGGTGACGATGCCGCCGTCGTTGACCTGAGCGGTCTGGGCCACGACCTCAACACCTGTGATGTTTTTGATGGATTTGCTGGCAGTCTTTACGGCGACGTCGGCCGCTTCCGACCAACCCTCCTCCGAGCTTCCAACCAACTCGATCACCTTTGCAACGTGCGTCTTCGCCATGGGGTACCTCTCCTTCGTAGGTGCAGTAGTTGCTCCGCCAATAGGGTCGGAGCCGGCTCAACAACGGGATGTGGAGCCTCTCCTCCCTAGACCGACTTCGGCACGACCGGTCACATCCTGGGTAATCATGTGACTTATCTGGAGTGTCTGAACTCTATAGAGTAGTCGGCAAACCCAAGAACAAACAAGAAAGGATATTCATCGATGGTTGGTTCTCGTCCATTGTTCACCCTGGGGGCCTTGGTCCTTGGCGCCTCCCTTCTATTCTCTTCCGAGTTGGCTGGGCAGGATGAGAGACCTCTTGGCTGGACCGATGTGGCTGAGTTGACCTTTGTTCTTACCTCCGGGAATGCCTCGGCGAGCACCCTCGGCCTCAAGAATACCACGGAGCACCTTTGGGATAAGACCTCCTTTAAATTCTCCTTTGGGGCTCTTCGGACCGAGTCGGGCACCACGACAAGAACAGCTTTAGGGACCGTAGATAATTTCACGGTCTCCGAGACCACCGAAGATGTGGTTACCGCAGAGAACTACTACATAAATGGGCGGCTGGATCGGGCCATTAGTGACGCCTCCTTTCTTTTCGGCGGGGCCGACTGGGATCGGAACACCTTTGCCGGCATCCAAAACCGGTACGGGTTCGTTGGGGGTGCCGGTCGGATTTGGATCGAAAAGGAAACCAGCAAATTCAAGACCGACTTGGGCCTGACCTACACCATCCAGGATGACGTGATCGAGAACCCTGACATCGAAGACTCCTTTATTGGGATTCGCGCTTCGTACGACTTCTTCCATAAATTGACGGAGACGACGGATCTGATCAGCGAGTTGGTGTTGGACGAGAACCTGAACGCCACGGAAGACTTCCGTGCAGACTGGACCAACGCCATCGCCGTAGGCATGTCCGATCGACTGGCTCTGAAGGCCAGCTTCCAGATTTTTTATGACCATGATCCGGCTCTGACCACTGTCCCCCTGGGTGACGCCCAAGTGCTCACGCCCCTTGGAACAGTGGATACCGCTTTCACGGTTGCGATCGTCGCCAATTTTTAGACGAGCCCTTACCTGAGGCGTTTCGTCATTCGTCCCCATGCGGGAATACAGAAGGAGTAAACGATGTCATTGCTGGACATGTTGCAGAACCAACTGGCAGGAGACGCTGCCAAACAGATCGGGACGCAGATGGGGACGGACCAATCGGGTGCCCAGAAAGCTATCGGTGCCGCCCTTCCGGCCCTCATGGCCGCTTTGGCCGGGAACTCCAAACGTCCGGATGGGGCTGCATCCCTCGCCAAGGCCCTGGAAAAGGACCATGACGGGAGCATCCTGGACGACCTTTCAGGCTTCCTCAACCGAGGGGACTCGAAGGAGGGTCAGGCAATTCTCAAACACGCTTTGGGGGGAAGGCAGCCCGCTGTCGAAACGGAAGTCGCCAAGCAGACAGGGCTGGACCCTAAAGCCATCGCGGGCCTACTGCCCATGTTGGCTCCACTGGTGATGGGTGCTCTCGGCCGCCAGAAGAAGCAAAAGGGCCTGGACGTGGGAGCCCTCGCCAGCATGCTTTCCGGCGAAGGTCAGCGGGCGAAGGAGATGGCTCCGGGAGCTCTTGGAATGCTGGGCGGCCTTCTGGATGATGAGGGCGACGGCCTGGATGCCGGAGATATCGCCGACGCCGGGAAGAAGCTTCTGGGAGGCTTTTTTAAGAACCGCTAGCCGGTTCGGTTCGAGCTCAGGCCCGGACTTATTCCAGATGACCCGACGGCCCAGGCCCCAGGCGTTCCCCGCCTGAGGTCTGGGCCAAGGCATTTCTAGAACCGGTTGTTGAACCTGACCCAGAGCTGGTCCCCTAATGTCCAGTATCTGTCGGCGGTCCGGTTGGCCAGGCCCAGGGAGTACTCCGTGAGGAACTTCTCCGCCTGTGCCGGATCTCGCTTGAAGAGGGCCAGGGCT
>CAYOVN010000270.1:0-3642 GCA_964407425.1 uncultured Gemmatimonadaceae bacterium
CCTTTCGGCCAACCGGCCGACTAAAAATTGGGACGTTCGTGAGAACGCCTCCGGTACTCCGGCCGGATGGAGGCCGGATCGGATCCCACATTTATGCAGGATCTCCAAGGACGAGATGTTCTAGGACAAGTCCCGTGCCAGCCAGCCGGGAGACAGCTAAATCGTTATGAAGAAATGACTTGGGGGTTTTTCATACTGCGGAGGGCGATTCCACCTGTAAACTCCCATTCCAATTTGGACGTAAAGGATGTTTACACGTAGTCAGGGCATATCGATCTGATAATCCTTGATCATGCGGTTCAGGGTGGGCCGGGAAACCTCGAGAATCCTGGCCGCAGCGCTCTTGTTTCCCTTGGTCATATGAAGGACCCGCTCCACATGCCTGCGCTCGACGACAGCTAGACTATCCTCATCCCCACTGTCTTGGAGAGCGGACAAACCGGCCGGCTTATCCATCTCACCCCCTCGGGACGAATCCCCCCCAGGCCCCCAGTGCTCACCTTCGAGGTCGTGGAGCGTGAGAACCGACCCCCGGGTCATCACAAGGGCTCGAACCAGAGCATTCTCCAGCTCCCTGACATTCCCGGGCCAATCCCGAGCTATGAGGGAATTGAGGACGTTATTTGAAACCCTTGGAACCTGCCTTCCCAACTCCACGGCGGCCTTTGAGAGGATATGCCGAACCAGAAGAGGAATGTCGGAGCGCCTATCCCTCAGGGGGGGAACGGGGATCTCCACCACCCGCAGCCTGAAGAAGAGATCTTCCCGAAACCCACCCTCCTCGACGAGTCTATCAAGGTTTTGGTTTGTGGCGGCTACTACCCTCGCTTCAGTGTATCTGGGGTGCTCACTCCCAACCGGATAAAACTCCCTCTCCTCAAGGACTCGGAGCAACTTGGCTTGGAGGGCCAGGCCCGTGTCCCCGATTTCGTCGAGAAAAATGGTCCCCCGGCCGGCCAGTTCGAAGGGCCCACGGCGGTTGGACGTTGCCCCGGTGAAAGCGCCCTGGACGTGGCCGAAGAGGGATGATTCCAGAAGAGACTCAGGGACGGCGGCACAGTTGATGGCGATGAAGGGTTGAGAGGAGTCTGGTGAGTTTTCATGGATTATCCTTGCGATCAACTCCTTCCCCGTCCCTGTTTCCCCCTGGATAAGGACCGTCGCTCTCGTCGCTGAAACAGCCCCGATAGTCTTATAAACTCCGAGCATGGCCGGATGGCGGCCAACCAATCCCCCAGGAGCGACGGCCTGATCGTCGACACTGAGAGCCTCGGAGTTTCGCACCGAACGGTTCGCCGTACAGCGCTCGATAACCCCCTCGATTTCCTCCAGGTCCAGAGGTTTGAGGAGGTAGTCGCTGGCCCCGTCTTTGATGGCGTCGATGGCCCCCTGCACACCTCCATACCCGGTGATGATGACGACCTCTACATCAGGACAGGAGTCCTTCAACCTGGCCAGTAGCTGGAAGCCGTCCATTCCGGGCATTTGGACGTCGCTGAAAACGATATCCGGTTTAAACCCCGAGATCTCATTGAGAGCCCTTTCCGCCGACTCTGCCAAAAGAACCTCATGCCCCAGATCCTCCAGGTGGGGCCCGAGACTCATCCTGAGGTGTTCGTCGTCATCGACGAGCATGACCCTAACCGGCCTCAATTCACCTCCTCGGATTCCTCATCGGAAAGTGGAAGGATGGCATTCAGCGCATTGGGGGCCATCAGGTGGGGGGGCATCCCTACACCGGTTTTCGCTCCGCCTCCGCCAACGCCGACCCTGCGACGCCAATGAGGGGGAACTCCGGTCCAGGGCTCCAGGTCCCTCCGGAGCTCCGGGGCAGTGCCGGCTTCCATCGCAGCAAGGGGGAGCAACACCACGAACTCGGCACCAGCCTCCGTTGAAACGGAAGGCTCGAGGTATAGATCCCCAAGGCAATCCTGCACGGCCTGACTGGCCATCGCCAGGCCAATCCCCGACCCCCCGGTCTTTGTGCTGAAGAATGGTTCGAAGACCCTGTCCCGGACCTCGGCGGGCACGCCCCAGCCATTGTCCTTGAAATGGAGGGCGACCACGGGTCCTCCGATTTCGGGCTCCTGGGTCAGCTCGCTTCGGATTTCAAGGCTCCCGCCGTCGGGCTGCGCCTCGAGGGCGTTGACCATGAGGTTGAGAATCACCCCCTTGATCTGGCCCACACGCCCGAGGACCCGGTCCGCCTCTGCATCCAGGTCCAGCGTCAGGGACACTCTTTGCCGGCGGAATCTGGCCGAGAGGAGATCAGCTGCTTCACCCACCAGGGAATGGAGGCCCACCGGTTCCAGGGGTGAATTCGGTGCAGAACTCAGTTCCAAAACTCCCGAAACTGCAGCGCTCAACCGATCCACCTCCTTCAGGCTGATTTCGACCGGCTCGACACAGAATTCTGGAATGGAGCCGTTTCTCCCCCACCGTTGGAGGCGCTGCAGGTTCAGCTTGATGGAGCTGAGGGGATTTCGAATCTCATGGGCAAGGTAGGCCGATAGCTGCCCGACCACAGCCAATCTCCCACTCTGATCGACCTTGGCCATCATCTGTCTGATCCGAGTCAGCATTCGGCTGAAGGCTAGAGTCAGCTGTCCCACTTCCCCAGAGGTTGGAAGAGGCAGCCAGGGGTCCAATTCTCCTGTGCCGATCTCCTCCGCTGCCCTGGCCAACTCCTGAAGTGATTTTGTGAACTTACCCAGCAGCATCGAGAAGGCGATAGCTGTGCTGAAGCTCAGAACAAGGACGAAGAGCCAGTATGCCAGCACCATCCGATTGATGGAGGTGACAACGGGATAAGGCGGCGCAGTCGACACAACGCCCCAGTTTGAATCCGGGACGGGAACGAAGGCACCCAGGCTTCCCTTCCCGGCTTCCCGATAGGAAAAGGTGGAAGGCAGCCCCGTCGGATCCTGTGGATCGAGAACGACCCTCCCCCAGGCCGCCCCACCGCCGGCCTGGAGAGCTGAGCATTCTTGGGAGAACACCGTCGTCCCATTCTCCAGGTCGACCAGATGAGAGCTCTGGGAACCGAGACCGGAAAAGGAACCGAGGAGTTCGGAGGCCCAAAAACCGGCGGAGATCCGGTTCACCGATCCCACTTCGGGGCCTCCGGTTGAGAAGACCAGGAGACGGGAGCCACCGGCCTCGCTACAATGGACCGAGTCGGTGGGGCGGACCCCTGAGAGGGTAGTGATCTCACCCGCATCGTCTTTCACCTGGATGAATTCGGCCTGGGCAAGAAAAGCGCCTTCCCGGGCCTGCGCCTCGGCCACAAGCCTTCCCCGGTCTTCTTCAGGCTGGCGGTTCAGGCCTTCAGTGATGGAAGCCAACTCCCACTCTACGACAGTAGCTCGGGACTTGAAGTCCTCCCCAATTGCCAAGGCCGTTTCATGTAATTGGCCTTGGACCGTTCCCCGAAGAATGCTCTGGGCATACCAGTAGCTGAAGGCCGCCAAAACCAATAGTGGAAGGACGGCGAGCCCCATGAACAACAGAATGAGTTTTCTTCTCAGGGACATGGTCAGGACAGCTCCTGAGAGCACGACTCAGGCCCGGGCTTGCCGAACGGCCAGAAAAAAGGCGATCCCGGGAGGGAGGAAACATTTGTTTATCAATAATGAGAGGCTG
>CAYOVN010000271.1:0-3602 GCA_964407425.1 uncultured Gemmatimonadaceae bacterium
TGTCGTCGTTACCCCGGAGCACTACAACCGGATGTATCGAATTCTGGAGCGGGAGGTCCCGGTCAGAATCGAGGTCGAGGTCAGAAACCGCATTGGAGAAAAGCGGGAGCAGGCTAGCAACGTCCTGGGGGAGATCGAAGGAACCGACCTGGCCGACCAGGTCGTGATGCTGGGGGCCCACCTGGACACCTGGCACGCGAGCCCCAACGCAAGCGACAACACATCGGGGGTAGCAGTAGTTCTTGAAGCTGTACGGATCTTGAAGGCCTTGGGTGTCACCCCCCGGCGTACCATCCGGGTGGGCCTCTGGGCTGGAGAAGAGCAGGGCCTCCACGGGTCGAGGGAGTATGTGCTGAGACATTTCGGGGACCCGGAAGACCCCGAGGTCGGCAAAAAGCCGGAATACGAGAAGCTGTCGGTCTATTTCAACCAGGACTACGGGCCCGGCCTATACCGGGGCGTTTGGCTGCAGGGAAACGAGCACGTGCGTCCCTTGTTCGATGCGTGGATGGAGCCCTTCCATGATCTTGGGATGACGACGTTGTCGATCCGGAGCGTGGGGAGTACCGACCACATACCATTCGACAATGTAGGGTTGCCGGCATTCCAATTCCTGCAGGACCGGTCTGGTGGCACCGGCGGCCACACCAACCTCGACTTCTATGACACGCTCCCCCTGGACGACCTTATGAAGAATGCTGTCATCATGGCGTCGTTCGTCTACCATGCTGCGATGATCGACGAACGGATTCCACGTAAGAACCGGTGACAGTCGAGAAGGAGGAATCAGAATCGAAATGGCGGAACGCGATCCCAATCCTGAAATCCTAACCGAGGAGGAAGCGTCCCGGTTATGGGAGCGGGCGGCCCAACTCCAAGCGGAGGCGTCCGGGAATCCTGAACCGACGGATCTCCAAACAGCGGCTGTGCCCAACACGGGTTACTCCCTCACTGACGTGCGGTCCGCGGCCCTGGAAGCCGCAATTGGGGAGGAGTTCTTTGAGGCCGCGCTGACTGATCTGCGTTCCGAACGCACCCTCCCTGCCGTGGGGGGAGGCGGGGCCCTTGCCCGGAGATTCTTGAAGGACCCTCCGAGTACGATCACAGTTCAACGCATTCTCCAGGCAAGTCCGCAGGCGGCATTCGAGGCGATGGAGGCTGTACTCCCGGAAGAGCCGTTTCGATTGACGTTGACGGACCAACAGGGGGATCCCCTTGACCAGGGCCTTCTCGTCTTCGATATCCCGGAGATGCCATCTCCTTTATCCCGAGGGTTCGCTTTCGAGGCCAGGGACGGAGGCCTACAGCAGGTTTTTATTTCCCTGCGGCCCATTGAGGGATCCACCCCGTCCTGCGAGATCACCCTCTACAGCCACGTAACTTCCCACAAGGTCGGTCTAGGCCTTGGGATGTTGATGGCGACCCTTTTCGGCGGATCGGGTCTCGCGGTGGGATGGCTGGGGGGTATCGCCATCGGAACCGTTGGCGCATTCACCGGGATAGCGCCAATCGCCGCAGTCGGAGGTGCCGTGGCCGGGGGTGCCCTTGGGATCAAGGGGTTTCGAGTCTCATACCATTCAGGCATAAAACGGGCACGAACAGCTCTCGAAAAGATTGCCGGAGCCGTGGGAGCTCGGGCCAAAGGCGCATGGAAACGGGGCTGAGGAACCCTCGAGGGCTGGAGGGGGGATTTATGCTCCCCACGCGCTGCGCAGTCCTTCTTCTCCTTACCTCGATCTTCATCTCCTGCGTGGGAGATCCTGGGTCCGATCCTAGCGTGTACGCTCAAAGGGATACGCTTCCGAACGGCGTCATTTACATCCGCTACTCACAATTGCCTGGGGACCGAGTCGCTACTGCCGCACCTGGCCTGAGGTTGGGCGCCGTAGATGGTGACCCGGACCTTGCCTTCGGTGATGTGCGGGGCGTCGATGCCGGTAGGGACGGGAGAATCTATGTGCTGGACTATTTGGCTTCCGAGATTCGAGCCTTCGATTCTTCGGGGGTCTTCCTGCATAAGGTGGCTTCCAAGGGAGATGGGCCCGGGGAGCTAGGCGGAGCCAATGGCATGATCCTGGTCGGCGATACGATTCTCTGGGTTCAGGATCACTCAAAATGGATGATGATCGGCTTGGATCCGGAAGGCGAGGAACTGGCTCGGGTCCCCATGCACGTTCTGTCCTACGGCTACGTCTGGGAAGGAACCGTCGATAACGCAGGTCGGATCTGGAAGCCCGACTACTACTCAGACGAAGAGGAAACCAATGTCCGCAGAGAAGGTCTCAAAGAGGTCAGCGCGCGTCTCTACTTGAAGTCGCTGGATCCGGTCACAAACACGATTGACTCGGTGTACCTGGGAGATTATTCGGGACGTGTGGTTGACTCGCAGGTCGGGAGGGGTTGGCTGCATTCGGGAATCCCGTTCGATCCGGAGCTGATAACGACAGTGGACCCCGATGGGGGATTCTGGCAGGTGCACAATGCCGCTTACCGGGTGGCTCGCCTCAATGAGGCAGGAGACACAACCTTGGTTCTGGAGGTGAGTGTGGACCCCATCCCGGTGGAACGGAGTGATCGGACGGCCTACATCGAACGGAGTGCCGAGCGCGGTCCAAGATTCCGGCATATCGCCGAAGAAGTCGCTGAGTTGATGGCGGAAACCAAACCCTTGATCCAGAG
Source organism: uncultured Gemmatimonadaceae bacterium (assembly GCA_964407425.1). Lineage (GTDB taxonomy): Bacteria > Gemmatimonadota > Gemmatimonadetes > Longimicrobiales > Gaopeijiaceae > JABDNZ01. The sequence continues at coordinate 2,680 of CAYOVN010000271.1, forward strand.
GCTCATCGTTGATGACGAGGGTCGGCTCTGGGTTGAAAGAACCGAGAGGGAAGGGGCCAATCCGCTCTACGATATCTTCGATAAGCATGGCGGTTTTCAGGGTTCGGTCGAGTTGGAGTTCAAGCCTGATCAGATCCGTCCCATCAGGATCCGCCACGGGCGTATCTACGCCGTGGTGCTGGATGAACTGGACGTACCAAGCATCGTGAGGACCGAAATACCTGAGCTGATCGGCAACCAGGGCATTGGTTATTGAGAGGGCCCCCCAATCCCCTGCTCGGACAGCGCCTCCCGCTCCAATCTCCTTGTCAGTTCGGCGTCCAGGCCGAGTTCAGACTGGAGACGGTCGAGCAGCTCGCGCTCATCGCCGGAGATCTCACCATCGAACGTCGCGCTCTCCAGCGCCGCTTTGAAGATCGAGAGGCGTCGCGGTCCGAGGTATGCTTCGTCTGGTCTAACGTTCGGCATAAGTCCTGCCGCAACCCGCTCGGCCACGGTCTGGGCGGGTCGTAGGAGTACGGCGACCAGCATCGCTAAGAGGACACCTGCGACGAGTCCATCAACGGCCACCACCGACTCTAGAGCCTCACTCGCCACCAGAAACACCGCCGCGATCAGGGCTCCGGCTGAACCCTGCTTAAGCACGAACCTGAGCCGGAGATCGATGGAAAAGAGTTGGTACTTCAGGATTGCATAGGCCAAGAGCGGTATATAGACGGCATAGATCAGCCCAATCGCGGGGTTGTAGAAGAAATCGCCCCAGATCGGTATGGGACGCAGGACTGGGTATAGGCTGGCGACGAGCCCCATGTAGGCATCTCGAAGCCCAAAAGCGACGATGAACCAACCCGCCTGGCTGCGGGCGATCGAGCCACGAGATGATCGCCGAAATGCCTGTATTGCGACGACGAGGCCGAACAACG
>CAYOVN010000272.1:0-3592 GCA_964407425.1 uncultured Gemmatimonadaceae bacterium
CGTCGGTGACGGGACACACTGCCAGGCAATCCAGGCACCCGGTGCACTCAGGGCTCGTCACCTTCTCCGACAGGGACACGGGGAGTCGGGCCATGCAGGCCTTGTCGCAAAGCCCGCAGTCCACACAGGGGTCGGCGTTTCGGGTGATACGGGTCGGGGAAGCCCAGGAAAAGAACCCCTTTCGGAGGACGACGACCGGGGCCAACGCCACCAGATCCAGGACTGTGGCAGCAGGATGGATGGTGTTGAGGGTTCCCTGATACGCCCAATCGAGGATCCCAATGAGCCCGCTTGGGCCACTTGGTAAAAAGCGGCGGATTTGACCACTAAAAGGGGGGAGGTGGGGGCAAGGGAGGGAAGCGCTTCCCTACTCCTCCCGCAAAACCTCCATGGGATCGACCCGGGAGGCCCGGCGGGCCGGGAGCCAACTCGCCAGGATGGCCGCTCCGAGAAGGACCGCTACCGCACCGGCAATCGTGGAGGGATCGGTGGATTCCAATCCGAAAAGTCGGCTTTCCATGAACCGGCCCACCCCCCACGTAGCTGCAAGGCCCACCGCACAGCCAAGAACCGCCAGGACGAGTCCCTCAGACACCACCTGCTTCTGCACCCGTGCCCGGGCCGCGCCAAGGGCCATGCGGACACCTAGTTCCCTGCGCCGCTGCCCCACAGCGTAGAGCAGGGTCCCGTAAAGGCCTGCAGCGGCGAGGATCAGAGCGAGGACCCCGAAGCATCCGAACAGTGCGCTGTCGAACCGGCGCCCTGCAGTGGACCGTTCCAGCCATTCCGTCATGGGCCGGACCGTCGGGACCGGCATGGCTGGCGCTGCGGCCCAGACGGCCTCACGGAGGGTTCGGGCAAACCCTGCCGGAGGATCCCGGTCCACCCTCACAGCCATGTGGGCCATGGAGATGGGAAAGGCCAGCTTTTCCATGGGGATGAAGGCGAAGTGCTCGTAATCCTGGTCCAACCCGAAGAACCGGGTGTCCCGGGCGACACCGACGACCAGATGCCTGGACGGTTCGTCGGCGCCGATCTCGTAGATCTGGTTCAGAGCTCTCTCGGCGGATCCGAAGAGCTCCACGGCATTGTTCTCGCTCAGGACCGTCGGCCATGGGTCCGCCTGCGCCTCTCCCTGGCTCCAGACCCGGCCGGCGACCAGCTGCATCCCCAGCGTCTCGAAAAATGTCTCCGTCACCGGTTGGAGGAATTGCCGGGTTCCTGTCCGTACCTCGCCATCGACCCGAACCGTCCCGGACATCCAGCAGCAGCGCCCAGTTCCCGTCATCTCGAGAGGGAGGGTGAAACTGTAGGCCGCCCCCTGCACACCCGGAATGGTGGCCAGGGATTCCTCGACCTCGTTCATGGACTGAACGTATGACTCCGGAGAATCCAACCCGCTGGGTGTGAGAGGAACGGTCCATACTCCGGCCACCTGAAACCCGGGATCCTGGGCCTGGACCTTGATGAAACTCCGAAGGAGGAGGCCAGCCTGGGCGACCAGCACGAGGGACAAAGCCACTTCTGCCACCACCAGCCCGCTTCTCATGCGGGCCATCCTCCGGCCGGAGGTTGATCCCCGGGAGGTTCCCTTGAGGTCGTCGGTCAGGTCGTGTCCCATGGACCGGAGGGCCGGGACCAATCCGAAAAGCAGGACCGTGACCACTGATACGCTTAAGGCGAACAACAGGGTTCGCACGTCCAGGGAGACAGCACTGGTCCAGGGGATGGCACTCGGATTCAGGGAAAGGAAGGCCCGTAGACCCAGGGCAGCCAGGGCTGAACCCAACGCACAGCTGATGCCCCCCAGAACCAGACTCTCCACCAGAAGCTGTTGAAACAAGCTACCCGTTCCAGCTCCCAGGGCCCTCCTGACCGCCATCTCCCGGACTCTGCCCAGCCCCCGGGCCAGGAAGAGATGGGCCACATTCATACAGGCCACCAGGAGGAGGAGGCTCACGGCCCCCACCAAAAGGCCCAGACCCATTCGGACCCTCCGAGTCGTGCCCTCCAGGAGAGAAAGGGCCGGAAGCTCCGCGGGTTCTCCGTCCCGGTCCACGCGATCTTCGGGCCAAGCCTTGGCCAAAGCCTCGGCAGCCACCGCCAGTTCAACATTAACGTCAGCAAGCGTCGCCCCAGGCACCCTGCGCCCCATGACATCCAGCACCCACATGGATGCCCTCTGAAATCCCTCTCCACTCCAATCGATGGGGTGCCACAGATCCGGCGCCGAGCCCGCGTCCGCGAGACCCTCCGGAGCCACAAACTCCTCTCCCAAAACCCCCACCACCTGATACGGGGCACTCTGGTCCCGATCGTCTGATCGAATCACCCTGCCTATGATGTCGGGATCCGATCCGAACACCCTTTTCCAGATCCCGTGACTCAGGACCACCACATCCCCCGCGCCGAAATCTTCCTCGACCAGAAGCCGACCCAAGGCGGGCCTCGCCCCGAAAAGGTTGAAGAAGTCTCTGGACACAGCAGTGGCCGTTACACGGAGGGGATCCCCCTCCCCTACCAGATTGGCGACCCGGGTGTACGCAGCGCCCCACAGCTCCACCGAGTTCAGGTTTTGAAGTTCTCGCCACACGGGCCCGGAGTGGGAGCCGTTGTCCACCATGAACAGGCGGTCCTGGTCCGGATAGGGGAGGGCCCTCAAAAAGACATGGTCCGCCACGGTGAACATGGTGGTGACCGATCCGATCCCCAGGCTTAAAAGGATGATCGTGGTAACCGTGAAGGCCGGAGCCTTCCGAAGGGTTCGAAGGGCCAGCCAAAGGTTCGCACGCCAAGACGACATCCCCCACCTCCGTTGATTCAGGTCGTGTCCGGGAGACCGGACCAGTCCCACTCGTTCTGTCCATTCCATCGCGACAACCCAGGGCAGTCTCCCAAAAGCCAGAAGGGCCAGTCGCCCCTTCTGCCTGAACCCCCGAGCCTGAGCCCAGAGTTCCGTGAAGACCGCCGCCATCTCTTCACCGTCTTCGGCATAGATGGACGGTGGCAGGAACCGAAGCGCCCATCGATACAGGCCAGGAGCGAATCCCCGTCCTCGGGCCACGGCTCAGCCCCCCCGCTCGTTCCCATGTGGAGCGATGCCATCCGCCAGGGCCGGCCGGGCATACTCGAGAAGGCGCTCCAAACGTTTGAGTTCCGCAGACAGCAGAGCCTGTCCGACGGTGGTCACCTGATAGGCCCTCCGACGGTGGTCCCCACCCGCCTCCCGGATCCACTCCACCCTCCGCATGCGTCTCAACACGCGGTAGAGGTTCGCTGGATCCAGGAGGACCCCAGACTGGGAGCGACTCTCAACGGCCTTTATGATCCCATATCCGTGGAGCGGACCCTCGGCCAGAACGGAGAGGATCAGCAGATCCCGGGGAGCAAGGGGGAGGTGTTGTTCGAGTTCCATGGAGTTCCTTCAGTCCTGGAGCGGGCACCAAGGCTTATCCGTCACCTGACAGATACTTGGACGGTGGATTGGTCCTGAAGGTTGCCTTTCGGCCCAGGGCCCATCCATGCGCGCCCGGTCCTTCCCTACATACCTGGGTGCCCGTAGGCCGGTGAGTGTATCTCAGGGAGACGCTCA
>CAYOVN010000273.1:0-3538 GCA_964407425.1 uncultured Gemmatimonadaceae bacterium
CTGCGTCGGGATCATAAGAGGACCCGGTAAGCACAAAGAGGGTGGCCGGGTTCTCGGGCATAGCCAAAGCACCCTCTTCAGCCTCTTTCCACCGAGTCTGGAGCCGTTCGCTCCCCTCCGTCATCCCCTGGGAAACCAGCTCCCGACCCCGAGCCATGTAGGGCTCGAGGGATTGATGGTAGCAGGCCACGGAGAAGCCTTCCCTCGCAGGATCGTCAGCGATGCAAACCAGTTCATTGGAGCCCTTCCTCAGTTCCACCAAATCTCCCGAGGAATCAAAGCCGAGGACCGCAGCGCCCGCCCGTTGGCCAGCGGGTCCAGCGAGGGTGGCTGCCGCCACCTGAATATCGGCGGAGGGGACCTGGGCCGAGGACACAGCAGGAGTCAGGGCCAGGGAAGCCCACAACAGAAGGCATGGAAACACAACTCGACGTCTCACCGATTGGCCTACCTTTCTGGAAAATGGAAGTATTCTCGCAAAACCCGTAAGTGAGTCGATGGTTCCAAGGAGGGATGGCCGAGTCGGCTGCCGGAGGCAGCTACACTTCCATTTCAGTGCATCAGACGTTACGTAGATAGGTACCTTACACTTTGCGTTACCTAACACTGATAGGAAGCACATGCCTAGAGCTCTGGGTATCACGTCTCTTCAAATCCTCGCCGCGATCCGTGACGGATGGACCTACGGCCTGGATATCGTAGCGCACACCGGGCTTCCTTCCGGAACGGTATACACAACCCTTGGCCGGCTCAGGAAAAGTGGGCTCATACGGCCACATTGGGAGGATCAGGGCACGGCGGAGGAGGAAGGCCGCCCTAGGCGACGGTACTACCAACTCAGCTCCGGGGGTGTCAGGGCCCTGGCGGAGGGTTTGTCCAGGGTCGCGGCCCTGTCAGCCAGCCTTGACCCGGAAGCAGCTGGATGATGACCCGCTCCTTGTTGAGGCTCACCGCCCTTCTGGTTCCGGCGGACCGACGAGAGGAATGGAGGGAGGAGTGGCTGGGTGAACTCGCCGCGCTAGCCACCCTGCGGGAGGGAGGGGATGCCCGACGCTACCCCGGGGCGGGGGCTTTCGTCGCCGGGGCCCTACGGCATGCACTTTGGCTCAGAAAAGAGGGTTGGACCGTGGAGAGTTTCACGCAGGATATCCGGTTTGCCTCACGACTCTTCCGGCGGTCACCAGGGTTCACTCTAGTTGCGGCCCTGACGCTGGCCCTGGGAATCGGCGCCAACGCTGCCATCTTTTCCCTCGTGAACGGGCTCATGCTTCGGCCCCCTGAAGCAATCGTTGATGCGGACCGCCTCGTTCAAATCGCCCGGAGTTACGACCAGGCCCCACGGTGGGACAGTTGGTCGTATCCCGCCGCCCGGATGATCCAAGAGTCTTCCCCTCTTCTCTCGGACGTGGCCGCCTATTCCAATGGCTCCTTTATCCTCGGTCGAGGGGAGAACACCGAGCCCGTCACCGGTCAGTACGTAACGGGCGAGTACTTTTCCACCCTTGGGGTCATTCCTGCGGCAGGCCGTCTCCTGGGCCCTGGAGACGACCTTACGCCCGGAGCCCATCCGGTGGCTGTTGTGTCCCACGGTCTTTGGCAACGGCGGTTCGGGGGAAGCCGTGAGATCCTCGGTGGGACCGTCCAGGTCGGTGGATCCCCCTATGAGATCGTGGGTGTGACACCAGAGGGCTTTTCCGGCGTCGACACGTTCGGTTCAAAGCCCGACGTATGGGTACCGAGCATGCAGCGATCCCGCTCCGACGGAGCTCCGATACACGACAAATGGGGGGCCAGTTGGATCTTTGTTTTTGGTCGCATTCGGGACGGCACCTCGTACGAAGCGGCGGAGGCTTCCATGGATGCGGTAACCATGCGGCTCCGAGAGGCCTCCCCGGTCAATGAGGGCATCCGCATCCTCTTGGCCCCCGGGGTGGGGATGGCTCCGGACGAACTGGCCGAGGGCAAGCGCGTGGTATTCCAGCTGAGTGGAATCGCCACCCTCTTGCTTCTTCTTACCTGCGCAAATGTTGGGAACCTCTTTCTCGCCCGGGCCACTGCCCGGGCTGGGGAGATGAGCCTGCGGCAAGCCCTGGGGGCTGGGCGAAGCCGACTGATCAGGCAGCTGGTCACAGAAAGTCTGGTACTCGCTCTCCTGGCGACCGCAGTATCCTTGCCCCTCGTCATTGGCCTCAGTCGGACCATTCCAACTCTTTTCCCATACCCGATAACGGTGTCCGTGGCACCGGATGTGAGGGTGTACCTATTCCTCCTGGGGGTCGGCCTAGCTGCTGGGGTCCTCTTCAGCGCCTTCCCGGCTTGGGCCGTGGCCCGGGATGATGTGAGCAAAACCCTCCGGGAAGCAGGCACGACCGGCGGCCGCAGCGGAACCCGCCTCCGGGATGCCCTGGTGGTAGGCCAGCTGGCGGTGTCCCTGGGGTTGGTGAGCGGTGCCGCCCTTCTGGGTCGGAGTGTTATGAATGCTCGAGACGCAGACCCAGGGTTCAACCCCGACGGTGTGGTGGTCGGATCACTCAACCTTGCGTCCACCGGACGTTACGAAGAATCGGCGGCAGTGGACTTCCAGGATCGCCTCCTCGACGAGCTGAGTCAGATCCCTGGCGTTACCGCCGTCGCCATCGGAAACCAGGCACCGGTGTTAGGGGGTCACTCCCGATCCACTGTCCGTCCAGCAGACCGGGCGGATGACCCGGACGCCGGCTTCGAGGCCGAGTTCATCACCGTGACCCCGGAGTACTTCGAGGCCCTTGAGATCGATCTCGTCAGCGGACGAACGCTTCGTCCACCGGAAGAGGAGCCGGAGGCCGTTGTGGTCGTCAATGAAGCTCTTGCGAACAGGTTTTGGCCCGGAAGGGACCCCCTCGGTCAGGAGCTCGTCGGACGGGACCCGCCTAGGCGAGTGGTGGGGGTGGTAGCCGATGTTCAGATGCGCTCCCTCCGGTCCCCCGGCATGCCAGCCGTCTACTACCCTTACCATCAGGCGCCCGAGCTCTTCCTCTCCCTGCACCTTAAGGTTCAGGGAGCAGCCACTGGATTGACCCCTGCTCTTCGCCGGGCCGTTGCCAACGTGGACCCCGAGATACCTCTCCTGGGTGTGACCAACCTTCGGGACGGGCTCGCCCGTTCTCTGAACGAGACCAGGACCTTCGGCATCTTGGTATCCATCTTCGCCAGCCTGGCTCTAATCCTGTCCTTGATCGGGCTCTACGGGCTGATCTCACACGGCGTATCACAAAGGTCTCGGGAGATGGGAATCCGAATCGCCCTGGGCGCATCAGCCGGGCAATTGACAGGTCTGGTACTAGTCCGTGGGGCCCTCCTCGCAGGGGGAGGGATACTTCTCGGCGTCGGAGTGTCCCTCGCCCTGGGTCGGGCGCTGGAGAGCGTGCTTTTCAGAGTAAGTCCGGGCAGCCCTCTGCTGCTTGGCGGAGCTGCGGCGGTGCTATTGGCCGCTTCCCTGGCCACCGCCTGGGTCCCCGCACGCCGCGCCACCAAGGTGGACGTTGTCGTTTCACTCAGG
>CAYOVN010000274.1:0-3536 GCA_964407425.1 uncultured Gemmatimonadaceae bacterium
AACCGAGGCCATGCACGGAGCCCAGGGTCGAATTCTGGAAAAAGCTCTTTCACGACCGGACCGCCGGGGCCGAAGTATTCATGGGGTACGTCTGCGGGCTCGCCTGGAAGGAGGGGGGTCCTGGTCCGTAGAGGTCATCCTGCGAGAGCCTACGGCCCAAAAGGACTCCATCGCCTTCCCTCTCAGATCCCGAATGGCTCTTTCGCCTCCACCCCGGGCCGTGGAGAGGTTGACCGTGGAGTTTTTCCAGTTCGGACCAGCCTCTTCCCAGACCGGTCTGTTCGACCGGAAAGAAAAGGGCGGACGGGCATCCGATGGAGTCGAAATGGAGGAGGGAGCTGTTCCCTTTTCCTTACGGGAGGCGATAAAGGAGTTGAAGCTGAAGCTGGGCAACTCTCCTCTATATCGGGTGGTGGAAGTGGATCCCTGGTCCCGAATCCCCGAGAGACGCCATGCCCTCCTGAACTTTGAGCCTTGAGAACACCCGCCGCAGGATGCGGCGTGATACCCGCCGCAGGATGCGGCGTGATACCCGCCGCAGGATGCGGCGTGATACAGGATACTGCGTGATGAAGAAACTCGACCCTCAGGCCCTCCGCCCCCTGAATCTTCCCAAACCCCTACGGGTCCGGGAAGGTAGCGGAGGGCGCCCCTCCTTTCTCTACCTGAAAGGGGGCGTCCAGAAGGTCCAACAGATCCTGGAAATCTGGCAGGTGGACGACGAGTGGTGGCGCAATCCCATCTCCCGACGTTATGCCAGGCTCGTCCTGGAAGATGGACGAATCGTCACCGTATACCGGGATCTCCTCAGCGGGAGATGGTATCTGCAGGCCTGAAGATGAAGGACCCGTAGCCGACGACCTGCGTTCTGGGGCCCGCCGTATCACCGGAGTTCCGCAGGTCCACGCATTCCACTGAAAGCCCTTCTTCCCGAGCTCGGAGGAGGAGGCCTGACACGGGGATCCTCCCGCAGGCCTGCTCATACTGGATCTCTTGAGGCCGGAGCTCCTGGATGGCTCGGGAGGTGAGGGCGTCCACCTGAAGGGCGTGATCGTAGTGGAGATAGTGACTCAGATCCGAGCTGACCACGATGAGGGTTTCGGGCCCTCCCCAAAGGCACTTCAGGACCTCTGCGACCTCTTCCGGGGAAGATTCGCCCACAACAAGGGGGACCAGCGTGAAGTCATGGAGAGCCACCTGAAGAAAGGGCAGATGGACTTCGAGGCTGTGCTCACCTGAATGGGCCTCGTCCAGAAGCTTCACCTGCTCGAAGTCGAGAATTCCCTGCAAGGCCTCCTCATCCACGGGAACCGAGCCGAGGGGGGTTTCGAATGACACAGCGCTGCAGGCTGCGAAACCTCGGACGGGAATCCGGTGAGCAGGGCCCAGCAGGACCACCCTCGAGATGGAATCCCGAAAGGGAACGATCCCGGCGTAAGCCGAAGCTGCCACAGGGCCGGAATAGATGTAACCGGCATGGGGGGCGATGATGGCTTTGGGAGGTCGAGGGCCCGGAGAGCGTGGGCCTTCCGAGGCGACCGTGGAGACGCTCCCGGCGGCGGCACTTTCCAGGAGCTGTTCAACCTCGGCCCGGAGAGAATCGGCTGCACCGGGATAGAAGGCCCCTGCGACGGCGGGAGGTCGTGACCAGCCCAAGAGATCCTCCTTGGATACCGGGGAGAAGCGTGATGGAACTCAGCATCCGTTCGGAAGATAGAACATGAGTATACTGTCGGACATGATTCCGGTCTCCCGTCCCCCGAGAGCCCGAGAGCCCGAGATGGAGCAAAGGAAGGGACCGGGAAAATGAAAAGAAGGACGCAGGTACTCATGGTCGCTCTGGTAACCGCCACCCTGGCCCTGGGCTGCGCGGCTGCGGCGGGGCCGGCGGCCGATCCCTTCGAGGGGAGCAGCGGAGAAAAAGAGATCAAAATCTTCATCACCAACCTGGCTTTCCTCGACGCTACGGTTTACGGCCTCACAAACGGCGCCCGACGACGCCTCGGCCGGGTGACGGGAAAGCGGGAAACGGTTTTCACCATCCCTTTCACCCACTCCGCCCAATTCCAACTCGAGATCGACATCATGGCCGGGCCGAAGTGCAAGACTGAAAGAATGAACGTTGACCCTGGGGACTACCTGGAACTCACCATCCGAACCGACAACCCATACCTCTTCTGTGCCGAAAGCTGACGGGAGGGGCGTTCTGCAACCGTCCCCCGATTCTCCCGACACCTCCGGGCCTCCGCCGGAGAGCGTCCTGAAGCCGGCCCTTCGGCTTCTCTCAGCCCGGGCCCGGAGCGTGCTGGAACTCCGGGACAGACTCCTGAGAAAATCCCTGAATCCACGGGAAATCTCCCATTGCCTCCAATGGCTCGAGGAAAGAAACCTCCTGAACGACGAGGAGTTTTCAGGGGCTCTGGTTCGGGACAGGATCCGTTTCTCCCCAAGAAGCCCCTTTCTGCTGCAGCGGGAGCTAGTGGAAAAGGGGGTGGCCCGGACACTTGCAGAAAGGGTGGTCGAAGAGGTCTGCGACAAGGAAGGCCTCTCCGCTGCCGACCTTGCCCAGATAGCGGCCGAGGACTGGGTCCGAAAGCAGGGGCCGGCGACCCGGGCGAATCTGACCGAGGACCGGTTTTCCCCGGAGCGGGAGAAGGCCCGACGAAGGCTCTACGGCTTCTTGGCACGGCGTGGGTTCGCCGGAGACGCCGCCCGTTGGGGAATGGACGCCGGAGAGGCCAAGGCCCGGGAAATGGCGGGAGACAAAGAGGCCCGGAAGTCAGGGGGTAAATCCCCCTCTTCCGGACCTCTCTGACCTTCCTACACCTCAGGGTCAGACGGTTCCCGACCGACCCCGAACGACCGACACCCTACTTTTTGAGCACCGGCTCAAGAGCATCTTCCAGCGTCGGCTGACCGATCACCTGCAGCTCGTACCGGACACGGGTGTTGGGCACCGGGATGTTCACGATGCGGCCCAAATCGATGGGAGTCCCCACCGCGATGGCCTCGACACCACCTTCCACCGCCTTGGCGATGGTGGCTTCCAGGTCCTTCACCTGTTGTTCGCCGTACCCCATGGCCGGGAGGAGGATACCCAACTCCGGATATTTCTCGAAGGTGTCCTTGAGTTCCCCAACCAGGAAGGGACGAGGATCGATGAGTTCCCCGGCGCCAGCCCGCTGGGCCGCGATGGTCCCGGCTCCATACTTCATGCCACCGTGGGTAAGGGTCGGGCCATCTTCCAGGACCAGAACCTTCTTGCCCTTCAGGACTGCCGGGTCATCCACGAAAATGGGAGACGCAGCGTCCAGGATCATGGCGTCCGGGTTGATGCCACGGACGTTTTCCCGAACCTGGGTAACGTTGGCAGCGTCGGCCGTGGCCACCTTGTTGATGATGATCACGTCGGCCATCCGGACATTGGTCTCACCGGGATAGTAGCTGAGCTCGTGGCCGGGCCGATGTGGGTCCACCAGGGTGATGTGGACGTCGGGCTTATAGAACGGCGTGTCGTTGTTTCCACCGTCCCAGAG
>CAYOVN010000275.1:0-3532 GCA_964407425.1 uncultured Gemmatimonadaceae bacterium
GGGGCTCCGTCAGGTCAAAGACCGTCTCGTTGGTCAGGAAGGGTACCTCCGCAAGTCCCGGGATGGGAGGAACCCTCGCCCTGGCGCCGGTGGCGAGTATGGCCCGGCGAAACTGAAGGCGGGTGTCCCCGACCATCACCGAATCAGGGCCGTCGAAGATCGCCTCACCGAGGAATACGTCGGTACCCATATCCCGGAAGCGTTCGGCTGCATCCACCTGGCTCAGGTCGGCTCGAAGCTCCCGCATCCGATCCATAACGAAGGAGAAGTTTCCCCCCTTCCCCACATCGGGTCCGCCGAATCGCGACGCCGACGCCCGCGCTTCCGCCCAGGATCGTGACGCTCGAATGACGGCCTTGGATGGAACACAACCGTAGTTGAGGCAGTCACCGCCCAGCAGAGCCTTCTCCACGAGAGCCACCTTGGCTCCCAGAGCAGCGCCAATTGCTGCGCTGACCAGCCCGCCGGTCCCGGCCCCCACTACCACCAGGTCGTAACGACCCGCGGGAACCGGGTTTACCCATCCTTCGGGTCTGACCCGACCCAGTAACCGTTGGTCGGCCTCACTGACAGCATTCGTGGTCATGTTCACTCTCTCTCATCTCTCATTCGTGGGAAAACGCTCATTCGTTCGGGATGGAAAACCAACTCCACCTTCTGTCCGGGCTCCGGGGGACAGGTCGGATCCGCAGAGACCTCAATGGCGGTGGCAGGGGGTGGGATATGGCCCGGCGCAACATCGCCCGGTGGGGTATCCGGACCGAGGAGCGTAACCTCCGCCGTGGCCCCTCCCGGGTAGTGGTGGATCCTGTCTACCCGAGCCCGGAGTCCACCCAAACACTCGGAAGTCACACGCCCGGCATCGGCGCCGAAAACGGCCAGGACGGAGCCCGGTTCCACCTCAGTCTTTCCGACCGTCACGCCGGCCAATACGAGGTCCCCCTCGGGTGTCACTTCACCGGAAACCTCGTTCGGGAAACCGAGGAACCTGGCCACGGCGATGCTGGACGGTTGCCGAAAGAGGCTGGAGGGAGAGGCTACCTGGGCCAGGGTCCCGTCCATAAGGACCCCGATCTTGTCTGCCATCCTTCCCGCTTCCTCCAGATCGTGGGTGACCAGGACCAACGCAGGCCCGTACTCCTCTTGGACGCGTCGGATGGACTGCCGGACTTCTTCCCTTAAAGACGGATCCAGGGAGGTGAGGGGCTCGTCCAGCAGAAGAACGGGAGGCCGGGCCACCACAGCCCTTGCCAGGGCCGCTCGGTGGGCCTGCCCTCCCGAGAGGCTCTGAGGCGAACGCGGCCCGTAACCCTCCAGCTGAACGGCGGCCAATGCGCCTTCTACCCGCCGGCTGGTTTCCCCCCGCCCCACTCCTCGAACTTTGAGGGGGAAAGCGATGTTTTCCGACACGGAAAGATGGGGAAAGAGTAGGGGACGCTGGGACAATAGGACCATCCCTCGTTTTTCGGGTGGAAGGTTTGACACGTCCCTGCCCTCCACAAAGATCTTCCCGTTTTGAGGGTTGTCCGATCCGGAGACGGCCCTCAGGAGAGACGTCTTTCCGGCACCGGAGGCCCCGACCAGGGCAAAACGTTCACCCTTCTCCACCTTGAAGGAGATCCCACTTAGCCCGGGGTTCTTTCCGAATGGGACCTCAAGCTCTCGAAGTTCCAGGGGCGGGGCTCCAGAGACTCGCGATTTTGCTGGTCCTCCAGCTCCGGGGCCATCCATCCCACGTCCATGCTCGATCATGGAGCAACCACCTCTGCCCGCCTTACCGCCAGGGTGATGAGGGCCATGAGGAGGAGGGGGGGAATGGTGAGTCCAAGGGCGCCGGCCGCGGCCAGGGGATCCTGCCCAGCTCTCATCCAGGACAGTACCTCCACCGTGAGGGTGCGAATGCTACCCTGCCCCACCAGGAGAGTCAGTGGCACCTGCGCCCACGACACCAGGAATCCCAGGATGAAAGCCTCCATGAAGGGGCGGCGGAGAAGAGGAAGGGTCACGAGAAGCTGCGTCTGAAGGCGCCCGGCACCCAAGCGTCGGGCTTCGTTCTCAATCTCTTTGTCGAAGGCGGAGAACACACTCAAGAAGTAAAGGGACGTGTATCCCACGGCCGGGATGAGGTGGGCCAGAAGCACGCCTAGAGCAGTCCCGCCCAAACCCACTCGGAGAAAGGTATACTGGAGTCCGAGTCCCAAAGCCACCGGGGGCGCTGCCACGGGAAGGAAGGCACAGCCGGCGCCCACAGCCCGGGCCCACCCTTTGAGTCCTGAGAGGGCCCGCCCCAGGGCCAGGCCAGAGCTGGCCGCCAGGAGACCCGTACACAACCCCAACCCCACGCTCACAAAAAGAGCCCCCATGAGTCGGCCCCCGGTTTCCCACAGGGAGATCCAACTTCTCAGGCTTGGACTGGAACCGGTTAGGGACGGGAAGTGCCATCCGCCGCTCATCGAAACCAATCCCATGACCACCAGTGGGAGGAGAGACCAGACGGCCAGGCAGCACAGGACCAGGTACCTACCTTTGCCTCGGCCCGTCACAATCCGGTCCCTCCATTCCTTCCTCCTCCAACCTCCAGCTGTATGTCCTCCCGGAATCGAAACCACTCGTGGCCCGCCACGGCTACCAAGGCCAGCAGCATCCCCAACAGAGCCAGGACGTAGGCGTCACCCCGCATCGCGAGGGAGGCATCGAGGTAGCGTTCCCATGTAAGGAGGGGGAGGGCCAGGGGATCGCTGGGAGCGAGGAGCACGGCGGCTTCATAACTGCCGGCAACGAACGTAAAGACCGCCAAGGCTGCTGGGAGCATCCCCCGCCAGAGCAGAGGCCAGGTTACCAACCTCGCTGTCTTCCAGGCCCCTGCGCCAAGCCCCCTGGCCGTATCCTCCAGGGCGATTCCCCTTGTCTCGAGTACGGAGACAGCAACAAGGGAGAGGAAGGGGAGCTCCTTCCAGGTCAGGGCAACAATCAGCCCGATGCCGAAGGGATCGGAAACCAGGGCCGGCATGTCGGCGGGCCCGGCGATCCAGTTCAAATGGTAGGCCAGCCGACTCAACAATCCGCTCTGGCCCAGGACGAGAAGAACCCCCACCCCTGCGGCCAGGTGTGGGACGGGCAGGGGAAGGAAGGCCAAAGCCCGTCCCAGGCGATTCGCCCACCCCGACCCTCGAAAGAGCATGGCCAGCCCGGCGGCCCCGAGGGTAGCCAGTACCGTGGAGGCGATGGAAACCCAAAGTGTCCAGAGGGTCCCTTCCCACACTGCAGAATCCCCTAGAACCTGAGCGAACCGGCTCAAGGAAACAGCTATCTGTCCCGATCCGGGACCCACCACGCCGAGGGCTCCCAGCACCGAGTATGTCACCCCTACCAGAACCGGCGACGCGAGGATGAACGCCGCCAGGATCCCCAAGACGGTAGAGCCTCGAAGGGATGGAGCGTACACATCCCGGAGCCCGGTGCCCCGGAGCTTCAACCGCTGGAGCTTCAACCGCCGGAGCTTCAACCGCCGGAGCTTCAACCGCTGGAGCTT
>CAYOVN010000276.1:0-3528 GCA_964407425.1 uncultured Gemmatimonadaceae bacterium
CCCATGCCATTTTAAGGGTCGAGCGACCCGCGCCCGCAGGCACATCTGGTCAACCACCAAGATGGGACAGAATCCATCCTTGCACCCACCATACCCACGACACATTCTTTTCGAGGTAACTGACTGGGCTGGGATCAAAAACGGAGCAAATCCGAGAGGGGGTAAGGGTGAAGGTACACACGTTTCTCCATGTCGTCTTTCAAAAAGGGGCTTGGAAAAAGGTCTGGGCCGAAGCTGGCCGAATTACATACATAGCCACACAAGACCGCGCATCGATTGAAATCGTATGTTCTGACCAGGACCAGCCCCTTCGCTATAAAGCGGCGAAAAAGACAAAGATCGCGATCTCCGGCAACAGCATTCATCTTCCTGACAACCTCATGTGATACTGAGTATTGTGGAGCGGCGGGGTAAGTCGCCCTCGAAGGAGCGGTTTATGGGAACAAAGTTTGAGTTTCGCTGCCCAGAGTGCGGGTACTCAGCCACGGTTTCTGGTGGGGTGGACAGCGGCATGGTGGCCGTTGTTCGGACAATGGCCTGCGACGACTGCAGTGAGCTAGTCGATGTGCTGGTCGGGAAGTACGGAGAGGAAGGCCCTACCGGTGACCCCAGCTATGACCGGGATCTCAACATCTGCCCGAATTGTCAGCGGCGTAATGTGCGTCCGTGGCCACCAAGCCGAGGCTGTCCACGTTGCGCGACCAAGATGATCCTGGGCCATGATTCGCCAAGGGTCCCATGGGATTAATCTGGTGGGATCCCCTTCAAAGATCAGCGTGTGATGATTTGGATGACTCCGCTGGGGAAGCCGGCTCCCCAACGCCTGGTGGTTTCACCCTCTTCTGAAGTGAATTCTTCGTCACAAACCACGTAGTACTCACCGAGCCAGTGACACTTCCAATACAGATGTGACGGGCCATCCTTGCTCCCACCTTTCTCGCGACACATTCTGTTTATTAGTGGCTGACTGGGCTGGAAGGAGCAGTCTACTCTTACCGGGGCAAACCGCATGGAGCACGAGGGACGCCTGAAGGCTGCACTCGCTGACCGCTACCGGATCGACCGGAAGATCGGCAGCGGCGGTATGGCCACGGTGTACCTGGCCCAGGACCTGAAACACAACCGTCAGGTTGCCGTGAAGGTTCTGAATCCCGACCTCGGTGCCGCCATCGGTCCGGAGCGATTTCTCAGAGAAATCGAGACAGCCGCCGGCCTCACTCATCCCCATATCCTCCCCCTCCATGACTCCGGAGAAGCCGACGGACTCCTCTACTATGTCATGCCCTTCGTGAAGGGCGAGTCGCTTCGGGCGGTCCTGGAACGTGAGCAGCAGCTCCCGGTGGAAGACGCCATCAAATATGCCCGAGAAGTGGCTGATGCCCTGGCCCACGCCCACGAAGAGGGAATCGTCCACCGGGACGTAAAGCCGGCCAACATCCTCCTGGAAGCCGGGCATGCGGTCCTCATGGACTTCGGCATCGCCCAGGCGGCGGCCAGCGCAAAGGAAGAAAAGCTTACCCAAACCGGTATTTCCCTTGGGACTCCGGCTTACATGAGCCCGGAGCAGGTCACGGGAGAGGCCAGCCTGGATGCTCGAACCGACCAGTATGCTCTCGGGTGCGTCCTCTACGAGATGCTGGTGGGGGAGCCCCCTTTCACTGGGGTGAACACAGCGCAACTCCTGGCGAAAAAGCTCTCAGAAGAGCCCTCCAGGATCTCGCCACTACGTTCCACGGTTGATCCTCAAGTCGATGAGGTTATCAAACGGGCCCTGGCGATAACCCCGGCGGACCGATTCCCAACCATCCAGCTATTCAGCGAAGCCCTGGTGGGCCCTTCGGCGGCCTTCGCGACGGCAGGGGTTAGGCCGGGGCCCGCGGCCGGCCATCCAAAGAAGAGACGAACGCTGACCATGCGGTGGCTGGCTTCCACCTCCACGCTGGCGATCATGGTGTTGGCCGGTGGCCTGCTGTTCCTTGGCTCCACCAATGATCTCGGGTTCCAGCGCCGCGATTGGGTCTTGATTACCGACTTCCAGAACAACACCGGTGAATCGGTCTTCGATCGGTCTCTGGACAACGCCCTCACCGTCGGTCTTCAGCAGTCCAACCACGTTAACGTGTTTCCGAAAACCCGGGTCAGCCAAACCCTGACCCGAATGCTCCGGCAAGACACCGGAGTTTTGGACGAGGAGGTCGGCCGGGAGGTGGCGCTGCGGGAGAATATCCGACTCTTGGTCGTCCCCAGCATCGACCGGATCGACCAGACGTTCGTTCTGGCCCTTCGTGTGGTGGATGCGGAGACGGGAGAGGACCTTCTGTCTCGGTCTGAAAGCGCTGATGGGGCCAACGAAGTGGTTCCTGCCCTGGATCGCCTGGCCAAGGGCTTCCGGAGGGATCTGGGAGAATCCCGCTTCTCCATCAGTCGACAGAGCGTGCCCCTTGGGGCCGCTACGACCTCCTCCCTGGAAGCCCTGGAAGCGTGGAGCGAGGGCGTGTTCCATTGGGGCCAACGGAGGCACAACGAGGGTTTGGCGTTGCTTCAGCGGGCAGTGGAGCTGGACTCGGCGTTCGCAATGGCCCATGCGGACCTGGGAGGGGTCTACTACTACCAGGGTGATCGTGTGAAAGGAGAAGAGCACTTCCAAAAGGCCTTCTCGCTGACGGATCGAATCACCGAACGGGAGCGGCTCTGGATCCAGGCTGAGGTCGAATCCTGGAAAGAGAACTACGAAGGTTCCATCGGGCCCTACAACATCTACCTGACCCGGTATCCCGACGACATGGATGGATGGTTTCGTCTCGGGTATGCCCAAATGCGGGAGGGACGGGCTCCCGACGCAATCTTCGCGTTTGATTCTGTGGTGGCCATGGATCCCGAGAACGCTGCCGGGTTCATCAATCTGGCGACCTCCTACAACCAACTGAATCAAAAGGAAGAGGCTCTCGAACATTATCTCAAGGCGTTCGAACTCGCTCCCGCCTGGAGGACCAGCGGCAACCTCAACCATGAGTTTGGTTTCAACTATGTAGAGTTGGGGCGGTTTGAGGAGGCTGAAGCCGTCCTCAGTGAGATGCTCGAGGGAGATGACGGGCAGCAGGCGTTGGGGAATCGGTCCCTGGCCATCATGAAGATGTACCTGGGCCATCATGGAGAGGCCAGGGACCATCTGCGGCAAGCCGCGCTTCTCCATCACACCCTGGGATCCGCCCTCAGTGAAATGCGAGACCGGCTCTACTTGGCGTCGGCCCTGTTCGCCACCGACTCGATTGAAGCGGCTCGGGCCCAGATGGAGGCCGCGGTGGAACTGGCGCAAACCGCTTCCGTCGCCCCGAGCTGGCTTGCGAACATCGGCAAGATCCAGGCTCGAAACGGTTTGGTGGAAGACGCCGAGGAGATGCTTCGTGCAGCTGTGGATAGAGCGGACGAGTCCATCCAGATGGATCGTGCTTCCGTCGAGCACCTACGGGGTGAAGTAGCCTTGGCGAGGGGGGATCTTCAGGCAGCGGTGGATCATCTTAGGACTGG
>CAYOVN010000277.1:0-3504 GCA_964407425.1 uncultured Gemmatimonadaceae bacterium
AGAGGGGGTGAGCCGTGAAATGAAGAGGAGGCGAGCCGGGTAGGGGGTCAGCCGTGTCTGTGGGCGAGCCGGGTTAGTGGTCAGCCCGTGGCTGCCGACGCCAATTCCCCAAAATGTCCAAACAGACAGCTCAATGGGGATTTCACAGCCCCTGAGGCCGTCAAATCCCCAGGGAACCGGGGAGTGCCCGTTCCGTGGGGATTTCACGGCCCACAGGGCTGTCAAACCGGAATTAAACACGGACCCATGACTTTTTGGGGATTTGGCGTCATGAGCCGGGCCCGCTGGCTCTCCCCATCCGACCGGCGGCTCGCCCCGGTGGCCTGGCCGCATCACCACCCGACCCACCGGCTCCCCCCAGCCGGGGCCGCCCCACCCGCTCCGCTGCCTTCCCCACCCGACCCACCGGCTCCCCCCAGAAGGCTCGCCGGCTCCCTCCAGCCCGGTCCACCGGCTCCCCCCAGCCAGGCCCGCCCCAACATCAGCCCATAGGAATAACCACCGAGAGCTGGTGGGTGGTGACCCGGGCATCCTGAAGAGTCAGAGGCCCCGATGGTGCCAAGATGAAATCGGGGGAGAGGGCGTCGGTTCCAGCGGCTTCCATCATCCGGTCGTCGGTCCATCGGGTTCCTGGCCTTCCGGTCCCGGTAGTGGTCCGGGAGACCCAAAGTAGTTCGACGCCTTTCAGTTTCAGGCTGGCACCGATGCTCGGGGTCCACTCCATCCAACTCTCGTCCTGGTTTCTCTTCGTGAGTTCGATCCGATCGAACTGGTCCAACTCGTAGGAGATGGATCGGACCTGGAGCCCGGCCCGAAACGTGGCCAACCGATACTCGAAGGATCCTCCCATTCGAATCAGGGCGTTGGTGAAGAAGAAGTCGTTTTCGATGGTTTTTTCGCCCGCCAGGATGGGCTTTCCCTGAACGTCCGTGGTGTCGGAAGCCGCATCAGCCCAGGTGTCGCTCTGGATGGGCTCGAGGAAGATATCCGTCGCGAAGCGGAAGGGACCGTCGGTTTTCGCCACGCCCAGGCCTACCGAAAAAGCCCAGGTTTCCCCTGGGTCCCGGGGGATATTCTGGATCTCGTAATTGGGGATCTTCGGGTGGTCCTTCTGGTTCGCCGCCACGGACCAACCCAGGCTCCAATCCCCGGAGGAGAGAGGCCTTCGGTAGGCCAACTGGGCTCCCCATGTATCGGTGTAGTCCAGGTTTTCCTCGACCCGGGACTGCCATTGGGGCTGGGGAAAGGTGTCGGGTGGAATGGGTTCCCAGATAAAGTTGAGGTAGGAGACGTCGTGCTGCATCCGGACCTTGTTCCTCAAAAGCACCAGGTCCATGACTCGCCCCTCTCCCCACTCCTTGGTAATCCCGATCCTCACGTCGGACATATGCCCGGATTGCTGGATCTCCTGGGCCTGAGCGTAGAGGAGCTCCACTCCATCGACGGCGCCGAGGTCCGCGTAGGAGCCGCTTATCCCGATGGAAAGGCCATGCTTCGGAAGGCGAAATCCCAGGAGCCCAAAAACATAGAGGTTCCTGGCCGACGCCTCGGAGAGATCCTGGGCAGGAGGCTCCGGGGCGGGCCAGGCCCAGCTCGACCAGGCAGGGACGTCGAGGAAAACGGGGCCGAACTGGTTCCGATCTGCTCCCTCCAACTCCTGCAAGGAGAGGGCTCCTCCCCCGAACCAATCACCGCCGGAAAAGAAGGCTCCAAGAGGGAAGGATCGACCGGAACCGTTTTGATCCGAGACGCTGTAAAACGTCGGAGATGTGAAGAAGAACGTCTCCTGCACCCGACTTCCTGCCGCGGGATTGGAGAAGGGGTCTCCCAGGGTATCGGCCATGGCCAACCCAGCACTACCCATGCCCAGGTTCTGGGATGGGTAGAAGAGGAACTGGTCTCCTGAAGCCACGGGAACGGTCTTGATGGGGATCAGCTGGGACGAACCCTCCCCATTGAAGCCTGTAAAGGCACCAATGAGAAGAAAGACTCCAAGCCAAAGGAAAATGAGGGGGGCGCGGGTAGGCCGAGATCGGATGGGGGTCATGATTCGGTCCTTCATCTGTCGTTCACCTGTAGATCAGCCAGGGAGGCGAACCCGGGAATGCTCGACCCGAGGGACGGTGAGCCATGGCTCGGGTCGTCAGGTGTCGCCGCGGTCTGAAGGGAGAACGATCTGGAGAGGTCGGGTGTGACGTTCCAGGGTCAGAACCGCCACTCCAGCCCCACAAGGGGGAGGAAGGGGAGGTCCGCCAGCGGGACCGGGCCCCCGGTTCTCCAGGGGTCGAAATGGTAGAAGAGGGCGTCCCGCCGGTTCAAGGCGTTCAGGACCCGGACATAGGGCCGGAGGTCCATGGTCCGGCCAGAGACCGTGGGGGACCATCGCCCGAACAGCTCCACCTCGATCCTGAGGAACCCCTCATCCGGGCCCACCGAGAGGTCAGGGGCTGAATTCAGGACTTTGTCCCCGGCTACATCCAATGGCTCGCCATTGGCGAGGGTCTGATGGGACATCGCTTCACTGAACACCGGGACCGAGGTGAATGGGAGACCGTCACCATAGCTGGCCTTGAGTTCCAACCCGGTCCGTTCCGTGAGGGACGTGGAGAGGCCGGCGCTCAGGAGGTGCCGCCCCGAGAAAGGGGAGTTTCCGGAGCTCTGGAGGCCATCGGAGGCCCAGAACCAGGTGAGGGTGTAACCCAGCCATCCGGTGGCCCGCTCCCCATCCCGAGCCACTCTCAGATCCACCCCGGAAGCATTGAGGGATTGGTCGCCGGCTCCGGCCACGCCGATGAATTCCTTGACGAACCCTTCGAGGCCCAGGCGAAGGTCCGGGGTTAGGGCCTGGTCCAGGGAGACCACCAGATGATCGGCCGTTCCGACCGAGAGAGACAGGGGATTGGGGCCAAGATAGGGGAGATCGAGAGGGTCGAGCTCAGCGTTCCGCTGCAGATCGCCGGAGGCCACGTTCGAGTACTGGTGGTAACGCCCTGCGGCCAGAGTTAGTACGGCAGCTTCGGTGAGCATCCAGCTCACCGATAGCCGAGGCGCGAACCGAACGCTCTCGTCTCCTTCGAACTTATCCAGCCGGCCGCCGCCTCGAATGCTGAGGCTAGGGCTCAACGCTCTGATTCCTTCAAGGTAGACCCCAACCGACGAACCATCGAGATCCAGGCGAGTGGTTTCCCCGACCCTCGCCGAATCCAGGGCCATGGCCACGTAGTCCGAGGTCACCTTGTCGAGGGTGGCCCCGAATCGGAGGGCCCCTTCTCCCCAGGGTCGGGAGAAATCGGCGGCGAGATGGGCCCGGTCGGAGCGGCTCTCGGCGAAGAGGGGTAGGCTGTCTCCAAGAGGAAGCTCTGCCTGGTAGCGTGAGATGGCGACCTTCAACTCGGCCCTGGTCTGGCCGAGTTCGGCTCGGAGCCCCGCTGCCAGCGCTGAATTCCCCCAACGAGCGTCTTCGGCTGGGGGAGGGCCGCCAGGAAAACCCGGATCCCCGAGTTC
>CAYOVN010000278.1:0-3486 GCA_964407425.1 uncultured Gemmatimonadaceae bacterium
AATCCCGGCTTGGTCAGCTGGGCCGTCTTCCAAAACCGACTCGATGAGGGCCCCCTCGGAGTCCGTCTCCCCAAGGGACATGGAGAGGGTCACGCCGATCCGGGCCCGGGAGGTGCCGGATGAAGAGAAGCTCCAGCTGAAATCTCCAGGCGAAAAAGCGCGGATGCACCGACAGTTCTCGATCTCGTTCCCATCGGCGTCGACGCAACGGCAGTCGGTTTCCGTAACGACCTCCTTTTGAGCGGAGACGGGTCCGGGAGCTGACGCCCAGAGAAGAAGGATCGCCGGGAGAATTGAGATGAGTGAAAGGGCAGCGCGAGGGGTTTTCATTTGAAACTCCGTCTTTCCGTATCCGTCGGATTGGGGGCCGCCATGAGTTGGCCGACCGGCAATCAGCTTCCAACCGATACGATGCAGGGAGTCGGGCCGGGGGTTGCCGCGGGTGGCGGCTAGAGTAGGCCGAAGTGCCTGCTGCCCTCCATTACACCGGCAACGTAGAGGCCCTGTGCGAAGTACAACTGGTGTGAGATCCCCATCTCCCGGCTCCGGGTCGTCAGTTCCTCTTTCAAACCCGCGGTTGCGTTTCCGACCACCACCGCATTAAACCCGGTAAGCAGGGCGGCAAGGTCATTGCCCGAATCCCCCGCGTACACCAGGGAATCAGCCTGGACCCCTGTGTGTTGGTGGAGGTACTGGAGGGCAAAATCCTTAGCCACGCCGGTCGGGAGAAGGTCCAGGAGACCCGTTCCGTGGGGAGCCCCGACGCTGTAGACAGCCTGAAATCTTCCGCCCATCTCCCGGAGACTCTCCTGAACCGACGCCACAACCTCCTGATGGTCTGATTTCCGGGTGAGGTGGTAGCTCAACTTCGAGGCCGTCTGTTTCTCCTCGGCCTGGAGAAGGAGTTCGGGAAGGTGGGCCAACTCATGTTGAATATCTCGGACGTCCAGACCATCCCGGGCCTCCTCCAGGAGCAGCACGTACTCCTGGTCCACTTCAAAGCCGGAGTCAGTCTTGTGATGGACCGAGGTCCCTACATCGCAGACGAGATAATCCGGAATGGGAAGCTCATGTTGCCGGATCCCTTTTTCGGCCAGGGGAAGGTCCCGACCCGTCACGTAGGCCAGACAAAAGTCCGGCTTCTTCTCCACCTTCTCCTTGAATCGGCGAATCTCCTCTTTCCGTTGTGGATTCACTTCCAGAGGTATGATCGTACCGTCCATATCTGTGGCCAGCATGGCCTGTAATGATTCCATCAGGTTCCTTGTCTCTATTCCCGAGGCCCGTTCTTTAGAAGGCCTTCATGTAGGTCAGTTTGATAACGCCGGCCCGGTTCACCCACCGCTCATCGTGTGGCCCCATCAGCTCCCCCTGGAAGTAGCCCGTGTTCAGCACCAGGAACAGGTCGCTTCCCGGCGTATGGATCCAGTCGATGCGGATGTTTGCCTGGATGGTTTCCGAATCATTGTCGTACTGAACCAGGGCGTTGGCAAAGAGCTTCCTGCTGACGGCACCCAAAACGTTCAAACCCAGGATCGTTGTCTCGAACTCCCCGTTTTCAACCGGAAGGTCGATTTCCCTTCGATCGAAACTCCCGGTGAGCTCCAGGTGAGGGCCCGTTTTCCACGTGATGCCTCCGCTATACTGGAACCAGTCGCCGTTCCAGTACTCCCCTTTGTGGGTGGTTCCCCGGACGGAGAATTCCTTCGAGTCGTTGGTCCGGAATTGGATGCCCGCATAGTTGAAGGGGTAGTCACCGGCAGGGATGATCACCCCGGGCCGGATTTCCCAAGGCTCCACCAGGCGCTCCCACTTGTGTGTCAGGCCCACCAGGATGTTGTTTCCGTTCTGGAAGGTGAGGCTTGGGTAGAAGATGGCTGCGTCGGATTGTTTCTCTCCGTCCTGTCCTTCGATGTAGTTCCCGATCAGCTGGAAGGAGGCTTGGCGGGCCCAACTGCTGTTCTCAAATCGGGGTGTCCAGGCCGCCGTGCCGCCGTACCGGACCATGTCATCTCTTCGGACGAACCCGATGGCCGGTTCGTAGTTCTTTCCGATGTTGGTGTAGTTCGTGGCCAAAGAGAACCGGTCGTTTCGTAGTTGGAGACCCACATAACCAGCGCCATTGGGTGACGGGTCCCCGTCATCCGTCCAAGAGTTGGAGAACCAGGCTCCGAAACTACTGCTCGTGAAGAAGCGGTACCGAAGATCCAATCCCGCCACTCGGTTGTAGGTGTCCGAGTTTTGAAAGTTCGTAAAGATCCCTCCCACCGTAGCGCGATCACCCACATCGCCCCTCAGCCGGAGGACCGTGCTGTTAGCCCCAGCTATCCCGGTGTCGTCGTTTTTGTTGGTCTGGAGACTCAGGAACCCGATGGAGAAGGGGCCAGCCTGCCCGGTGAGTCGGCCACCCCCGATGATGTCGTTCGACAGGCCGATCCTCCGGCTGAAGAAAACCTCCGTTTCCCGGCTGTTTCCGAACTGGAAGAGTTCGGACCGCTCCAGGAAAAAGTCTCTCTTTTCAGGATAGAACAGGCTGAATCGGGAAAGGTTGATCTGTACGTTGTCAGCCTCCACCTGAGCGAAGTCCGTATTGAGCGTAAGGTCGGCCGTAAGGCCCGGTGTGATGCTCCATTTCACATCCAGTCCCAGTTCGTCCAGAACCTGAGTCTCTTCGTCGCCTTCCCTTTTCTGGCCGCCGAGAATCCCGTACGGTTTTACTTCCACGTGCCGGCCCGGACGAAGCCCTTCCAGGCCGGTGAGGGTCCCGAACTGGGAAGCCTGGTCCATCCCCCCTTCCATCGTTCCCCTGAAGGCAAGGGGAATGTGAGGCCAGGTCACTTCTTCGTTCTTCCTCCGGATGGATCGGTAGAAGGCCAGGCCCATGGTCTCGACATGATCCGGGTCGAACCGGATCGTAGTGAGAGGAATGGCCACCTCCAACTCCCAGCCTCTCTCCGTGATGCGGGCGTTGCTCTCGTACACTCCCTCCCACATCCAGTCATCCGGGAAGTTGAGCCTCTCGTTTGTGAAGTGGGCATCTCCCTGGGTGCCGAAGGCGTTCAACTCGAAAATGTAGGCGCTCCGACGGTCGTGGTACGAATCAAGCGAGATGATGATCCGGTCGTCTTTGTCGATGCGCCCCTCCCGATGGAGGATGCTGCGCATGATGAGTTCCGGCTCGGAATCGAACATGACGAGGCCGAAGTAGATGGCCCGGTCATCGTATGCGACCCGGATCTCCGTGCGCTCGGTGGCCGGGGATCCGTCCACCGGCCAGCGCTGGCGAAAACCGGAAACTGGGGTGAGGGTCTGCCAGACGGCCTCGTCCAGGATCCCGTCGATCTGAATCGGCTCGGAAATCCTGACGGCTCGGATCTCGGAGCTGTTGGCGGCCTGGGCCGGGGTCGGACGGGGGGTAGCCTGGCCCCCGAGTCCGGTGGGGACGAGACAGAACAGGGTGGTGAGAATCCCGGGGAGGGACAGACA
>CAYOVN010000279.1:0-3460 GCA_964407425.1 uncultured Gemmatimonadaceae bacterium
TCACAATCGTGGGCACGGACCAAACAGACATCTATGTGGAGCAGGTCAACCCGGAAAACAGAAACCAGGTGAGGTGGCAGGATGGATGGGAGGACCTGGAGGTCGTAGTGGACACGATCCTGGTCAAAGGAGGAGAACCGGAGGTCGTGGAACTCCGATACTCCCGGCATGGCCCTATCTTCTTCGAGGACCAGGAAAACAACCTGGCCTACGCCCTCAGGTCTACCATGCACGAGCCGGGGTCGACGGGATACCTGGCCGCCCTGCGTTTGAACGTGGTGGATAATTGCCAGGAATTCCTTGAAGAACTCCGATTCTGGAAGGCTCCCACCGAAAACATGATCTGTGGGGACGCGGACGGTAACATCGGCTGGCAGGCCTCCGCCGCATCGCCCCGCCGGGCAGGATGGCATGGCCGTCTTCCGGTTCCCGGCACCGGAGAGTATGAGTGGGAGGGATTCAGGGACGATCTGCCTCGAGAGTTCAACCCTGAGCGGGGTTGGATCGCCACGTCAAACCACGACATCCATCCTCCCGGATACGACCCGCCACTCTTCTTCAAGTCGGGCACCTCCTACCCCCGGTTCGAGCGGGTGGCGGAGGTTCTGTCGGGAGGAAGTGGATTTACCCTGGACCATTCCAAGCGACTACAGCTGGACGCTTACTCGGCGGAAGCTGCAGAGGCCCTCCCTCTCTTTCGCGGGTGGTCGGCTCAGGATCCGGAGGTCGAAGAAGCCCGGGCTTCCTTGGTGGATTGGGATGCCGTTTATCGAAGGGAAAGCAGAGCGGCGGCCATCTTCAACCGTGTCCTGCGGCATATCCAGCCCGGGGTTCCTCAGGGCATGGCGTCGGCATCTGATGTCCAGGGTGCCCTCGAAGAGGCCATCCGGCTCGGCCTGAATGATCTGAAGGAGAGCCTGGGTCCGGACTCCGATCAATGGCGCTGGGGCCGGCTGCAACGAAGTGAGTTCCCCCATAGCCTGGTGGAAGCCTACGACCTCCCCCTTGGAGAACGTTCCGGGGGTGCTGGAACCGTAGCGGCAACCGGGGCCACCTACCGTCACATCGTCGATTTCTCCGATTTGGATTCCTCGGTGATGACCAATGCTCCCGGCCAATCGGGAAGGCCCGGCAGCCCTTACTATGGGAACCTCACCGAGAATTGGGCCGCCGGCGATTACTTCCCCCTTCTCTTCTCGCGACCTGCGGTGGAGGAAAGAGTCGAAAACCGACTGCTTCTCAAGCCAGCCGGGTAACCCCCGGGGAGGTGGGAGGTGACGGCTGACCCTTCCGGCCGGTGGGCATCACTCCCCGTAAGGCACCCAGATGTTCTTCCACTGGGTCGCCTCCCGGAGGAACTGCTCTCCCTCCCCGTCCTGGTCGCCCCACCAATTCAGGGATCTGCCTCCGGAAACCCAAGTACGCTTCATGTTCCCTGTCGAGAGGCCCTCGACCTCGGCGCTGCCTTCTGCGGATCCAAAGAACCAGATCCCGTCTACGTCATCGTGGGCCGCGAGGGTTGGAACCAGCTCCCGTCGAAGTCCGGTGACTATGTTGATGACGCCTCCCGGGATGTCGGAGGTTTCCAGAACCTGATAGAGGTCCGTGGCCAGGAGGGGCCAGCGCTCCGACGGGACGGCCACCACGGCATTCCCCATGGCGACCAGGGGTGCCACCGTGGACACGAACCCAAGGAGGGGGGCCTCATCCGGGCAGATTAGCCCCATGACACCGATGGGCTCGGGCATGGCCAGGGTCACGTTCCGGAACGGCGTATGATGAACCATCCCGTCGTACTTGTCTGCCCAGGCGGCATAGGTGAATAGCCGGCTGACGGAGGCTCGGACCTCCCTCCCGGCATCCCGCTTTCGGACACCGGTCACTTCTTGCAGACGGAGGTTGAACTCGTCACTTCGGGTGGCCAGGTTTTCAGCCCAGAAATAGAGGATCTGGGCTCGGTTGTGTCCTGTTCGGGGAGTCCAGGTTACGGCGCCGGCGTGAGCCGCCTCCACGGCGTTTCGGATGTCCTTCCGGTTCCCCCTGGGAACCTCGCCGGTTATGCCCCCGTTCTTCCCTTTCACCAAAAGGGAGTAGTCCCCGTCCCCCCGCACCTGCTTCCCTCCGATATACAGTTTCGAGGTCCGGTCGATGGGAGGTTCGGTTCTGGACTCCGGCCCGGGATCCTGAGGATCCAGATCTGCCGGATCCAGGATTCCTGACCGATCGGAGGTCTTTGGGCCGAGGGGCCGATCTCGATCCGGCTTCCTCTTTTCCAGAGGCTTGAGGTATTCGAAGAGTCCCTCCCTCCCTCCCTCCCGGCCGAAGCCGCTCTCCCGGTAGCCGCCGAAGCCTGCTGCGGCGTCGAAGAGGTTGGTGCAGTTCACCCAGACCGTACCCGCTTTGAGCTTTGGCGCGATATGAAGAGCCAGGTTCACGTTTTCGGTCCAAAGGCTGGCGGCCAGG
This sequence comes from uncultured Gemmatimonadaceae bacterium, assembly GCA_964407425.1. Lineage (GTDB taxonomy): Bacteria > Gemmatimonadota > Gemmatimonadetes > Longimicrobiales > Gaopeijiaceae > JABDNZ01. Next base: position 2,464 of record CAYOVN010000279.1, read on the forward strand.
CCATACCGGGTGTTGTTCGCGAGCTGAACCGACTCTTCCGGGGTCCGGAAGGTCATGAGCCCGACCTCGGGCCCGAAGATTTCCTCCTGGATCTTCTTCAACTGACCTCGGGAGATGATGGCTCCCATATCGGTGCTTTTGTCCAGTGGATCCCCCATACGGAGGTTCTCCATCCTGGCCTGGAGCTTCGCCTCCAGGGCCCCGGCGGCTCCCTCCTGAACGAGGATACGGCTCCCGGCACAACAGAGCTGTCCCTGGTTGAACCAGATGGCGTCCACGACGCCTTCGACTACTGAGTCCAGATCCGCGTCCTCATAGACGATGAAGGGGGACTTCCCACCGAGCTCGAGGGAGAGCTTTTTCCCCGTTCCCGCGGTCTCGGTGCGAATTATCCGGCCGACCTCCGTGGACCCGGTGAAGGCGATTTTATCCACATCCGGGTGGGCTACGAGGGCCGCTCCGGTGGTGCCGTCTCCGTTGACAATGTTGACCACGCCCGGAGGCAAGCCCACGTCCTCACATAGCTCGGCAAAAAGAAGGGCGGTGAGGGGCGTGAACTCAGCAGGCTTGAGGACCACCGTGTTTCCGCATGCCAGGGCAGGGGCGATTTTCCAAGCCAGCGTCAGGAGGGGGAAGTTCCAGGGTATGATCTGGCCCACCACCCCTACTGGGCCGTGTAGGGGCATTTCCGTTTCCAGGAGCTGAGCCCACCCAGCGTGATGGTAGAAGTGGCGGGAAACGAGGGGGATGTCCACGTCCCGGGACTCTCGGACCGGCTTGCCGTTGTCCATCGTTTCCAGAACCGTGAACAGCCGGGCTCGCTTCTGGATTCCTCTGGCGATGGCGTAGAGGTACCGGGCCCTGGAGTGGCCCGGGAGTTTGCTCCAGGAAGGGAAGGCTTCCCCCGCACTCTCCACCGCTCGAGCGATGTCGGCCTCCGTTCCCAGGGGTACGGAGGCCAGTGTCTCTCCGGTAGCCGGGTTCACCGAGTCAATCC
>CAYOVN010000280.1:0-3418 GCA_964407425.1 uncultured Gemmatimonadaceae bacterium
AAGAGATCATGAAGGCGGGCGGGTCCAGACAGACCCGAGGCAAAGGAGGTGGCCAGAACCGGCTCGGACTCCCGGAGGAGGCCCTTGGCATGCTCGAGGGTGAGGAACTGCAGGAACCGCTTGGGGCTGACCCCGGCCCATCGGGTGAAGACCTTCTGGAAATGAAAGGCGCTCATTCCCGCATGGGAGGAAAGCTCCTCTAATGAGGGTTGCCGGCGGAAGTTCTCCTCCAGATACCGGATAGACCTCTCAACTGTTTTGTAGTCGGATTCGGAGCTCATGGGTCTCGGTTCGGTTCGGAATACGGGGGCTCGAGAACAAATCTCTCTCGAATCCCCCATCGAGGCGACCCGATTCTTGTTCTCTAATCCTGCCACCACCAATCGTAGTTCCCCCAGGGGCTGGACGCCGAGGCCCAGTCCCAGCCGACCCACTGCAGGGCCGGGTCCCCGATGGGGCTGCCCGGGGGCGTGCCCAGGGGGGTGGGGTTTGCCACGGATTCGTAGGGCCGTTCCAGGAACCGCCGGATGTCTTCAGTTAGCAGCTCATAGTGGGCATCCTGGGGCCAGTCCGGGGTTCCGCCCCCTTCCATGACCCGTTGTCGCAAACGCCGAAGGGCCATGGCGCTTTCGGCCCGGACCTGGGCCATGGGCGACCGGGAGGCCAGCAGGAGAAGGCGGTCCACCAAAACACGTTCAACGGCCCGGTTCACCTCGGTGACATAATTGTCCCGGAAGCGGATCCCGAACACGTTTTCCGTGACCCGTTCGATGACGTCGGTGAGGCCGGGCAGGCTCCCGTCCAGGGCCTTCTGCTGAACCAGGCGGGCTGCCCGCTCAGGATGGAAAAGAAAAGACAGGGTCATGTCAGCGGCAGCGGACGCCGGCGCGACGGCATCGAATACGAGCCCGGTGTTCCGGTTGAAAAGTTCCTGGTGCGGAGGATACCGGAAGGGGCGGGGGGGAAGCATCTCCAGGACCCCTCTGGGAATTGAGAGTTCGGCGGGATTGAGGGTCCTGATCAGTGCTTCGACGGCGGCCCATTGCTCCTCTGCGGGAACCAGGCGCAGTGGCTCCTGGCCGTCTCCTCTCATGGCGTAGGTGTAATAGAGGCCCCCCACCACCTTTGAGGTGGCCTCTGCTTGATATCGATGATGGAGGAACAGAGGTACCAAAACCTCCTCAATGGTTGCCAGGGGCATTCCTTCCTTGATCGCTTCCTCCCCGAACTGGTCCAATGCTACCCGCCTCACCTCCATCATCCGAATCAGTTCCTCAGCGGCATTGGCTCCATTGTCCCACAGGTGGACGTTGGGGTGAGCGCTGCCGGCAGGCCTGGCGGCTTCATCGCTGATGAATGTGAGGCCCTGTTCCGCGGCGCTTAGGAGGATCTCCTCTAGAGCGGCGTCCTCGTCGGTCCCGGGGGCAAAATCCGTGTAGCCGAAACGAATCCAGGTCTTGTCCCAATCGCCGATTCCGTCAGGATAGGCTTCCCGAAGCTCGACATTGCCATCCTCGTCCAACTCGATTTTTGGATGGGGGTAGTCCATGACAGAATACCGGGCGGCGTCTTCCTGGGCGCTGGAGATGTAGTTGTGGCTCAGCCCGATCGTATGCCCGACCTCGTGGGCGGAGAGTTGGCGGATCCGCTGCAGGGCCATTTGCCGAACCTCGTCCGGGTCCTCGTCACCGTTCACGTAAGGGGAGGTGAGGCCCTCTCCGATCAACCAATCCTGCCTGACGCGAAGGGACCCCAGCGTCACGTGGCCCTTGAGGATCTCACCGGTCCTGGGGTCCACGATGGAGTTTCCGTAGCTCCACCCCCGGGTCGAGCGATGAACCCATTGGATCATGTTGTAGCGGGCATCCATTGGATCGGCATCGGCCGGAAGGACCTCGACCTGGAACCCGTCTATGAACCCTGCGGCTGCGAAGGCTTCGTTCCACCACCGCGCCCCTTCCAGGAGGGCGGAGCGGACGGGTTCCGGTGTGCCGGGATCCAGATAGTAGACGATGGGTTCCACCGGCTCGCTCATCTCGGCTTGGGGATTTCGTTTCTCGATCCGGTGCCGGGCGATATACCGCTTCTGCAGGGGCTCCCCCAGGGCCGTGGCGTAATCCATGTAGGTGATGCCGTTGAAACCGGCCCGGGGATCGGCCTTCCTCATCTCGAAGGGCTCTTTCGGCAATTCTACGAAGGAGTGGTGCTGCCGGAGGGTGAGGGCGCCGGCCGAGGGCGTGACGGTCTGGACCAGGTTCCCAGGCTGATCAGCGGTGAACGTCAACGTGAGCTCGACCTCGGTGTTCTCCGGGAAGTTCCGGGTCCGGGGCAGAAAGACGGCGCTCCGACTGGTATCCAGGCGGAATGTACCCTGCTGAGTCTGTCTTAGAGTATTGATGACACCGTGGGCATCCCGGATGAAAAACGCGGTGGCGTCCACCAGGACGGATCCGGCCGTTTCCGCCCCAACGTCGAAACCCCAGATCACAGAGGTAGGGAACCCGTCGTCCACCGACTTCCTCTCCAGAGGATCGTTGCTCACGGCCCTGTAGGAGTAGTTTGCCTCATGCATCAGGATTCTCGGGCCGACACGGTGGAAGGACACCACCATGCTGGGTCCAAGGTCCCCCCGGTTGAGTCCCAGGTCGTTCTGGCCCATGCCCGCCGGGAGGGACACATAGTAGAGGAGTTCTTCGTCCAACCGATCGATCTGCAGCCAGATCTTCCCGGCCTTCGAGTCCCAGAAGAGTGGAATGAACCCGTCCCTTTTCTCCATTCCCTGAACCTTGTCGGCTATGGAGGGAATGGCTTTGGTCTCCTGAGCGTCCGCCTGGATGCCGGCGAGCTCGGTGCCCGGGAGAGACCCGATAGCCATGAAGGCCAGGGCTGCGAAAATGACGATAGAACGCATGGGTTTGCCTCTCTGGAACGAACGAGGGAGATCTTCTGAATGAATTGGAGAGAACTTGAAGAGAGAAGTTGGGGGCTGAAATGGAGAGACGCCAGTTCACAAGCCTAGGGTGCGTAACCAGCGGGATGAGCCCTAGCCCTCATCGACCCTTTCCCTGCACTCCAACACGGTGAGAGTGGCCCCTTTGCCAAGGGCTGCTTCAGACGTCAAAACGACCTGACCTCCAGGACCGAGGGCTACCGCTTCCCCCTGGGTTTCGTTCAGGGTCCGCAATACGATCCTTCCTCCCTCCACTGGAACGAGCTGGCCTGATTCCCACGAATAGAACGTCAACGCTTCATAGCTCCGGAGGGCGACGATTTTACCGTCGGCGGAGGCATCCGCCCCCGTGAGTTGTTTGGGTATCGGCAGCCGGCCGTCGGTGAGGCTTTGAACGGACTCCAGCCTCACCGTCTCTCCGGGTCGGAGGGGAGGGGGGTATCGGTAGAGGGTCACGCCGTTGCCCCG
>CAYOVN010000281.1:0-3404 GCA_964407425.1 uncultured Gemmatimonadaceae bacterium
TGGACCGGCCCAAAGTCTAACACTGAGCCTGGTCTCGTTTCAGGGGGGCAGATCAACCCATGAGCTGGACGAGGTAACCAGACCGGAGAAGCTAAACCTCACAAGGATGCGAAGAGATCTGGCCAAGAGATTCCCGAACCATAGAAGTGAGATGGAACAGGTCTATAGGGTGATTGACGAACTTTGGGGGATGGGTGAGATCTCACGACATGAACGGGACACCCTGATGGATCAGGTCAACGCGTATGATCGGTTCTTCCGTGGTTTGATAGGGACTTTGGAGAAGCTTCGGTTCTAGCCGATAGGCATCGGGAAGGGCTATTCATGAAGGATCTAATGGCCCCGTGACCGGCTTGACGATAATTTGACGGTTCTGGTGGGAGGAGCATCTTACGGGAAGACGGTTTCGGGTAAGCACCGGTGCTTCCGTTAGCTGACATGACTGGATGGGACGGAAAGCACCGGATAGAAGGTCCGCCCCTTCTCACAGAAGCTCGGCTCCGGAGCCGATTGGGCCGTTAACAACTCTGCCGGAGGTCCCAAGTGAGAACTGACGAGAGTTTGGATCTAGAGATCACTCAGGCGGATCTCCCTGCAACCCCATCCGACCTCCCAGCCGAATTCGAATGGAACTCTGGCTGGTCCATCAAAAGACGATTGGCATCCTTTGTAGTTGGAGTGGCTTTCGCCGTGATTGGGGTGTCGGGACTCATACCGATGGACCAAGCCGATGTCTCTTCTTGGGTGTTGGTCATGACCACGGGATTCCTGGGCTTCCACTGGTTTCGGCGCGCCCTCGATCCAAGGCCACGGTTTGAGGTGAACTCGGACGGGATCACCGATCGCAACGGGGCTGGCGGCGGTGACCTGTTCATAGGTTGGGAGGAGATCCGGGAGATCCGTGGTAAGTCGTTCGGCATGGCCATGGAGGTTCTCGTCCGGGACCCAGCGGAGGTCCGAAAGAAGGCGGGCTGGCCACGCCGGCTTTGGATGATGCTTGGGGCGGCTATGGGTAAACGGGCAGTAACGATCGCGTCGGACGGGCTCGGACCGAACATGCGGAGATTCCGAGAGCACGTTGAAGCAGGGCTTCTCGCCTATGAACGGGTGGAACTGGGACTCCCTCCGTCATCGGATACGGAAGCCGAAAGGATAGAAGGAGGATGAGTGGGAACATTAAGGGTTTGAGGGTGGTTTCTCATGATTGTGGAACGCATCTCCATTAACGCCCGGCTCCCGCTCCGGCCCGGCCCTTCGGGACCTTGCCGTTCGTAGTGGCATCAAATTCCCTCCAGATACCAATGGAAATGCCCCAGCCAATGACGATTGGGGCATTCTCTTTCTCACTGTAGAAGAGGGTTGAGGGAGGCATTTTGATCCTCTACTTCTCCTCTACCTCAGTTCCTCTATTTTTTTCCATAAATCTCTAAATCGTTATCTCACTTCAACTTACCAGTGGGCCCAGGAGGACTTGAACCTCCGACCGTCGGATTATGAGTCCGCTGCTCTGACCAACTGAGCTATGGGCCCGAATACGGCCCGGAGGCTTGGGTTCGCTCAATCACAGATTGAACGGCCATGCTCTCCGGGCCGATTCGAAGTTACTAAGGAGAAGGCGCGCTAGCCAACTCCTCCACTGCCGGAGCCCGGAACCTCAGACGGGCGCCGATTCCGCCCCCAACCTCATCCAACCGCTCCGAGGGAACACTTCCGAAAACTCGAACGTCGGCACCTTGCTCGAAGGCCTTCGCCACGCAGACGTCGGCGTAGTCCGGGTTGGCTTCTACAAACCCCTTCGAGAGGATGAGGATGTCGACACTTCCTGCTTCCAGCGCCTGAAAGGTATCCTTCCCTCCAAGACTCCCCGTGCCCTGGGAATAGGCCCGTTCCATGATCTGGTCGAGGAGGTCGGTTTGGCGGCGCTTCGAAAGGGCTGAAGCCCCCTCTTTTGTGGCCTTCAAGACCTCCGCCCGGGTCATCTCCACCCAGAGGGAAGAGTTCTCCAGGATTCTCGAAGCCATCACCCCACTCAGGATTGACTTGAGGGCAGACACCGTTTCGTTTTCGCCGCCCAGGAGAACGAATCCCTCCCACGCCGCCATATCGGTGACCAGATCCCTGACTTCCTTGAGCATCCGCTCCGTGCCCTTGTCCAGAATCCTCTTGGCCGTATCCGTGGCCGTCACCCCACGGCTTCCCGAGGTTTTCCCCGCCCGAGGTGACATGGATGACTCGGAAATGTCGCCCACGAAGGTGTCGGCCAGCAGATCCGCCACCTCGGTGACCTCCCCTTCCTTATACTGGAAGACCCGAGCCCGGCGGCTATCCACCAGGGCTGTAATCATGGGCCGCAACTGCTTCAGCCCGCGAATGTAGGGGGAAACCCGCACACCCAGCTCCCACCGCACGAACGTTGGCACCCACACCGGAAGATTCTCGGCATGGTGCAACTTGTCGGGGGTGGAAAAAGCCACATATCCCTTGCCAGGGAGGAATGACTCGAACGCATCCAGTTCCTTCAGGACCTGGTCCCGAGCTTCCTCGAAGGCTTCTTTTTCTTTGGGATCGGTGAACTGCAATCGGTGGGATTCCCGCTCCAACTCCTGGTCCAACTTCCGTCGCCACACTCTCCGTGACGCCGGATCCCTTCCCGCCCCATCCACATAAACCGTTAGTACTTTCTCCTGTTGAAGTCCGCGATAAAGATCCGCCAGTTGATCCCTGGTCAGCATAGGCTGCGCTCCGATCTAGGCGTTACAAGGGACTTACCTAGTTTGTTTTATCATTATAATGCCCAAGGTCCTTGAAGGTCCAACTTTTCTTGAGAAGGCCCGGAGTTACAGGGGAATAGCGGGCGTCGGGGGCGATCAAGGACGCATATTCGCCCCGAAATCAGTAATGGCCGTAAAACGAGGCGAGTGATCTACTTATCCTGAATCCAGCACCTCCCAGGCCCGAGCTTCGATGGTGTAGGGAATGTCCCGGTCCCGCTGCCATTTCGATGCGCCAGAGAGGTGGGAGGGGCGGAAGCTGAGCTGGGGTGTTGGTCGGGGAACCACCCCCGCTGGCTGGCCTGGCTTGATTTCCGGCGAATGCGGTCCCAGCCTCGGCGGCTGCGCCCCCAGCCTCGGCGGCTGCGCCCCCAGCCCCGGCCGCCCCCACAAACCCTGCCGCCAATGCACTCTCGGCGATCAGACCCACGGCATCCGCTCGCCGCTGCTCAGGAGTAACCTCCTGGAGTTCTGTGTTGGGTTCGTCGATGGATGATCCTTCCTCCCGAAACAAAGCATCATTCGCCGCCTCCACGGCCCGCATCAGCATTGCGCCCACCTCCGGATCCAGACGCCCTCGAACCACCACCATCCCATCAACGTCAACAAACGCCGAAAACCGCCGACTCCGGT
>CAYOVN010000282.1:0-3296 GCA_964407425.1 uncultured Gemmatimonadaceae bacterium
CCCCTCATCTTCCCCCTCAACCCCCTCCGCATGAACCGCCGCCTGATATTGCAGCAGAGCATATTCCTGGTACCGGGGGACATTACGAAATCCTTCGTGGACAATCTTCGGGCCCTCGGTGATCCGGATGATCTTCTGGTGGAGATCCAGCTCTCCGGAAAAAGGACCTTCCTCGAGGAAGCCACCCGGGAACTCCTGGCCATGAACATGAGCTCGGCCACCCTCTTTCCGGGCCTGGACGGGTTCGCCAAGAACCTGACCTCCCTGATTCCGTTTTCCTACCTCAGAGCAGTGGACTCAAAAGTCGGCCTGGAGTAGGCCCCCGCCGGGTAGCCCGCCGGGTAGCACCCGGCGGGACCCGACCCTTACCCCACATCTGAAATAATCTCCCCTTACAGGGCCTCTCCTTGCATTGTTTCTTTTGTTGCGCATATGACACAAGCATCCTTACATTCGTGCCACCAAACCAAATGTTCTTGTTACTACAGGTTTTTCCGAGAAACCTACGTACGTAGTGTATTGGAGACGTTCGTGACACCGGTAAATCCTTCCATTCCAGAGGCTAAACGCCTGGAATACCTGCGTTTACATTACCTGGATGGAATGCCCCTCGCCGAGTTCCATCGACTCCTGACACAAACAGATGATTACAAAATCAGCTATGCCGGGCTCAGGAACTACCACACCACCCGGAAAGCCCCTGTCGACTACTACGCCCAGGTAAGCCGAGTCTTCAAGGTTCGCCTTGAGTGGCTTCTTTTTGGTGACGGGGAGATGACGGTGCCCCTGGAGGAGGCCTCTGAGGCGCATAAAGACGCCTCCGGCTGGCTGGAATTCCTCCCTCGGGTAGCTCCAACCGTATGGGATCCTACCGATCCGGTGGCTCAGGCGGCTTTTCTGGATTGCTTGCGGAAACTCGACCTGGCTCGACCCGGGACCAGGCCCCTCACCCCGGCCCAAAGGGAAAACCTTGTCAGGGTCCTGGACACACTCGTGGCTGGGACGCTTTGGATTCTCAGGGGGGATAAGAAGGTACCTCGGCAGGCTGTGCGCCAGGTGATCCTGGCGCTCGGGCAGGGGCTCCCAGGCCCGAAAAAGGGAAGCCCCTACCCGGCGATCTTACGACGTATGAAAATGACGGAGGAACCCCCGCAAGGGTGACCTCACCCCCCAAGAGTGACCTCGAGCCTTACTTCGTCAGGAATCTCCCCTACAAATCGCGTCCATGAGTGTAATTTGTATGGGAATCGTGTAGGAGAGCTGGTCTCCCGGAAGCAAGGACGCCTCACGTGTAACGCAGGTGGGGCCCCCGAAGAGCCGGAATTCCAGCCGGCCCGTCCGTGCCCGGTCCATTGGGATCAGAAAGGTGTCCTCACTGAAAGACTTGACCCTCCCTACGCGCTGCTGAACACCATCAAGGAACACGAAGATATCCGCTTCAATCCGTTGTTCATTGATGACCTCAAGCGTGACGCCGACACCCGGTTCCACCGGCTCCGCTGCGGCCCCGCTCCCTGACCCGCCCCCGCTGGTTGAGCATCCAGGCAGGACAACGGCTAAAGCGCAGAGTGCGGCCATGCGGGTGATGCCAGACCAATTCATCATCATTATTCTCCCTGTATGGCACTTCCATTACGGAAGGATCGTTACCTTCCCCGTGAATATACGATATTTCCGTCGACGATCGTCATTTCCACATTCATATTCAGGATTTCCCTGGGATCGATTTCCATCAAATTCAGGTCACACACTGTAATATCAGCGAGTTTCCCGACTTTCAGGGATCCGCGAATATCATCCTCAAAAGCGGCAAAAGCATTATTGATCGTGTAGCCCTTCAATGCCTCGTGCACACTGATCTTCTGCTCGGGGAACCACCCACCCTCCGGCGTATGGTTCAACGTCGTCCGGTTCACCGCGGCGTGGATGAGATATTTCGGATGCATGTGATATTCGGCCGCCGAGGTTCCCGGCCAATCCGACCCGAAGGACAACATGGCGTCATTCTCCAGGAGGGACTGGAAAGCATATGCCCCTTTACTCCGCTCGTGGCCGATTCGTTCCTCCATCCACCGCATATCATCGGAAATATGGTAGGGGTTCACCTCTGCGATTACCCCCAGTTCTTTGAATCGGGGGAAATCGGAGGGGCGGATGACCTGGGCATGGATTACCCGGAACCCGGTGAGGTCCACTCCCTCGTTTTTCGCCCGCTCATAGGTGTCGAGCATGAGGGCGACGCCCCGGGTGCCGATGGCGTGGACATTCGGGACGAATCCGGCGTCCAGACCCGCTTTCATGAGGGTGTACATCTTCTCCATATCGCCTTCCATCATCCTGCTGTCGTTTGATGTGTGGCGGCGATAATGGCCATAGTTGTCCGGCTCATCGTCGTACGGCTCGAAGAAGAGTGCCCCGTGAGTCCCCATGATACCATCGATATATCCCTTCAAAGCCCCATATCTGAGCCATCCGTCAGGCTCCTTGGTAGTGGGGTGTAAGCCCATGGTGAGACCGGCGTTACCGAGATCCGTCCCCCTGGAAAGATCCGGGCGGAGCCAAACCCGCGTGGTGAGCTCACCCTTTTCCTGCAACTCGGCGAAGCGGGCGGTCTGGTCGGGGGTGGCGATGTCGTGAATCTCGACGATTCCGGCCTCCCGGAGGGCCTTCAATGCCGCCCGGTTCTCGTTCAGCATGCGCTCATGTGATTTGGGCTTCCTCACGGTCCTCAGGCGGCTGAGGGCCTCGGATCCCCGGTAGATGAGCCCCGTCGGGACCCCGTCGGCGTTGAGTTTCATCCCCTCAACGGGAGCCTCCTCCAATCCTGCGGCCTGTAGAGCGGCCGTATTCGCCAGGTACAAATCACTATCGAAGCTGTTGAGGAGGACAGGAAAGTCCGCCGTCATGCCATCGATGGTCCAGCGCTCCGGTTCCCAACGGGTTTCGCTCTTCTGGTCGGCTGTCTCAGCACCCATGGACCATTCTTCGTAGGCACCCCACAAACCACCGGTGATCCACTCCCCCGGCTCCAGGATGGGAACGAGGCGAGCGATCTCCTGCACCAACCCCTCGTCGTCAGCAACGGCCATCAGGTTGGCGTCGTTGATGAGCCCGCCGGCATTGTTGAAGTGCATGTGGCCGTCAATGAACCCCGGAACCACAAATTTCCCCTCAAGGTCGACGACCTCGGTATCCGGGCCCCGATATGCATCCGTCGCCCCATCGTCCTCCAGAACGGCCGTAATGGTATTGCCGGTAACCACAACGGCAGAAGCCCAGGGCTGGCTCTCCTCCAT
>CAYOVN010000283.1:0-3264 GCA_964407425.1 uncultured Gemmatimonadaceae bacterium
GACCCAACTCGGGATGCCCGATAGCTACCGAGTAGCATGATCCCGGCCCGGGGGAAGGGGGATCTGTCCTTTTCTTCGAGCGATGCAACAAAGCCTCCGAGAAGCGCCAGTCCAGATGAAGCAATGCCACGCTTTTGGCCTTAGGTGCGTCAAGGGTAGAGAGAAACACAGGCGCGGTCAGGCGCGTCCGCTGTGACTACAGGAGGGTTTTCCTTTACGGTAAACCGGCTTGAGTTCCTCGCCATGGACGGGCATAGCTCTGACGGTTCTTCGCACAGAGTGGCGGAGCCAGTGCTCGGATCCTGTACCTGCGCTAGCAAAATGCAATTGTGGAAAGGTCTAACTCGATGATTGGAGGAATCTCTGCAGTTCCGTTCCTCGCTATTTCTGGGTTGTTTCTCCAGGGAGGCCAGCCACCCGATTCCGTCTTGATCTTCGCAACCGATGAATGCCGGAGTTGCGCCGTTTTGGAATATGAACCCTCGGCCTCCTTCGGCTCGATCAACGACCCGGTCAGTCCCGGCACAAGGTCTACGGTTGCCACAGACGGAGATCGTTTCTTCGTGTCTCCGCTCGAAGCAGTGAACGAGGAAATCGCAATCTATGGCCGAGACGGGTTTGTAGGGACCGTGGGTGGCGCTGGCGAAGGCCCGGGTGAGTATTTGAGAATCCATGGGTTGAGTTTCTCTGAGGGGGTTTTACACGTCTTCTCCAATGGACGGGTGACCCTCCTTGACCAGAACCTGGAGGTGAGCGGGACAAGGTTGCTACCTGGAAGGCCGATCCGTGCCCTTGCTTTGGATCGGAATACCTCCCTAGTGAATACGTGGCTAGGCTCCCCAGAAGGGTCCGGCTTCCAGTTTCACTACGTTAGCGGAGAAGGGGTACGAAGCTTTGGTATCGGGTTAGAGATCATCCGCGAGGAGAGTCAGGCTCGACGGTTCTACAACATAATTGGGAGGGCACAGGGCCCGGGATTCTGGTCGGCAGAGGCTTTTACCTACCGATTTGTTGAATGGGGCCGCAACGGGGCGGTTTCAAGGGTTGTGAGGGTTGTGAGTGACTGGTTTCCTGAGGAGGTCTCCCTGCCGGAATCTGGTAGGAATCCCTTCCAGCAGAAGCCCCCACCAACCTTGGTGGCCATCCGGGAGGATGAGTTTCAACGCTTGTGGGTGGCGACCCTCGTCCCGAAGGGGGATTGGCAGCCACTGGATGTAGAGCCCTCCGAGTTCAGAGATCGGTACCCTGAGATTATGGAAACCCGGGTGGAGGTCTTCGACCTGAGGACGGCCACGCGAATAGCTTCAGCCGAACTCCCCTTCTATGTGACAGGAATCCTGGAGAATGGTTTCTTGGTGGCGAGGGAACGGGATGGTTATGGGATCCAGGTGATCCACGTGTTTGATGTCAAGCTCAGAGAAAGGACCAGAGAATGATCAAGTTTGTTGTCGCAGTTTTACCAGCTGTGTTCTTGGTGCTCCCGAATGGGGGTTCTGTAGACTGGGTTGACCGCGATGTGCCGTGCGCCCACTGCGGAGATTACATCGACGAGCTCATGGTTTTTTCTCACCTCGCCCCCGAGCCCTGGGGCGGGAACCGCGAATATTGGGTGAACAAAGGCCATGGATGGCATGGTGATGAAGAAAGGACCGGGTTGTGTGTCGGCGGCGGGAATCACGGGTTCGGGGGTTGTGAGGGGTCTGAAGAAAGCCCCATGGAAATCCTGGACCGTTTACTCGCCTCAGCTGCTGACGACAATGACCATTCGGAGCTTTCCTACATACTAAAGCTAGGAAATCTTGCTTCCCTGAACTTGCACCGCCAATCCGTGCAGGTCGCGGATTGCGGTGGATTCATCCTCGCGAACATTCGGGTTTCGCCTGAGGTCTTGGAAGAGGTCCGCGGCTCACAATAGTAGACTCTGAGCCGCCGACTGGTTCCGGCTCTTCCCCCCGAACAACTTCGTCTCGACGTGCTCCGCGTCGATGCGGGGGAGGAACATGGCAGATTGTCAAAGGGAATCGATCTTGAGGGACCCTGCTGGAGGGCTGAACATGAGCAAACATAACCTTGAGATGTTCTTAGCTTCGCTCCCCTTTTTGCTTCTTCCTCTCCCGTCCGAGAGCCAGGATACGCACCAAATCCACATCGGCCCAGAATCCGCTCGAACGGTGGTTTTGGACTCTGTCGAAGTCCTCTATCGAATCGGTGACGCCACCGGACCGGGGATGTTAGAGCAGGGCACTGCAGTGACCATGACATCGGTTCCGAGCGGAGGTCTTCTCATATTCACCGCCTACTCTGCTGAAGGTCCCATTCAGCACTTCCGAGGAAGCAAGCTGGCTAGGACCTTCGGACGAAAGGGAGATGGTCCCGGCGAATACCGACAGATCAGCGGTCTAGCTGTGGATCCGACAACCGGTGAGACGTGGGTCCAGGACCGGGCTCGGATGGTGTCCTTTTCTGAAGACGGGGAGCCTGGGACAGTAATCCAGAAGCATCATGCAGGCCCCAACGCGGGTGAGCTGCTGTTTCTTCCTGATGGATCGTTGTTGCTGCTCGGGCCGGGCGGAAGGACGGACAACCTGGGGAACCTTCTCCACAAGTACAACGTCAACACCGGAACGTGGTCTTCGCACTACCCACTTTTTCGCGACAGCGTATTTGTCCCCAGCCAAGATGTCCGAAAATGGAGACGCAGGCTGGCACTGTCCCGAGACAACAAAGTGGTCGCTGTCTCCGACGGGTATGTTATCGAGATCCTGGATCCTACACAGGGTTTCGAAGTCCTAGCCCGAATCTCCCGCCGCCCGGTTGGATGGCCTAAGGATATCATCGAAGACGATTCGACACGAAGAAGGGAAAACCCCTTCCAACCCGGGTATGCGGTGATTGACGCCGGGATCGATGATGAAGGACACCTGTGGGTAGTCTCAGTGATGCCGGAGAAGGACTGGGAAGATGACCTCAGGGAAGCCCCCGGAAAACCCTTCGGGAAAACCTTCATCTCCGATGATCTGGGGATGGATTCCCTAGTGGAGGTGTTCGACTTGTCTGAGCGGACGCTCCTGGCTTCGTACCAATTGGATCAGCTTGTCCGATTCATCGTGGGTCCCGGAGAGCTGGCGTACTACCTAGGCGATCTACCGTTTCCCCGATATGAGATTGTGAGACTCTCCCTCGAAAAGGAGTTGATGAGATGAAAAGGTCAGTCAGGGATAGTGATTCCAAGGACCCTATGAGCCGGTGACGCCTTTTGGGAAG
>CAYOVN010000284.1:0-3264 GCA_964407425.1 uncultured Gemmatimonadaceae bacterium
TATTTCCAAGCGAAAAGGGTTACCCCGATAAGAGGTTTCCTCTTAAAACCTCTTGTGGTATTTCCTCGTCTTAGTAGGTAGAAAAGTCGGACGAACCCTTTCTAGTTCGGAACGAGGTCATTTTGCTGGTCAATCCAACCCTCACCAAGGGGAGCGTCGAATTCCTCATTCTCTCCATACTGGAGGAGGGGGAATCCCACGGGTATCGGATCACCGAGCAGATTCAGGAGAAGTCCCAAAAGCTCCTGGCCTTTCGCCGTTCCTCCATCTATCCAGTTTTGTCTCGAATGGAAGACCGGGGTTGGATCACCCGGAGATGGGCCAACGGGAACCGCCGCCGTGGCCTCTACCAACTCACCGACGACGGAAGCGAAGCCCTGGACCGCCAGAGGGTCGAATGGCGGATGTTTACTACCGGCGTCAATCTGGTCGTGGGGTCGAACGGGGGTTAGGGACCGAGAAGCCCCTTCACCCCAGGCAGACGGCGGTCAAACCTTCAGGACCTCGACAATGATCTCTTCAACCTTCACCGCCGTACGCTGGCACATTCGGACAAATTCCTCTGAGTTCGAGTGCTCGGTACCGGGACCCATGCAGTTGAGATCGCCTCGGGTCAACCACCAATCCCAATAGGCGTTGGATGCAGTCCTTCCAACCGTATGAACCTGACCCCGGTCCGTGTATTTATGGCCCGCTGCGATCCCGATAGCCATGAGGCCACCGGTCAGGAGCCCACAGAGGCTCCTCTTGCCCACCCCGCCTCCAAATACGGCTGCGGCGTCCAAATGGTTCTCCGGCAGATCGAACCGGCGAAGGGAGGCCAGGAGGATCATCTCAGAACAGGGGTATCCATTCCCGTTCAGACCTGCGATTTCCTGCGCCATGGGCGAGGCAGCGACGGCGGCAGCCTCGGCTTCAGTGAAAGGACCGACGAACCCCGGGCCCTGGGATTGGAGGACAGGGAGGGGGGCTGCTTCCAGTGTCTCGGTATCGGATGCTCGTTCGCAGGCCGCAAGGCAGGAAGGGGCCGCCAGTACCGTAAGAGGGAGAGCCGAAACAAAACGACGTCGGGAGAGCTCAGGTCTGTCCATGATATCGCCTGTGATTCGCACGTTGGGAAAAGGGGATATGCTGCGTTTACAAAACTCAATGGACCTTGGAAGGCTCCGGAGTGCAACCCCTTGAAACTGTACCCTCCATCTTTCCCATTTGGCTCCGGAATGTCAGGTTGTCGGTAGCTTAACCTGGATAAGGAGATCTACCGTGAAAGAACTCACGCACACTTTCCCCGGCCTGGCCAGAATCCTCGGGCTAGTCTTCCTGGGCGCCACCCTTTCAGCCTGCAGTGAGGCGCCACCGCCGCCGGCCCCACCCGTGGGGATCGCCGGCCATGAGAACCCCCTCCTGGCGGTCTGGGATACCGAGTTCGGTGTCCCGCCCTTCGACCAGATCCAAAACGCCCACTACCTCCCGGCTTTTCATGAGGCCATGGAGATTCACCGGGCGGAAATCGACGCGATTGTCGGCAACAGTGATGCCCCCACCTTCGAAAACACCATCGTCGCCCTGGAGGAAGCCGGAAACCTCTACAGCCGGGTGGGGCGGGTGTTCGGAGCCGTGAACGGCGCCCACACCAATGACACACTCACCGATGTCGCCCAGACTCTTGCTCCGGAGCGGGCAGCCCACGGTGACGCGGTGATCCTGAACCCTGATCTCTGGGACCGGGTCAACACCGTTTTCGAAGCGAAGGACGAGCTGGGCCTCACCCCGGAACAAGTCAAACTCCTGGAAGAAACCCACAAGGGGTTCGTGCGGAGCGGGGCCGCTCTGGATGGAGACGCCAAAGACAGGATCATGGAGATCAACTCCGAAATGGCCCAGCTCTCCACCAAGTTTGGGCTGAACGTCCTGGCCGAGACCAACGCGTATGAACTCCTGGTCCCCGACTCCGCCGACCTGGGCGGCCTGCCGGGCAACCTGGTGGCGCTGGCGGCGGAACGAGCCCAGACAAACGGCCACGAAACAGGTTGGGCGTTCGGCCTGGACCGGCCTAGCATCAATCCCTTCCTGGAGTACTCCCCGAATCGGGAACTGCGGCGGGACATCTTTATGGGTTATGCCCTTCGGGGTGACAACGACAACGACCAGGACAACAAGAAGATCCTGGCGCGGATGGCCGCCCGGAGGGCGGAACGTGCACAGATCATGGGCTATCCCACCCACGCCCACTTCATCCTGGAAGACAACATGGCTGAGACTCCGGACCGGGTCCTCAGCTTTATGGAGGAGGTGTGGAGACCTGCCCTGGAGGTAGCGAAACAGGAACGGGCCGACATGCAGGAGATGATGAACGCCGAGGGCGTTCCGGGTAAGCTGGAAGGCTGGGACTGGCGTCATTACACCGAAAAGGTACGGAGAGCCCGATTCGCCCTGGACCAGGAAGCACTACTTCCCTTCTTCGAGGTCAACGCGGTAAGGGACGGTGTGTTCATGATTGCCGGAAACCTCTATGGGTTCACCTTCCACGAGCGAACGGACCTTCCCCGGTGGCATCCTGACCAGCAGGTCTTCGAGGTCCGGGAAGCTGACGGCAGCGACCTCGGCATCCTCTACCTGGACTTCTTCACCCGGCCCAGCAAACGGGGCGGGGCATGGATGAACTCCCTGAGAAGCCAATCCAATCTAGACGGATTCGTCACTCCCATCGTCACGACCAACTTCAATTTCCCGCCGGCAACAACCGACGGCCCTTCCCTCATCGGCCTGAACAATGCCATGACCCTGGCTCACGAAATGGGCCATGCTCTCCATGGACTGATGTCTGATGTGACGTATTCCTCCCTCAGTGGAACCTCGGTTCCCCGGGACTTCGTGGAGTTCGGCTCGCAGATCATGGAGAACTGGATGGGAGAGCCTGAAGTCCTCACCCAGTATGCGAAACACTATGAAACCGGCGAACCCCTTCCCGCCGAGGTTATCGAAAAACTTCAGGCCTCAGCCACGTTCAATCAGGGGTTCATTACCGTTGAGTTCATTGCAGCGGCCCTCCTGGACATGGGCTGGCACCTTCTGGAAGAACCGGTAGAACTGGATGCGGACGCCTTCGAAACGGCTGAGATGCAAAGGGTCGGCCTCATCGAAGAAATCATCCCGCGGTATCGAAGCACATATTTCAACCATATATTCTCTGGCGGATATTCGGCTGGATACTACAGCTACCTCTGGGCCGAAGTCCTGGACAAGGACGCCTTCCAGGCCTTT
>CAYOVN010000285.1:0-3252 GCA_964407425.1 uncultured Gemmatimonadaceae bacterium
CTTCCTCATGAAGGCGCTCCGGGACGACGACACCGAGGCCATCTGGTCCAACGTGCTCGTGTCCGATGACGGCGTCCCCTATTGGACGGGAAGCGGCGAGGAGATGCCCTCCGAGGGCGTGAACTTCCAGGGTGAGTGGTTCGAGGGTAAAACCGACGCTAACGGCAACCCGGTTCCTCGGAGCCATAAGAACTCCCGGGTTACCGTAAATGCAAAGGTCATCGCCAACCACAACGCCGAAGCCAATGCCGATCCGGCCGGAGTGCCGATCAAGGTCGTCACCTACTCAGGTCGGGACGCGGACACCATGCCTCCCGTGTGGGTGGCAAAGGACTCAGACGCCGGTGTCGCCATCGGCGCCAGCATTGTTTCGGCCGCGACGGCCACTGAGGTAGGCTCCACCGGCGTCAAGCGGCAGCCATGGGCCAACGCCCCGTTCATCCCCGGGGCCCTGGCCGACTACATGAGGGTGCAGTTCAAGTTCTTCAACAGCTCGGAGCTCAGCGGGGCCGACCGGCCAAAGATGGCTGGCCTCAACTACTTCCTCACCCACGAGAACCGGAGTGGCCCTGGAACCGGCCTGATCGGTGAGAAGAAGGACGTGCGGGTGTGGCTGGGCTGGCTCGAGCGGTATGTCCACGGCGAGTTCGAGGCCATCGAGACCCCCATCGGGATGGTTCCGAAGTATGATGACCTCAAGGAGCTCTTCGCCGGGATCGACAAGGAGTATCCGAAGAGCCTCTACGACATGCAGTTTGCCCTCTATGTCGACAACATCGTCGCCCGGATCGATTTGCAGACCGAAGCTTATGGCAAAGAGGAGAACCTCCCGCCGAAGCTGTTCGAGGTCTACGAGGAGCAGAAGGCCGGGCTCCTGGCTCTGAAAGAAAAGTTTGGATCGGTGGTCGAGGTGGGTCAGCTGTCTTAGGGTGATCCACTGAACAGGCTCGATTCGCGGTAGGACCCGCCATGAAGGGGTCGGCTCCTGGGAGCCGGCCCCTTTTGCCGTCACGAAACAGGCTCCCATTCCCGTCCTGTTCCAAAACTCAGCCCAGGATGATGTCCCCCAAGCCTGACGAATGGCTCAGCGCTAACCCGTCGACCTGGAGGCCTTGGCAGTGGAGACGACTGGCCGAAGGGGTCACGGACCGACTATCCTGTCCGATTGATGTACACACCATTTCGGATTCTGTAGATTTCCCCTCCCCATTCACATTTGCGGGATCGACCTTGATCCGTGGGGACGCCCCTAAACGCCACACTGTGGAGTCCAAACCTTGGAATCACCCCAAACCATAGATCGGGATGCCCTCGCCGCTAGAACAAGGGACGGTACACGGGAGGGGTTCATCATCCCCATCGGAGGCGGAGAGGAGAAGATCGGGGATACCAGCATCCTCTCCCAGTTCGTTGAGTTGTGCGGCGGGGAAGCCGCGCGCATCGCCATCATTCCCACTGCATCCAAACTCGACGATACCGGATCCCGCTACGAGGAAGTATTCCGGCACATCGGTGTGAAGTCGGCTGAGGCCCTGCCGATCAAGGTGCGGGACGACTGTGACCGGGAGGATTGGCTTGAAACGCTCGGCCATGCCGACGGGATATTCATGACTGGTGGCAACCAACTGAGATTGTCCACCATCATCGGCGGGACCCAGGTGGCTCGAGCGATCCGCGATGCCAGCTCCCGTGGCGTTCACGTGGCCGGCACTTCGGCGGGAGCCGGGTTCATGTCGGAGCACATGATTGCGTTCGGCGGTGAGGGCCTCCTGCCCCGGGCCGGGCTGGTCACCATGGCGCCCGGACTCGGCTTGACCAACCGGGTCGTCGTGGACCATCACTTCGCAGAGCGCGCACGACTCGGTAGGCTGATGACGGCGCTCAGCTTTAACCCGTTCGCTATTGGCCTCGGGCTGGACGAAGACACAGCCGCATTCATCGGCCCCGACGACGTGCTGAAAGTCGTGGGTTCCGGATCGGTCACTCTGGTCGATCCCGCCGACATCGAGTTCTCCAATCTCCCCTCCCGGGCGGACGGCGAGCCCGTCTGTCTGGTGAATGTGCGTGTGCACTTCCTCGTTGACGGATGGTCCTTCGACCTGGCCAAACGGGAAGCTTCGCACGAGCAGGTAATGCCCCGGTAATACTTCGAGGAACATGCCATGAGATTCGTCGAACGATCCGTTTATCTGGGCCCCAACCTCTACGCATTGTTCGGGGTAATCAGGTTCCGCGTCGACCTTGGACCCCTGGAGGATTGGCCGTCGGGGCGGCTGGGGACGGAATTCACCGACCGTCTTGTCGAGGCCCTGCCCGGCCTAGAGGAGCACGGTTGCTCCTACGGCGTCCCCGGTGGGTTCATCCGTCGGCTCACAGAGGACGAGGGCACCTGGATGGGTCACATCTTCGAACACGTGGCCCTGGAGCTCCAGAATCAGGCCGGTGAGGACGTCACCTTTGGCAAGACCCGAGGCACGGGCGCCCATGGTGAGTACGACGTGGTCTACGAGTACGAGGACGAGAAGGTGGGCCTCGCCGCCGGCCGGCTGGCACGCTCACTGCTTCTCTCCCTACTCTCAGCTGCGGCGGCCGAGGGCGTGGACGGGGTCCCGGAAGACTTCGACTGGGAAGCCGAGCGAGACAGTTTCATCCGCTTTGCTCAGCGGAATGCTTTCGGCCCAAGCACGGCGGCGCTAGTGAAGGCGGCCGAAGAGCGGGATGTGCCTTGGCTCCGTCTCAACGAGTACTCGATGGTGCAGTTCGGACACGGCCGCTGGCAGGAGCGAATCCAAGCTACCGTGACGTCGATGACGCCACACATCGCCGTGGAAATCGCCTCCGACAAGGACGAGACCAACCGCATTCTCGGCGATCTGGGCCTCCCGGTGCCGGAGCAGCACCTTGTGTACGGACCGGCCGACGCCGTTCGTGCCGCGAATCGCGTGGGTTATCCCGTCGTTGTGAAACCCCTCAACGCCAATCACGGACGCGGCGTCTCACTGGACCTCGGGGACGACGAACTTGTTGAGATCGCTTTCGAGAAGGCGCAGGAACACTCCCGCGGCGTCCTCGTAGAGAAATTCGCCACCGGGTTCGATCACCGGATCCTCGTCATAAACGGCGAGGTCGTCGCAGTATCGAAGCGGGTCCCGGGCCACATCGTGGGTGATGGCACATCCACCGTCGCCCAATTGGTCGAGAAGGTGAACGAGGACCCAGGCGTGGCATCGGCCATGAAAAAGTGCTGACCCG
>CAYOVN010000286.1:0-3244 GCA_964407425.1 uncultured Gemmatimonadaceae bacterium
CTCCCTCCCACGTCCTGCCGTTCGGCCCGACGAGATGGATGGAGGCAGCCAGAGCCTCCCGGGATAGCCACGGAAAGGCCTCCTTCACCGCAGGATCCTGAGCAGGAAGAAACTCCAGAGCCCCTTCCCGGTCGCGGACTTTGAGGATTTCGACACTCCTTCTGCAAAGAGGACAGCCTCCGTCGAAGAGAACAGTAAAGCCTCCCCGCCTCTCAGGATTCCGTATCGGCAGATCTACCACCAAATTCCCCACCTCTCCTTCCGAGAAAATTCTCCCGGGCCTAGATTCGCCATCATGAACCAGAACCGCCGCAACCAGAACCTCCGCAGCCAGGACCGCCGCCACCAGGACCTCCGCCTATGGAAAGATTCCCTGGACAACCGTATGGGCCAGGGGCGAATTGAGGAAGCCGTCTCTTTGGCGCCTTTCACCACCTTCAAGATCGGCGGCCCCGCCGACCTCTTCTTTCGAGCCAAATCGGCTGACGACCTCGTTACGATCCTTACCCACACCAGGGAGATGGAGATCCCGACCTTCCTCCTCGGAGGTGGCGCCAACATCCTGGTCTCCGATGCCGGATTCCGGGGGTTGGTGGTGAAGAGCGAGCTCGACAGCATCACCTTCCTCGATTCCGACCGGGTCCGGGCAGGGGCCGGGGTTCACGTATTCCCGGACCTGATCCTGGAAACCGTGAAAAA
The DNA here is from genome assembly GCA_964407425.1 of uncultured Gemmatimonadaceae bacterium. Classification (GTDB taxonomy): domain Bacteria; phylum Gemmatimonadota; class Gemmatimonadetes; order Longimicrobiales; family Gaopeijiaceae; genus JABDNZ01. Next base: position 700 of record CAYOVN010000286.1, read on the forward strand.
GGGCCTTGGGGGCCTGCACCATTTTGTAGGTATTCCCGGGACCGTTGGCGGGGCGATCTGGCAGAATCTGCATTTTCTCTCCCCTGCCCCGGAAAGGGAAAGAACGGTATTCATCGAAGAGGTGGTGGAATCTGCCGAGATCCTGTCAGCTGAGGGGGACCGGACGGTCGTGGACCGTGAGTATCTCCAATTCGGGTACGACTACAGCATTCTCCACGATCGGGATGACGTGGTCCTTTCCGTCACCTTCCAGTTGGAACAAGGCTCCAGGGATGGGATGGAGCGGGTGATGGCCGAGAACCTTCACTGGCGGAAGGAGCGCCACCCGGACCTACGGACCCTGCCCTCGGCGGGATCCATGTTCAAGAAGATCGAAGGGGTGGGTGCCGGCCGCCTCATCGACGAATGCGGGCTCAAGGGTCGAGTCATGGGCGGGGCCCAGATATTCGAACGACACGCGAACATCATCGTGAACCGGGGTGGGGCCACCGCCAGAGACGTTCTGGCCCTAATGGAATTGGCCCAGGACCGTGTCCAGGAGGACACCGGGCAGATCCTCGTCCCCGAGATCACCTTGGTGGGCGAGTTTTAGGTTGGACCGATCCCTCACCGATCCGTTCCTCGTCCCCGAGATCACCTTGGTGGGCGAGTTTTGGTTCGGACCGATTCCTGACCGGTCAGACCCAGCGGGAGATGGTGTACACGAGGAAGGAAAGATGCAGGAGCAGGAATCCAACCAGAACCACCCGGGGGAAACGAAGCCCCTCCATCCGTAGGTTTTTTAAGGTGGTCCAGATCGGGATCACCAGAATCCAGCCGAGAAAAGGAAGGGCCTTTTCGGCCAGGAAGGGGATGGTGTCGAGAAAGGGTGACAGTTCCCGATCGGGGGATATGAGACTTACGAATTTCCCCACCATAAGCGGAAAGAGGACCACAAACTCCGGGGCTACCAAAAGGGCGTTCACGAAGAACCACCCTCCCTGCCTGGTCTCGATCCAGGGTTCGGAGCGAACCGTTTCCATGGTCGTTTACGCCTCTTTCCCTTTATTCGCCCACCAGCGTTCGATTCCAGCCTGAAAGACCGGATCCAATCGATCCAAGCGGGCGGTTTCATCCTGCATCTCGAGGAGCTCCCGCTGCCAAAAGGGGTCCATCCTGACCACGGCAGCAAGCCGAAAGGACAGCTCCCTTCTCATCGAAAACTTGGGGAGGGCTTCCGGAACATGAGACAGGGTCTGGAGAATGTTCTTGAAGAGGCCGAGGGAACGCTTCCTTCGGGCCACCAGGAGCTTCGGTTCCGGGTGGGGCAGGTCCTCGTACGGCCCGACCACCGCTTGGTAGTAGGGGGTGCCCCCGTCGACCTCCGATAGAATCTGAAACCGGTCCGTTCCCCGGACCATGATCATGGATCGGCCATCCGGCATGGGTCGGTAGCGCCGGATTTCGGCCACCGTACCTATTCGACCCTCTTCATTCATGAAGGGGCCTTGTTCGTCCGGGTCGTGGTAGAGGAGGCCGAAGCGTTTGTCCTCCGCCAACACGTCGGTCACCATCTGCCGGTACCGGGGTTCGAAGATGTGAAGGGGCACCACGGTTCCCGGAAAGAGGACCATGGGCAAGGGGAAAAGTGGCAGGGTCGATTCATTCATAGACCCTTCTACTCCTCATCCTCGATGACGATCCGCCTGAGCTCGGCCCCCATTCGGGACCGAATCCGGAACAACAGAACAACAGCCACCACAGCCAGGGCCAGAACCAGTCCCCACCACAGACCAACCGGCCCAAGGCCTCGATGAAATCCGAGCCAGGCGCTTACCGGCATGCCAATGCACCAGAATCCCAGGAGGTTCACAAGCATCGGTGAACGGGTGTCCCCAATTCCTCTGAGGACTCCGGAGGCCACGACCTGGACTCCGTCGAAGATCTGGAAGATCCCGGCCAGGGGAAGGAGGAGGGCGGCAAGGGCCGCCACCTCGAGATCATTGGTGTAGATGCGGGCAAAAAAGTCGGGGAACAGGAGAAAGAGCAACGCCGTTATGGTCATGAAACCTGTCCCCAGAACCAGCCCGGCTCCGGCGGCTCGCCGAGCTCCGGGTGGGTCGGTTCGTCCAACACCCCGGCCGACAAGAACCGCTGTCGCCTGGGAAATGCCCAGAGGAACCATAAAAGTGAGGGAGGCCAGATTCATGGCTACCTGATGGCCGGCCATGGCATTGGCCCCCATCCAGCCCATGAGAATCCCGATGGCCCCAAAGGCCCCAAACTCCAACAAGAACTGAATTCCGATGGGAGCACCCAGCCTCACCATCCTCACCAGTGGGCGAAGTTGGAAAGACTCCCTGCGAAGAGGCCGCACATATCTTCTCACCAGGGGCCAAGCAAAGCCCAACAAGGCGAGAAACATCAACCATCTCGAGAGGCTTGAAGCCCACCCCGAACCGACCGCCCCCATCGCCGGGAACCCCAGATTCCCGTAGATCAGAATCCAGTTGAAGAAGAGGTTTCCAAGATTGGCCAGGAGAATCGTCACCACGATGGGAGCCAC
>CAYOVN010000287.1:0-3193 GCA_964407425.1 uncultured Gemmatimonadaceae bacterium
CTCCTCGGGTGGCTTCCGATTCTCTATTTCAACCGGTTCCTCTCGGTTCCGGACTATTTCCGAAAGCGGTTCGATGACCGCACGGGAGTCATGGCCACCATCATCGTGTTGCTGTACATGGTGGGGTATATCGGGATCAACCTCTACACCATGGGCGTGGCCCTGAATGCCATGCTCGGCACCGACATTATCGCTTCGACCGTGGTCGTGGCCGTAATCTGCGCGGTCTACGTCACGGTGGGGGGGCAGACCGCGGTCATCATGACCGATCTGGCTCAGGGTGTGATCCTTCTCTTGGCGGGCCTGCTCTTATTTGTGATCGGGCTGGGTGCTTTAGGGGGATGGGGTGAGTTCTGGACCGGGCTCCCTCTCCTCCACCGGTTTCCTATGGCCCGCTTTAATGAGCCCCATGCTTTCAACTTTGTGGGGGTTTTCTGGCAGGACGGGATTTCCAACACCTTCGCCCTTTACATGATGAACCAGGGGTTCATCCTCCGGTTCCTATCCCTCAAGAGCGTGGATGAAGCGAGGAAGTCTTTCCTCGCCCTGATCCTCGTACTCATGCCTTTGGCCGCCTTCGCGGTTTCCAACGCGGGCTGGTTGGGACGGTCCATGGTTACCCACGGAATGCTGCCCGTGGACATGGATCCGAACACGGTCTTCGTTGAAGTGGCTGGGAAAATCTGCGCGCCGGGCGTTTTCGGGTTCGTCATGGCGGCTCTTACAGCGGCCTTGATGTCCACCATCGATACGCTGATCAACGCCGTGTCCGCGGTGGCGGTGAACGATGTCTACCGGCCTTACATCCGGACCGATGCTACAGACAAGCACTACCTTGGTGTGGCTCGAATCGTCTCTCTGGGGGCGGCGGGCCTGGGGTTGGTTCTGGTGCCGGTGTTCGCCTCCTTCAACTCCATCTATGTGGCCCACGGGGCTTTCACCGCCAGCATCACACCAGCCATGGTGGTGGCCATTGTTCTGGCCATGTACTGGAGGCGCTTCTCCGCCACTGCGGCATTCTGGACGCTCCTGGGCGGGTCCATTCTGGTTGCCCTCTCCATCCTGTTCCCGGTCCTTGTGACTCCCTTCTCCCATGGTGTGGATCCGGAGGGAGGATTCAAGTACACCAGGGCCCTTTTCGGGCTCGCAGGGAGCGGGCTCATCGCCCTCCTCGTTACCCTCTTCACGAAGGGGAAACGGGAGAGCGAGCTGGAGGGGTTGGTGGTGGGCACCCTCTGGAAAGCCAAGGAGATCTACAAAGGTGGAGAGCCCAATGAGGCCGAAGGCGCGAAGGTGACATGTCTACTTCGGGAGACCGGTGGGTCGAAAGAGGTCGACGGGCCAGGGGAGATCAGCGTGAGCCAGGAGATGGCCGACTCCCTGAGGGCGGGGGTCGGTGACATCGTCTACCTGTCGGATGCCCGGTGGTGGCTGGGTGGGCTCCGCTCGGTCCACGCGAAGCTCTCGGCTATTCGAAACGACGGAGAGAATACGGCTCACATATCGAGCTCCCTGCAAGTTGAGGGAAGCTTACAGGTGGAGCGTAAACACACGATCGAGAAGATTTTCTGATAACTGAATCCAGCTCAGGGAGGGCTGTTCATATGTGGGGAGTGTTTTCCAGGACTGCAGGATTGTTTCAACCCCATTGGAGGTGGAGTCTCGGTATGGCCATAGCGTTTTCAGCTGCCATGGGCGGGTGTTCGGGAAGCGACCATCTGGTGGTCACGGCCCACAGAGGGGCCTCCTCCGTCGCTCCGGAGAACACTCTCTCGGCCATGGTCGCCGCAGTAGAGGCTGGAGCGGAGTTCGCGGAACTGGACGTGGGTCTCAGCCGGGATGGTGAGGTGGTTCTCATGCACGACCGAACCCTCGAACGCACGACCAACGGGACCGGAAACCTGGGAGACCATTCCCTGGAGGAGTTGAGGGGGCTGGAAGCCGGAGGGTGGTTCTCTCAGGAGTTCACTGGCGAGCCGATCCCCACCCTCCGTGAGATCATCCACTTTGCCAGGGGCAAGTTGAAGCTGAATATCGAGATCAAAAACTCCCGGGATGAGCCAACCATCGCCGCTTCCGTGGTCGACATCATCCGCTCGGAGGATTTTGTAAAGGAGTGTATGGTCACTTCCTTCAGCCGAGAGACGGTGGAAGAGGTGAAGCGCATCGCCCCTGAGATCATGACCGGTTTCATCTTTGGTGAGGATTATCCCGACGACGTGTTCCAGGGTGGGTGGGAGGTATTGAGCAGCAACCATAAGGTCGTGGATTCCACTTTTGTCGCCCAGGCGAAAGCGGGAGGTAAGAGGGTTCACGTGTGGACCGTGGATGACCGGGACCTGATGTTGCGGCTGATCGGGTTGGGTGTCGATGGGATCATCTCCAATCGACCGGCCCTGTTATTGGAAGTGTTGGCCGAGGAATCGTAGGACCTGAATTACGGCCTCGGTATGGGGGGCTCCGCTCATGGCTATGGTTCCTCTCCCCCTCCCACGGGAATCCTGAAGGGGTATCACCTCTCGGCCTCGGCTCTCCAGTGTCTCCAGGAGGGCCGGTGAGGCATTGGCGGGAAGGAACGAATAGTCGGCATCCTCGATCAGGTGAATGTCGTTGAGGGAGTCGGCGATTCCAATCAGGGATGGGGCCTCCGAGGCAAGGCGGAGGCCTTTGAATTTGTTGAAGTCCACTGGAAGGATGTCGACCGCCACATCCGAATGAGTCACGAGGACCTCGGCCTCCCTCCCCATCTCCGCCACAGCCCTTACTACCTCCGGAAAAAGCCGGGCTGGATCGGATCCCCCTTCTTCCGTTTTGGTGAACAGACTTATGGTGGCCAGCCTCCGGGCAAAGTAGCGGACTCCCGGTAGAGCCAGGTCCCGGAGTTGTGTCTCGAGGCCTTTAATCGAGGATAGAACTTCTGGGGAAACCAACACCTCCTCTGAGGCGCCGTCACTCGCCACGCATCCAGTCTCCAGAACGAATCCGTCGAATAGGTCCAGGAGGTGGGAGTCGATATGGTCATGCAGGAAAGTCAGGTCGTTCCCCGTGCAGAGGAAGAGTTCGCAGAAGGGGCGAACGGACCGGAGGGCACCCTCCAACTCACCCCCCAATCGGGCCGCGACTTCCCAGCTCTCGTCCAGGAGGGTCCCGTGGAGGTCGATGCCGGCGGCAAAAGGACGGTTCACACCTCCCC
>CAYOVN010000288.1:0-3140 GCA_964407425.1 uncultured Gemmatimonadaceae bacterium
GTCCTCCACGACCACCATCCCCGCCCTGGGGTCCGGGGGAGCCTTGTCGAGAAGAATGGCAACCCACCGCAGATCTGAGGTGTTTTCCAGCATGATCTTCACGACCATGGTGAGAGGTACGGCCAGGAGGGCCCCTACCGGACCCCAGACCCAGCCCCAAAAAATAAGGGAGAGGATCACCACCAGGGTGGAGAGTCCCAATCTCCGTCCCAGGAGGTTTGGCTCGATGAGATTCCCGAACCCCAGGTTCACCAGCACGTAGCCGAAGCCCACGATGACAGCATATCCCGGACCGTAGAGAATCAGGCTAAGAAGGACGGCCGGGACTGATGCGATTATGGACCCGATGGTGGGAACATAGTTCAGGAGGAAGGCCACCAGGCCGAGGAGGACCGGGAAATCCAGATTCAAAACCCAGCACCAGGATCCCAGGAGAATCCCAGTGGCCAGGCTGATGAAGGTTTTGATGCCCAGGTACTCCTGGACCTCGGTGACCATCTTGGTCAGGCGGCTGGAATGTCCATGTTCTTTGCCCAGGATGGCCCGGAATTTCGCCGGGAACACCGTGGCCTCACCCAGGATGAAGATGAGGATCAGGAATACCAGAAAGGCGTTCGACGCAAAGGAAAAGACCGTAACCAGAGTCCCCCCCGCCAATGTGAAGAAACGCCCGCCCATGTCCACCATGTCGGCGGTGAGGTAGGTGGCAAGGACGGCAGCCCCAGGGAAATCCGTTGCTTCCAAGGCCAGAATCCACCCGGTCCAGAGATCGGTCAAAGCGTCAGCGTACCGGGGAATCCTCACCTGAAAGTCGTCGATGGACTGACTCGCCAGAAGAATCACCAGGCCGAACACAGCCACATCCACCAGGACAGCCAGGAAAATCGCCAGCCCTGTCGGCACCTTCCGCTTCTGAAGGAAGACCACGATGGGGAGAGTGAGGACGGCGAGGAAGAGGGCCAGGGCGAAGGGCAGGAGAATCGGCTCCGCCAGCTTGAGGCCGGCCACAACGATAACCACCAGAGCGGAGATGAAGAGGAATCGAGTTCCTGGATTCTGCTCCATCCGGTCTACAATCATGGGTCTCCGTTCTGGTCATCCGCCTGAAGCGCTGAGGGCCCAATGTGGACGGCAGGGCTGCCGACCATATCCCGGGGGCTCTCTCCGCGTTCAGTGTTGTCTTTCAAACATAATCGATGAGCCTTCCCCATTGCCATAGCGGATTAGCAGAGATTTGTTAAGGTTTCGGTCATGGAGAGCACCACCCCCCCTCCCGACCCCTTTCCGATTCCGGACGCGGACGAAGATCTCCTTGCCCAGTGTCGGGTCGAGACCTTTACCTCCGGCGGAAAGGGCGGCCAGCACCAGAATCGGACTGAAAGCGGAGTCCGCCTCGTCCACCTCCCCACCGGGGTCGTAGCCTCCAGCCGTGAAGAACGGAGCCAGTACCGAAACAAATCCATCGCCATCAAACGACTGAGGGAGGCCCTGGAGGCACGGAATCATCGCCCGAAGCCCCGGCGCCCCACCAAAGTCCCGGCCTCACAGAAGCGGAGGCGGGTGGAATCGAAGAAGCGGAGGGGGAGCCTGAAGAAGAAGAGGAAACCGCCCCCCCCGGATCGGGAGGAGTAGATGGGGGGTTGGCGCGGTAGCGATGCGGCCTCGGCCGAGCCCCCTTCCATGTCGCCAAATCCCCAAAATGTCACTCCTCTTCGTTCGTTGGGGATTTGACAGCCCTGAGGGCTGCGAAATCCCCACGGAAGCATATGGGTAGGCGAGTTCTGGGGATTTGACGGCCTCTAAGGCTGTCAATCCGGAATTGAGGCCGACCATTGTACATTTTGGGGACTTGGCGACAGCGGATTTCCCGACATGGGGATTTGTCGTCACGGGAGTTGGCGACAGTGGATTTGGCGACGGCGAACTTGGCGACAAGGGATGTGGCGTCATGGGGAATTGCCGACACGGGGTCGGTCCGGTCCGGCCTCCTTATCTTGTGGAAACACCTTAACCTTCCCAGCCTTGAGCCCGATCCTATAGGGGACCTATAGTTGAAGGGGCCTTTGGCCCCCAATTCAGTTAACGGGGCCTTTGGCCCCCAATGCGTAACGGGGCCTTCGGCCCCCAATGCAGTTGAAGGGGCCTTTTGGCTCCAATGCGCTCGAGGGGCCCTTCGCCCCGAGGCGTTCCCTGCCCTGCCAAGGCAACCCGCCCCGCAGAGGCTGACTCGAACCAGGAGTTCCAGTGGAAAACACGGCGATCAAGGTCCTTTTGGTGGACGACGACCAGGGCGATTTCGAGATGTTCCGGGTCATGCTGTCCAAGGCCGAAAACCAGGCATACGAGATCGATTGGGTTTCCACGTACGAAGAGGCCATGGATGCCTTCAAGGCCGGCAGCTACGACGTGTATTTCCTGGACTACAACCTGGAAGACCGGACCGGCCTGGACCTCCTGAAGAAGGCTCGGGATATGGGAGTCACCGCCCCCATCATCATGCTCACCGGGCGGGGCAGCCGGACCGTGGACATGGCGGCCATGGACATGGGAGCCTCGGACTATCTCGTCAAAGGCCTCATCGACCCGGACGCCCTTGAAAGGGCCATCCGACACGGGATGGAGCGGGCCGAGGGCGCCCAAGCAATCAAAGAACGTGAGGAACGCCTCACGGGTTTCGCTGCGGCCAACCCCACCAACGCCGGCACCCCCGGGGCCGGGGCCGTTCTTGAGCCCACCAGCGAAACCGGGATCGACGCCCGCCGGTTCAGTGCCGTCTTCCAGGCCTCCCGGTCTGGGATCGCACTCGTGGACCTGGACGGAATGCTCCTTAAAGTGAATCCGGCTTTCGCCGGCATGTTCTCACCTACCCCCAGATGGAGCGAGGGCATGTCCTACCTGGATCTACTGGACGAGAGCGACAGAGAGGCTGTGGGAATGGAGTTCCAGACCCTGGCCCGGGGGGAGAGAGGGAAGTTCGAATCCGCCCGCCGGTTCATGATCCGGGAGGGAGATATCCAGTGGGGACACACCACGGCCATCCTGATCAGGGACGAAGCCGGGTCCCCTGACCACATGGTGGTGATCGTGGAAAACGTGGGAAAGGCCAGCTAGACCAGGGGCCAGCTAGATCAGGGGCCAGC
>CAYOVN010000289.1:0-3107 GCA_964407425.1 uncultured Gemmatimonadaceae bacterium
CCCCCATTGGGAACACCAGGAGAGTTCGTCGGGACGATTCACGACGACCTCGTCGTGACATCCCCGGCAGGCCTCCCGAGCCTCCCCCGTCCGGAGGGCACCCACTCGGCCGGCCTCGGAACCCTCGAGGTGGCAGGTGATGCACGTGAGGCCAACCGGATCCTGATAAGGAGCAGCAGAGGCCAGCCCCTCCAGAATCTCCCTGTGGTATCCCTGGGCTGTGTGGCACCGGGCGCAGCCAGGTTGGTTCATTCTTCCCGCCTCTTCAGGCGTATCCATGGAGCCGGCGTGAGGCGAGTTCTGCCACTGGGACCGGATCGACTCCTGTCCCTTCAGCTCGTTGGACTCGAACCCGGCTGCGGGACCAGCCAGGCCGGCCAGAAAGAACGCGACAAAACCGATGAGGAGGGACTTCACAGACATGGCCTTCTCCATACGAGGGACCTGACGTGGTCCCTCGTTTTAACTACATGGCCGGCCAAACGCTACCCTACCGGGAGCAACTCGTCCAAGACCCGGATCAACTCTTCCTTCTTCTCCTCCGTCCAGCCAGAGGAGGAATAGAGCACCAATCCTTCAGGCCCAACGAGGTACGTATGGGGAATACCAGATACCTGATAATCCTCCCCAACCGTCCGGTCTGGGCGTACCAGGGTCGGGAAGCCATCCGGGTCATTTCGCTCTGACCAGGCCAGGGCCTTCTCTGGGGGTTCGCTGGGGGAGAGCAGCCCGAATACGGATAGGCCCCGGGGTTCGAACCGTTTCCAAATCTTGGTCAACTCCGGGTGTTCAATCACGCAGGGAGCGCAGCGGACGGCCCAGAAATTCACGATGACGTGACGACCCCTCAGATCGGATAGCCGGACGGTGGTGGGGTTGCCTTCAAGGAACGCCTGGTCCAGGACCGGAAGATCAAAGTCAGGAGCCGGAGTCCCCGGCTCCAACCGGGTAGCCCGGCGCAGGTTGGGTACCCCGGGCGGATCGGGCCAGGAGGGGGGCTCCTGGCCATAAGCCCGTCCGGATGGGGAGCCGAAACCCAAGCCCCCCCAAAGGACCGTCAGCATGAAAACCCGCATCCGGCTTCTCAGATGGTACTCCTTTTCACAGCTACTTGAAGGGGGTGAAGAAAGGACGCGAACCCAACTTCCCAAAGGAGAAGGCCATCAGCCTTCTGGAGGGGGGTCTCTTGGAATGTCGAGGTTATAGGTCTCAGAGTCGATAAGCCAGGTTCCTTCCGGCTGCTTCTCCAAAACCCAAAGGAGACTCCCCTCCATCCTCAATTCCGGCCTCTCCTCAGTGGCTGGCCTCAGGGAAACCCAATTTCCACGAGCCCAGGCCCACTTCCCACTTCCGTCCGAGTCCTTGATGGTCACGTTCACATCCCCGGGCACCTGCGTCCGAGCATCTGCCAGAATCGCATCACGACCCACCAGCGCCCGTGCTTCCGGCACCTGATAGACGGCATCCGGCGTCCACAACCCGGCCCAGGCGTCCCAGTCCCCTGCCTGATAGGCGGCGCTGTAGCTGGCGAGAAGTTCGTCGATTGCCACCCGGTCACCTGCACTTAGGCCAGCCGGCTGTGCGTTCGGCACCGTGGCGACGTACAACAGAGCGATGACCGCCACGATAGCGGCGAGAACTGCAGCAGTTGCCTTCATGAAGCCTCCTGTCTGTGGTAGTCTTCCGTCCAGCCATTCTCATCTACGTTCGGCCAGGGGAATCCGTGCCCCTACCGGGACCAGGGTGGGACCACCCCATTCATCCGAGCATAGGCAATGGATTGCCCCACGTGCTCTTTCATATGGGAAATAAGCTGGACGAGAACCGCCCACTTCGCCACGTCCCTCCCATACAGCTGTGTTTCCTCGGCAAGCTCCCCGGCGCTCATGGCCCCCACGGCCCCCTCCACCCACTCCTGCGACTGTCTGAGAGCGGCCAGAATCACGTCCTTCTCCCGGACCGATTCCATCTGGTCCATCTCGACGCCGTCAGGAAGGGTTTTACCCAGGTTCTGAGTAGGATAGAGGTAGTTGTAACGGGCCAGGTGCATGTAAACGTGGCCCACTTCCATCACCCCTTCTCCGGGGGACCAGGTGTAAGTTTCCGCCGGCATGGCATCGGCCAGAGCAATTATCTTGCGCATTGACGAGTTGAACTGTCCCATCAGTTCATCCCTGACCTCCAACGAAGTCTGTGCCCGGATCGCTCCTGGAAGGATGAACAAGGACAAGAGGAGAGCCGGTACCCAGGGACAAACCTTTCCGTGATGCCACTTCCGCATGGGGGATTCCTTTCCAATTTTTGAGGGAAGATCTCGGCTACGGTAGATCGGATCCCGTTTTGGCACAAGAACTCTCTACTACCTCCCCTCTTTGCGCATTGGCGAGGGTTCGGCATGTAGGGCAGAGGTATCGTTGACTTATTTCGGTGCGCGCGCGCCCTATGGAATCTTGCTTATGATCCTCTCATGCTCATCGGGATCGAACGCCCTCATGCTGAGCGTAGTCACGTTTCCTTGGGAGCCTATGAAGAGGGAGAAAGCCGCCGCCACTTCATCATTGTCGGCCTCCGAGATGGCCACGAAGTCATACGGACCCTGAGTGGAGTAAATCCCCAGGAGCTTTCCTCCCATGGATTCCCATGCGGACGCGGCCCGCCGGATTCTTTCGGGGGAACCCTTGATGTCGCGAATTCCCTGGTCGGTGAGCTTGTACAGCGTGATGTACTTGGCCATCGGATCAATCTCCCTTCAGGTTTTGGGGCTCGAGCGCCCCAAGGAAGTGTTCCCACCTCGACGGTCGCCGAACGGTAGGTACAAAAACTCAACGTGTTCAGGTGGGTTTCCGACTGGAGAAACACCCCAAACATGAAGAGTCACAGGTACCACCCTCCGCGAGGATCGCGGAGAGGATCCGTGTAACTAACCGAGTATCATTGTGTTAGAGAAGTGGAGCCAGCCGGGTTCGAACCGGCGACCTCTGGCTTGCAAAGAAAGCTCCTAGGGGTATAAATGCGGCGGAAACCGCCTACGTACAAGCTTTTTTCTGCTGCTACCGCCGACTTTTTCCGTTCCTCCGCCGCCTTTCGCCGCTTTCTGGGACACATTC
>CAYOVN010000290.1:0-3106 GCA_964407425.1 uncultured Gemmatimonadaceae bacterium
ACGACCGGGGCTCAGACGGGGGGGGGGTCCTTCTCTGCGGGGTGGGATTCCCTATTCCTTCAAATGACCAGCGTCGTCGGACCTCGTATTCGCCGCCCCATCGAGCAGTCCCCGAATCGCTCGGGCGAGGTCGGACAGATCCCACGGCTTCTCCAGGAATGGCCGCGAGGAATCCCATCCGGGGAGAAGCTTGAGGTCGGCGAGGCTATGTCCGCTGGACAAGAGGACGGGGACCGAATCCCCCACATCATCCAACTCCTTCCGGAGCTCCAGGCCATCCATGACGGGCATCGAAAGGTCGGTGAGGATAAGGTCGACCTCTTCTTTTTGATCCCTGTAGACCTTCAGCGCCTGCATTCCGTCTTTCGCACTAAGAACCTCGTAGCCCAGCATTCTCAGAGTCTGGTCAGCCGTTTGCCTGAGGGTCGGCGAGTCCTCAACGATGAGGATTTTTTCTTTCCGGCCCGGGGGCTTCTGTCTCTTCAGACTGGCCTCTTCTGAAGCTTTCAGCCGGGCGGCAAGGGGGAAGAACACGCTGACCGTGGTACCCTCCCCGACTTCGCTGTCTGCATCCAGGAATCCACCCTGATCCTGGACAAGATCCAGAACCATTGTCATCCCGAGGCCGCTACCCCGGTCGCCCTTCGTGGTGAAGAAGGGCTCGAAGATTCTCCCCAGGGTCCGATGGTCCATTCCGGCGCCGGTGTCCTGGACATCCAGCCGCACGAAGGGTCTTTCGAACCCCTGCTTTTCCATGTCTTCCGGGCGTGCCGAGGGGTGACGGGCTTCGGAAAGCCGCAACGTGAGGGTGCCCCCGGTGGGCATGGCATCACTTGCGTTCATGCAGAGGTTGAGGAGAATGTGCTCCACGGCCCTCCGGTCTGCCAGGATCATGGGGAGGGAAGGCTGGACGGACACTTCGATTTCTGTATGATCCGGTATCAGCCTCCGAAGAATCGGATAGAACTCCCTCAGAAGCGCCCGGGGATGGAAGGGTTCAAGTATACACACCTGGTCGCGTCCAAGGGACAGGAGGTTTCTGACAGACCGGCTTCCTCGCATCGCGTGATCCCTGAGCCTTTCAACCTCTTTCCTGAGTTCCATCGCATGGGGCGGAAGCCCGCCCTCCAGACAGTCAGCTGTGTCCCGGACCAAGGTGAGGAGGCTGTTGAACTCGTGGACCAGACCACCGACCATCTGGCTTTCCGCCTCGCTCCTCTTGATCCTCTCTAGTCTCTCCTGCAGGGGGTTTTCGTCCGTCGCTTTCGAACTCAAATCAACGATCCTCCTGAACGCGGGTTTTGCCTTTTCGAGGGGTCCTTCGGGTCCGCCCCAAATGGGACAGGAGAACCAAAACAGCCATTACGAGCACAAGAACGGTGAGGGCCATGAGAGAGGGTAGGCGGCCGGCAGCCATGCCAAGAGTCGGGAGGCATAGGATCAGCGTGGCATAGGAAGCCGAGGGTGAGGTACCACTTCTGGCCCGTTTCGGGTTGGAAGCGGAGGTGCGATCCCTGGCCACCGGCCGTTTTGTAGCCCTCTCCTGCATTAAAATTCCTAAATTCTGAACCACCGGGCTCCCGGCTGTTCAATCTGAAAGGCGCAACGGGAATCGGCCGAAGCACCCCTCGGTAAATACCCTTGGGAAAGGTCCTTTTTTTTGCGGGGGGGGACTATAAGGAAGGAGACGGAATTCTATAGGGAAATTCCCTATAGGAGGTAGGGGATTTCCCTATAAATGACGGGGAGTTTTTGATCGAGGCCCTGGCCTCACCCACCACCTTCCGGGCCAGCGGTAACCCACTGGATTGCCTTGAAGTTGAGTTCTGCTCCGTCAGCCAATCCCAGTTTAGCGACCATATTGGCGCGATGGGTCTCAACCGTTTTGGGGCTCAGGAAAAGCACCTCGGCAATCTCCGCGGTCCGTTTTCCCTGCCCGATCAGGTGAAAGACCTCGAATTCTCGTTTGGTCAGCGCCTTTACCGGGGAAGAGTCACCACTTTGGGAACCGCGTGAGAATTGTTCGAGGATGGACTGAACTGCCCGGTCGGTTACGAATATTCCCCCTTCGAGTACCCGCCGGACGCCGTCGAGGAGGTGTTCGGTGGCCTCCCCTTTCATGATGTAACCCTCGGCTCCTTCTTTCAGGGCGCGTTCGGCAAATACGGATTCGGGGTGCATGGAAACCACCAGGATCCGAATGTCCGGCTTCTTCTGCTTGAGCTTTCCGATGAGCTCCAGCCCTGTCCTGCCAGGAAGGGATATGTCCACGATAGCAAGGTCAGGGTCAGCCTCATCCAAGACGGCCACGGCCTCGTCGAAGTCCTTCGCTTGGCCGGTCACCTCCAGATCCGGAGCCCCATTTAGGAGAGCCGAAAACCCTTCTCGTACGATGGGGTGATCGTCGACGATGAGGATCCGCCTCGGTGGCCAGTCTCCTTCTCCTTGTCGTGTCATTTTGACCTGCCTTCTCCTGCTCTGCCTGGAGACCTCTCCAATCCGGGTGCGCTGAGGGCGATGCGTGTTCCCTCTCCAGGAGAGGTTTCCAACTCCAAACGGGCACCCAGAAGATCCGCTCTGCATCGCATAACGGACAACCCCATCCCCTCTGAAACACTCCCTGGGCTAAAACCCCGTCCGTCATCCTCGATCTGAAGAGACAGGGATCCCTCCTGCATTTCCAGCGAAACGGAAACTTTTCCCGCTCCCCCGTGCCTCACGGCGTTGTGAATCGATTCTTGGCAGATGCGGAACAGGTGGAGAGCCTCTTCCTCCCGGATTCCCTTGAAGCTCCCATGGACGCGGACCAGGCAGGAAATCCCGAACACCGCCTCCGTGCTGTTTCCCAGGGAACGGATTGCCTCGGGAAGGTTGCCCCCGGTCACATCATGGGGGTAGAGGCCCCGGGCCAGGTTCCGGGTGTACAGAACAGCTCCCGTGGCAATCTCTTCGATCCGGGCAGCATCAGTCACCTCGGACCTTCCCTCGGAAGCCAATCTGGCTTTGAGGCTACCGGAAAGGGCCGCGAGTCCTGTGAGCTGCTGACCCAGGTCGTCGTGCAACTCCTGGCCCATCCTCTGTCTCTCCCAATCGCTGATCTCCACCA
>CAYOVN010000291.1:0-3085 GCA_964407425.1 uncultured Gemmatimonadaceae bacterium
GGTGCAAGAGGAATGCCGGTGTTTTCTACGTGGAAAGCGACAACACCGTCACCCGGCAGGCCATCAACTGGGGGTTCGTGCAGGACTCTGTGGTGGTGGAGGCGGTGCGGTCGGGGTTACTGGGAGTGGGGGCCGGAGGAAACTAGATCCGGTTGGGTCTCAGGCGCTCCGACCCTCCCAGCGGTCCACACGCACTCCGAGGTTCTGAATGAGATTCCCCTGAGAATCAAACCCGTCGGCCATCTCCTGCCGAACCGCCAGGAATCCATCCGTCATCTCCTGGCGAACTTCAGAAAAACCTTCTGCCATTTCGCCCCTGACCGCACCAAACCCTTCGGCCATCTCACTTCTAACAGCGCGAAACTCCTCCGTCACCTCCCCACGGAATCGTTCCAACTTCTGGTCCACCCCGCCGATTCCTTCGGCGAGGATCTGGATCTGATGGGCGTTCTGCTCGTTCCCCAGTTCGACCCTGGTAAGGCGATTCTCCAGGGCAGAAAACCTCTCATCGCTACTCCGATCGCTTTTATCAAATCGGCGCGCCAGAAACTCAACCAGCGCCTGATATTCGTTTCGTGTCATGGACCCAACCTACCACCCGGGCCCCTGACCCAGCCATGCCGGAATGGGACTGAAGCAACCAATGGGCCGGGGCGGAAGATGGGCGCCGTTCCCTAAGGGGCCGACTCCACAATCCTACCCCGTTCCAGAACGTAAGTCCGATCCGCATCTCGTACCGCCGACGCCCGGTGAGAGATCACAAGCGTCGTGACCCGCCCATGCAGGCCCCTTAGCGCCTCCAGAATCTGGCTCTCGTTGGAGGCATCCAGAGCACTGGTGGCCTCGTCCAGCACTAAGAGGGACGGACCCCTCACCAGGGCACAAGCCAGGACCAGCCTCTGCCGCTCCCCGCCGGACAGAAGGGCGCCCCGTTCCCCAACTCCCGTTTCCAGTCCCTGGGGTAGTCCCCGAACGAACTCCTCAGCTGCGGCCAATCCGAGGGCCTCCCACATCGCCCCCTCGTCGGCCTGGGGATTGGCCCAAAGCAGATTCGCTCGAATGGTGTCGGGAAGGAGGGTCCCGTCTTGGGGCACATAACCGATCTGCCTTCTCCAACCGGCCAGCCGTTCCTTCGTCAGGGGCTCATCGTCCACAAGCACCTGCCCCTGGTCGGGCCTTAGCAACCCGAGCACAAGATCGGCGACGGTGGTCTTCCCTGCCCCGGACGGCCCCACGATGGCGGTGGTCTGGTAAGCGGGGATAGAAAGGGTGACGTCGGTGAGGGTGGGGGCATCCTGCGTTTCGCTCGACGTTTCCGCGGAAACGCCGTTATATCGGAAGCTCACCCCCACAAACCCAATCTCCCGTTCCAGATTGAGGCCGGCGCCGTCCCCCAGGGAGCCCGGGCCCCACACACCCTCCGAGCCCGCCTCGCATCGCTCCGTCAGCTCCAGCACGTTTCCATACCCGGGCAGGGAGTTCAGAAGGCGGTGGTAGTTGGCTTGAAGGGAGAGAACTCGGGGGACCACCCTGGAAAAGACCAGGACCAGGAGGAGGAGGGTCGCCACCGGGATGGCCCATACTTTCACGGCCCCGTACACCAGGCCGCAGAGAACGGCGGTAGCGAAAAAGGAGATCCAGCCCGACGCCGATGCCAGGGTCCGATCCACCTCCAGGGTCGCCGCCACCCGGTCTTCGGCGTACCGGACGAAGTTGGCCACGCTCCGGGCTTCGGCTCCGTAGCTCTTGGCCGTCTTGAGGGTCCCCAGATGGTCCTGAACCGCGGCGCTCACCTGCCGCCCCACCCGGGTCAAGTCCTCGCCGGAGGTTTGGAACCGGAGATTCCAGCGTCGGCCCAGGGTCAGGAGGACCAATCCAATGAGGCCAGCGAGAAGGGTGATCCAAGGCGCCACCACCAAGGCGAAAACCACAACTACGGCGTTCACCGCGATCAGGGTAAGGCCCCTGGTCAGGAACGCCGCCGCGTGGGCCACCCGGGCCACCTCAACCGTGAGGGCGTGGGTCAGGTCGGGAATCCTTAGGCGAACCAGCGTGAGCCATCCAGCCCCCAGTACGGCCCGGTAGAGGCGCTCCTGATGGTGGAGGGCGAAGCGCTGCTCCAGGGTGGCAGCCTGATATGTGGTCCACCATTGAAGGAGGGCACGGATACCGATGATGCCCAGAAAAAGGAGCAGGACCGGCCCCAGCTCCAAAGACCATCCCAGAGCCCCAAACACGCCCGTTATGGCCTCCTGGAGGGCAGCAGGGGCGCCACCCACAACCGGAAGCCCTACGAGAGCCAGAAGGGGCACTAAAAGCACCAGCCCCACGCCTTCGGTAAGACCCAGGATCACCAACAACACCAGGACCCCAATGAAGCGGCGAGGGAATCGGCGGTAGAGGGCCTTGGTGAAGTCGGGGATGGAGGGCTGGGACCGGTTCATCCTCCCCCCTCCGTCCAACCCTCAGAGGACCCGTCGGCCGCTTCGATTTGCGGCCCATGCCCCCAGCGCAGCAGCGAGGGATGCGGGATTCCCCGGTAAACAGCGGTCTTGACCAGACCGGGCACCAGTTCGATTCTTGTTTCGAGGGTGATCTCCATGCCGGTCATCTCAAAATGGGTTCGACCGCGTAATGGTAGTTCTTGAGGGAGAAAAGGTGGCCTCGGAGCAGGTTCACCACCCGGCCCAGGGCCCACCTGCAATAAAGGACCCGACCCTAAGCCCGCCATCCTCTCGGACCCCGCTTCCGCCCCAAATACTTCCTAGCCAACCGAACAGGCCTCCTGATCCGCAACGCCCAACCAGGAAGATGAGAACCCCTTCCCTGAAGGTCCGTCTCGGAAGGCGTAAACACCGACCCAAAAAGGAAGCGGAGCCGGTCGCTATGTGTATCCCGGGTCCTTATGTGGTACCAGAACTCTGATAGGGAGGAAACACTCTCCCGCCGAAGGGCACGGCGGGAATGGTCGGCCAGCACCCCTACCATTCCGTCAGTTTCCATCCGGACCAGAACCTCCTCCGGCACCGGGGCATCCAGAAGGTCCCGAGCCAACCGGAGCCCCAGAAACACCATTCTCAGCACC
>CAYOVN010000292.1:0-3073 GCA_964407425.1 uncultured Gemmatimonadaceae bacterium
TTATGCTGGGTCTGGGAACACTGTGGACAATGAATCTTGTGCGAGGAGAAATAGTGCGTATTCCGGTGAAATCGGCCACTCAATCCACTCCAAATCGGCCACCTGGTCCGGGGCAAATCGGCCACCCCTCATGGGGGTGGCGAGACGCAGGGAAAGTGAAGTTAGTCCATTTTACTTTATTCTGTCAATTTTTCATTTCTTAAAGGCTCCTTGTTGTCGTTACTGCGTAACGTAATCTTCATGTCGTAGTAGTCATTCTGGTGTTCGCCTGGCAACCGACCGAGGAGCTTTTTCTCCATCTCTTGGATAGCCATTTCCAGCATCGCCCTCTGCGTTACGCCGTAACAGGCAGCCAGACGCTTCAGGCTGGCTTTGGCATGGAGGGAGACCATTTGGTTGATCCGTTCCAGCATCGGGTGTTCTTCACCGATCTGTTTCAGATGGCGATCTCTATAGTTACGTTGACGCTGAGCGTTACTTTTTCTCATTTTCTGCTTCTCCCCGCGTTACGCAGTCACAGTGGGTTCTGTTGATGGCGGGATAACGGCTGCCTCATCCTGGGAGATGGCTTGGCGCTTGCGCATCGATTCCCCACGCAACTGAAGCCTGTAGGCGTTATGCACCAGCCGATCGAGGATGGCATCGGCCAGTGTCGAATCGTCGATATAGTCGTGCCAGTGATTGATGGGTAACTGGCTGACGATCAAGGTCGATTTTGCATTGAAACGATCATCCAGGATTTCCAACAGATCCCGCCGCTGCTCATCCTGAATGGGCGTCAGTCCCCAGTCGTCGAGGATCGGCAGCTCGGTGCGAGCCAGTTCCCCGATCAGCTTTGTCCAGGTACCGTCAGCACGCGCCATCTGCAGTGCCTGGAAGAGTCTGGAGAGACGGAAGTAGCGGGTTGATAGTCCTTCCCGGCAGGCTTTGTTACCCAACGCACATCCAATCCAGCTCTTACCGACACCGGTGGGGCCGGTGATCAGCAGATTCAGGTGTTCCCGGACCCACTGCATGGCATTGAGTCGGGTCATCAGCCGCCGATCCAAATCCCTTGGGGCGTGGTGATCCAAATCTTCGATGGCGGCCTGCTGATGCAGCGTGGCCTTACGCAGCAAGGTTTGAAGTCTCCGGTTCTCCCGTTCGGTGATCTCGCGATCCAGCATCAGCCCGAGACGCTCTTCGAAGGTCATCGCCTGGCATTCTTCCCGCTGTAGCTGTTCCTGGAGTGCCTTGTACAGACCTGTCAGACGCATTTTCTGTAGTTGTTCAAGGAGGGGGTGTGTCAACATGATGCGCTCCTTCTCAGTGGTAGTAACCCGAGCCACGGAGGTTGTCGTGGTCGGGCAGTGGCAGGGAAGTCTGGGTTGTTTGAGGCAGCGGACGCTGATCCAGGTTGTGTTTGAGCATCGACTCGATGTGGCGGTAGCCCACGGCACCGGTCGCCAAGGCGCGGCGACAAGCCGCTTCAAGCCGTGGCTTTGCGTAGCCTTCTCCCAGGCGCATCAGTCCAAAGCAGGCGTTATAGGCCTGCTGGGGATGGCGTCGGCCATGGAGCAGCTGCGCCACGACCGTGGCGGTGGCCTCACCACTCTTGCTTGCCCAACGGAGCATGCGCTCCGGCGTCCATTTCAGGTAGCGTTGATGAGCGACCGGCATGTGCTCCAAGATAGTGCTGTAGTGACCCTTGACCCAAGAACGCGGATGGCTGGCGACCCGCTGCCCCCGATACAGCACTTCGATACAGCGCTCGGTGAGGCGGGCATCCAATTGTTTGCCAACCAACGCGTGGGGAACGGAGTAATAGCGCTGTTCAACCTCAATATGGATATTGGGAGCCACTCTTACCTTACGCCATTGCGCGAACTCATAGGCGTTACGCGGTAACGGTTGCAGCGCCGGACGATCAATCGCCTCAAACAGGCAACGGCGCGAGCCCGTACGCTTCTTGAACGGTCGCTCGTTGAGCACTTGTAGCAACCGCGGGATTTCCCGATTGAGCGACTCCAGCGAGAAAAAAATCTCGTTACGCAGTACCGCCAGGATCCACCGCTCGACCAACAAAACACCGGCCTCGGCCTTGGCCTTATCGCGCGGCTTACGAACACGGGCAGGCACGATGGCCAGGTTGTAGTGCTGGGCCAAATCCTGATAGGTGGGATTGAGATCCGGTTCGTAGCGGTGGGCCTTGGTGACCGCACTGCGCAAGTTGTCGGGCACTACCACCTCGGGTACACCACCAAAATACTCCAAAGCCCGTACATGAGAACCGATCCAATCGGGGAGTCCTTGAGTCCAGCTCGCCTCAGCGTAGGTGTAGTTGGAGGCTCCCAAGACGGCAACGAAGATCTGCGCCGTTTTTAGTTCGCCGGTCTGACGATCGAGGATCTCCACCGTTTGGCCGGCATAGTCGACAAACAACTTTTCCCCGGCACGGTGTGTCTGGCGCATGACCACATCCACCTTGCCCAGCCAATCCTGATAGAGAGAGCAGAAATGGCTGTACTGATACCCCCTTTGCGAATGCTCTAACTTGTACTCCTGCCACAGCAGAAACAGCGTAACAGAGGCATGCCGCTTAAGTTCCTGATCGATGGCCGACCACTCCGGTAATGGCCGATGCGATTCCGGCATAGGGTCAGTTGATGGAAACAAAGCCCGCTCCAGGCTCGCTTGATCAAGTGCCCCCGCTTCTGGCCAGCTAAGACCGGCCACCTCAAAACGCTCCAGATAATCGGTAACGGTCGAACGGGCGATGCCGCAAGCGGCAGCGATCTTTCTTCGAGAGAGCTTCCGCTCAAATTTGAGGCGAAGAACCTCGTGTATTTTGCGCATAGATAACCTTTTATTTGGCATGCTGCCTCCTTGGAAAAAAGAAGACAGCTTACGGGTTATCCCTGCATCATGCCCCCTCCTGTCAGGGGTGGCCGATTTGCCTCGGAATCAGTGGCCGATTTAGATCGGAATGGGTGGCCGAATTACATTGGAATGGGTGGCCGGTTTGGTCCGGAATACTCAAAATAGTCCGTGCCATCTAAGGCCAGCAGCAAATGGCCTTGGAAAGAGCGAAACG
>CAYOVN010000293.1:0-3071 GCA_964407425.1 uncultured Gemmatimonadaceae bacterium
ATTCCATCGTGACCTGGGCCGGGGTCCAGTCGAACTGGTGTCGCCAGGTCGCCGCTTCAGCGGCCCGGGTGGGGAAGCGTGCGGTGTTGGTCCTCCTGAAGCGCCCGGGCCTTCCGGCGGAGGAGGACGGGAATCTCCTGATCGACAGGGTCCTTGGTGCTGATATCCACATGGTGGAAGCCTCCGGGGAGAAGGGGTTTCTACAATACGAAAACGTCCGGGAGTTCGTGGAGCCGGTCCTCACAGCGGAGCAGGCCAGTGGGCGCAGTTGTTACCTGGCCCCAATCGGAGGCTCCCTCCTCGAAGGGTCCATGAAAAAGCCGCTCGGGGCCATGGGCTATCTGGTAGCCTTCGCAGAACTCCTGGAGCAGGCCCGGGCACAGGGATTCACTCCCAGTTCCGTCGTGTTGGCAACCGGTTCCGCCGGAACCCAGGCGGGCCTTCTGGCCGGGGCGAAGCTTCTCTCACCGGAGACGAAAATCGTCGGAATCAGCGTGGCCGGGTCGTCGGAGGTGATTTCGGGCTATGTAAAGAGCATCACCGAGGCGCTACTCCGAGAGATCGGAGAACCTGACTCGGTGTCGGAAGAGGATGTCATCGTCAACGAAGATTATCTCGGGGAAGGGTACGGCATCCTCAACGACGATATCGTCCAAACGCTGAAGCTTGTGGCCCGGAAGGAAGGGGTACTCCTGGACCCCGTCTACACCGGAAAATGCATGAACGGGCTGCTGGATCTGGCGGGGCAAGGGTACTTCGGGGACGAAGAGGTGGTTTTCCTTCACACCGGAGGCACACCGGCCCTCTTCCCCTATCGAGCCGGTATCCTGGAAGGAATGGGAGGGTAAGGCCCTCAGTCCGTCACCACTCGAATAGGACCTGCCGGCCCTTCGCGGACTGATACATCCGAGTGCTGGAGTGCCCGACACCCTCCACTTCCACCAATCCGTGGTCGCTTTCCGGGTAGAATCCGTTCATGTACTGGTGGAGAGTGAGCCCTCGGGCGTATCGGTGCATTCCCTGAAGCATGGCGCCACATGTCATATCCAGGGCGGCCTCACCGGTATCGGCGGAGCCCACCATGTAGACCACGTCACGGGACACCAGACGATCTCGAATCCCCGCTTCCGTCAGACGCAGGGCATAACTGTTCCTGTCCTCCATCCCATAATGCCATTCGTTGTAATCGGGGCAGGCCTCCCGATCGGGAAGGTCGAAGCCGCCTCCTGATACAGCCCGTTCCGGGCCCAGGTACAGATAAGTTGAGGGGTTCACCACCACATACCGAAACCTCAGGTGATTCAGTCCCTCTGCCGCCGGGCTGGTAGCTGCAAAACGATGAGCGTATTGGCCCCCGGCGGAGTGCCCCGTGACTACGACACTCTCGAGTTTGGGGAAAAGGGAGCGATTCCCGAGATACGCCAGGACGTCGTCAATCGACTCGTAAGAGGATATCCTCTCCCCGTTTCCGATGCCGGAGACTGAGAGGTGCCCACGCTTCCAGCCCCCCGGGGTCCAAGCCGGCTCGCCGACCCCCGGTCCGTCATCGACCGTCTGAAAGTGGGGGGAGACCACCAGGGTGGTTTGGAGAAGGCCCGCCAAGGATACGGCCTTCACCATCCGGTCGAAGTAGGCATCCGGGTTCCGGTCGGCGCCGTGGACTACGATTACGGCTCGGACCACCGATGTGTCTCCGGTCTGGATGGGATGGGTCCGGAATACCGGCTGAAAAAGAGCCGATCCCACCGGCACCCGTTCCGAGCATTGGGGCAGCCCAATCAGGCAGGGAACCTGGGGGGCGGGGGGATCGTCCGGGCCGGTGGACCCGCCACCATCGCCGCCGCAGCCACCAAGCAGCTGAGTGAGAAGGAGGATGACCCCGATCCCAAGCCGCCGATGGGCTGGATAAAACTCTCTTCTCATGAAATCCTCTTCCCTCTAAAGGGCATCCTCCATGACCGCTTCCACCTCCCGGGCCAGGGCCTCACCCTCTTCTACCAATCCAGAGAGTTGACCCATCATCTCCTGGCCGAAAGCCTCATCGTTGATGCTCTTGAGGTTGATTCGGACATTGTAGGCTGCACCGATCAGTCCGGCCCGGGCTACCAAAGCCCCCGTTCCCACGTCACTCATCATCTCTTCCGGCGCACCCTTCACCATCTGCAAACATAGCCGAAGGGCGTCCCGACATCGTTCCACGGTGGAGAGGGGTACCAGCGTGGCAGCTTTGTAGCCTTCCTGGATGGCCAAAGATCTGATCCGTTGCTCCTCGGGTGTGTCTTTGGGCATCCGCATCCCGGCTATCACGGCATCAAAAGCTTCCGTGTCCTCATCCACACCTCGGACCAATGCGTCTTTGACCTCCTGAGCCGCGTCGGCGAGATCAGAGAGTTCCTGATACCGGTCGTCGTATTCCCCTTTTCCAACAGAGAGATTCGCCACCATGGCCGCAAGGGCCGCTCCCAGAGCTCCGGCCAGAGCCGAAACCGAACCTCCCCCGGGGGCAGGGGTGTCTCTGGAAACCTCGTCCACGAAGTCGAAGGTGGTTTTGTTGACCAATTGACCTTCGACCCGGGGCATGGCCAGAACCTTCTCCTGGGGGTCGAAGGGGGCAACGTCCCGAAGTCCCATGGACTGGATGGCCGTTTCCACCAGGTCCGGGGCAGGGAGGCCAGTGGACTTCATCATCTTTTTCCTGTAGAAGCGCCCGGACTCCCGGATGGACTCGTAGGGGATCAGGCCCACGATTTCCGATCCGGTGATTCCAATTCCCCGTTTCCGAGCTTCTTCACGGGCCGCCTCAAGGACTTCGTGGGGGGAAGACACCCGGAAGTTTGTGAGGTTCATGCTGATCTGGGCCCTCTGGTACTCGTCGATGACCCAACCAATGGCTTTTACGTCTTTGAACATCCCATCCCTGAAGACGTGGCCAACGGGATTGTCCGGATCGATTTCCAAATCCTCGTACCGGGCCCGAAGGTCGCCACCATGGGCGTCACGGTAGTGAGCTTCCAGGTCCGCGAATGAAGAAGCGACGAAATCACAAGGACCACAGGGGTAGGTGCCGTCCT
>CAYOVN010000294.1:0-3033 GCA_964407425.1 uncultured Gemmatimonadaceae bacterium
TGCTGCCCCATTCCAGAACCAGATGCCCGTTGTCGCCACCATGAGTATGCCAAGAGATGGTGAGCTGCTCCACCGGCTCGGTCATGGCCCGGGGAAGGCCGGTGAACGTCCCAACGTCCGTTGCTTTCACTTCGTCATTGATGGGAATCCCCCAGCGCTCGGCGTTGGAGTTCAGGACGAACTGCCACTCGAACTCATCGGCGATAGCATAAAGGGAGTAGCTCCCGGCTTCGAGGGGAATCCCGCCAACCTCGATGGGGAAGGGGAAATGAAGTGCGGTTGCCTCATTTGCCCCCAGGCGCCACGGCTGCCCGAAGGGGATCAGGCCTCCCTCCACCGCCCGGCCTTTGGCCGAGGGGCGCCCATAACAGATTTTGCCGACGTGTCCTTCCAGGGCGATTTCCGTCTCCCCCAGGGGGCTCGCCCGCTCAACGGCCTCCTCCATGGTGGCCCCTTGGAGCCAGCAGGAAACGTCAAGGGCCATCTCGGTCGAAGACATAGCGCCTTCGGCTGCCGGCTCCACATCGGCTGTGGCCTCCTCGGCCGAGTCAGGGGCCGAGTCAGGGGCCGACCCACAGGCTGAGAGGAAGCCCAGGGAAAGCAGAGCCAACGAAAGGATGAACACGGAACGCATGAAATCTCCTTTGGAAAACGAAGGGAATCTAGGCGATACAATGGTATGCACCGGCACCGGGACGCCAGGGGTGACCCGGGAGTCAGGGAAGCCAGACACCAAAAAGCGTCGCGTACATGAGCCGGTAAATATCTGTATTGTCAACGTTCAATGGAAGGAGATGTGAGTTCAGGCCGTGAGCTTTCGCCACGATTCCTCCGAGATTGTCGTCGAAGGAAGCCCAGGCGATGCCAAATGGCCACCGCTCCCCGAACTGGTCGGGCATGGACATGAAAGGCGGCGTTTCAGTTCCATCCCTCCCGTCCAAAGCCCCTCCATTTCTGGTAGTGGGGGACAGAGGTGTCTCCGCCACCAGGCTGTCAACCTCCTGGATGGGATAGACATGGGGGCCGCCTGCCTCACTGTCCGAGGCAGTCACCAGGAGAGTCGCTGGATGCTCCTCTACGTAGTCCAATACCACGCCGATGGCATCGTCCGTCCTGGAAAGAGCAGTCAGGGCACCCGAGGCATTATTTCGGTTCGCGAAGTTGTCGGAGCCTTCCTCCTCAACCACCAGAAGGAACTGACGGCCCGAGGTGGTGAGGATTTCTCCGCCACCCATGATGATGTCCGTACCGCTCTCGATGATCTTCAGGGTGATCTCATCGGCAGCGGCCCTGGAAGAAGCACTGGCGGCAAAAACACCGGTCCCGGGTTCAGCCAGGTGCCCACCGTTCACGATCGCGGTGGCGAATCCTGCGGCATGAGCTTCGGTGAGAATGCTGTAGGGTTTGCCCGATAGGGAGGTGAGGGGCTGGCCGCCATCCGTTCCGTAGGAATCCCAATGCACTTTGACCCCATAGGCGTGGGAGGTAGCCCCACCCTGGGACGTGGCTCCCAAGGAGGTTTCATATTACCCCTGTAGACGCCGACCTTCTCCAGGCAATCCCAGTTCAGCGTTTCGTCGGGCCCCACCTTCATCAGCCGGGCAGCCCCCCACCCGGAGAGGCGGGTCCCGTCGGGGTGAACAAATACGACGCTCCCCTTTTCCGGAGACATATCGGGTCTCTAGGCTGAAAGAGGGGGAGTGGTCCACCCGGAAACCAGGAGACAGAAGGGGGGGAGGAGGAGACCTGAACGAGCTTTCTGTTCACTCATTTTCTATTCCGAATCAGAGGGGAATCCGTACCCCCAGAGTTTTCTTTCGACTTGCCCAGATCAGGGGGATTTTCACATCTTCCTAAGTCTCCTGCCTGGACCCCTTTCAACCACCTTGAGGCCTCAATGTTCCTGGAGATCTTCAGCGTGCCCATCGCCGCCCTTGCCCAGATAACCTGGGACGTGTCTCCGGAGATCATCCGATTGGGCCCTCTTCCCCTACGATGGTACTCCCTGGGGTGGCTTCTCGCCTTTGGCGTTGGATTCCACCTGGTGAAGTCCATGTACCTGAAGGAGGGGAAACCCGAGGCGGACCTGGAAACCGTCCTCCTTTACATGATCCTGGGAGCCATCATCGGGGCCCGCTTGGGTCACTGTTTCTTCTACCGACCCGACTATTACCTGGCAAACCCCCTGGAGATCATTGCCTTCTGGAAGGGATTCCGGGGATTGGCGAGCCACGGCGGCGCCCTGGGAATCATGGTTTCCCTCTTCATCTATTCCCGCCGACATCCGGATCAGCCCTATCTGTGGCTCCTGGATCGAGTGGCGGGCCCCACGGCCTTGGGAGGCTTCTTCATCCGGATGGGGAACTTCATGAACTCGGAGATTCTGGGACTCCCCTCCGACGCTCCATGGGCAATCGTGTTCTCCAGAGTGGACAACATCCCAAGACACCCGGCCCAACTCTACGAGGCCCTCAGTTACCTGGCCATCTTCTTCCTCATTACGTTCGTCTACCGCCGGAAAGGTCCCAACATCCCACATGGCCTCCTCACCGGGACCTTTTTCGCCACCGTTTTCGGAGCTCGTTTCCTCATCGAGTTCGTTAAGGAGCGGCATTCCGCCTTCGAAGCGGGCCTTCCGCTCAGCATGGGTCAACTCCTGAGCGTTCCCATGGTTCTCCTGGGCCTTGCCCTGGCGTTCCATGCCTTGAAGAAGGAGAAGGGCAGCCCGGGAGGCGCAGGAGGGTGAGTACCGGGTCCAAATGGACCTGTCCCGGCTTCGAAATTCTCGAACACCCCGGAGCCAGAGTCTTGGCTCGGCCCGAGGCGGTAGGCTGGATTCGATACGTCCTCGAAAGCGGGAAAGGTATCCACCTGGCAGCCTCCCTCGACAAGGATGTCCTTCAGATGGAAGGCCGGGATTCGGTCTATGTGATCCCGAGTAAAGCTTCCCGGAGTAGGAAGGCAGCAGAGGCGGGTTCCGAGGCCCCGGAGGAGGGTTCGGGGACAGCGGGAGAGGGTTCCGAGGCAGCGGAG
>CAYOVN010000295.1:0-3021 GCA_964407425.1 uncultured Gemmatimonadaceae bacterium
AATCCTATACCGGCGAACCGGTGGGTCCCGTGAGGGAATAACGGAGATGATAGAACACCAGGAAGAGTACAGAAGCCGTTACCGCTCCAAGCATGGCCCGCCTATGAAGGTGGGTCTTTTTTCTTTTGATGAACCAGTATCCGGCAACCAGGCAGACCGTGCTCGTCAAATTCAGAGCCGCGTTCACGGGAGCCAGGAAATTCCCGAAAGCCTCCCCGTTCATTGGTCCGTCCGGGTGGAAGCCCAGGTCGACGTGGCAAGCGTGACCAGAAGGGTAAGGAGGGTAGCGGCAAGGAGGGTGTGCAGGGATACGGGAACCACCGCCAGTCCGTAGTACACCGAGAGGAATCCAAGGAGAACTTGAGAGACTGCGGTGAACGTGACGGCCACACCGAGCTTTCTGATCCAGGGGGTCCCGCCGTGCCAAAAAGCCACATGTCCGGCGCCAAGGACGACGGCCAGGAGAACCACGCCAAGAACCCTATGCCCAAAATGGAGGGTTACCAGGGGATGGATGAAGGGGGGAATCCACTCTCCGAGGCAGAGGGGTACATCCGGACACGCCACCCCGGCATCCGTATGCCGAACGGCCGCCCCCACCAGGGATTGGCCGAAGGTCAGGAGGGAGGCCCCAATGGCGGCTTTCCTGAGAGTCTGGCGGCTTCCCTCAGCGGGGCCGACGCCCCGATCCCAGGAGGGGGATGAGACCAACGCCAGAACAGTGGCCAGGGCCAGGAAAAGAAATGCCAGACCCAGGTGGGTCGTGGAGATGGCATCCGGTAAAAGGAGGAGGACGGTAATCCCGCCGAACACAGCCTGGACCAGGAGAAGGAAAAAACCAGCCCAAGCTGCCTTCATGATCCACGGGTAGGCGGGTTCGTCCTTCCAGGTCAGGTAAAGGCCCCCGCACCAGAATAGAATCAAGCCTCCGGCCACCAGGCGGTGTAGGTGCTCCCAGAAGACCCCCCCGGTCATTTCCGGTACCATGGTCCCAAAGCAGGTGGGCCAATCCGGACAGGCCAGGCTCGATTCTGTGGCGTGGACGATGCTGCCCAGGAAAAGAAGACCCAGGGTCCAGAAGACCGAAATGAGGAAGGCCCTGTGGTGTTGGGATGGTCGCATGGTGGCCCGGTTACCCCTGTTGCCGTGGAATGGATCCGGATGATCTGGTAACTTGCGATGCTATGGCCAAGAAACGCTATACTCCCAGGCAAACATGGGGCTTCCTCAGGCTCCTGCTTCCCCGCCTCGCGCCACACAAGAGAGCGCTGGCTCTGGCGGCGGTGTTGCTTCTTTTGGCCACCGGTATCGGACTGGTCTTTCCTTTGGTCGTCCGGGAGCTTCTGGACTCGGCATTCCTGAGCCCGACCGGGGATGACAGCAGGCTGAACTTCATCGCCCTGGGCCTGCTGGGCCTCTTTGCCGTCCAGGCCTTCATCAATTTCGGCCAATCCTACCTTACGGCGGCAACCTCGGAGAGGGTGGTGGCCGGCCTTCGGCTCGATGTGTTCCAGGCCTTGATTTATCAGCCTCCCGGATTCTTCGACAACCGGCGGGTCGGGGAGATGACCTCCCGGATCTCGTCGGATACGGGCCTGGTTCAGGGGGTGCTCAGGTTCGGAGTCCCCGAACTGATTCGCCAGGGTGTGTTCCTGATCGGTGCGTTGATTCTTGTCACCATCACCCACCCCCACCTCACCCTCGTCACCCTCATCGCCATACCCTTCACGGCTCTGGTGGGATGGCTGCTGGGTAAACGTGTTCGCCGGCTTAGTACAAGGATCCAGGACCGCCTGGCGGAAGCTGTGGCCCGGGCGGAACAGGTTTTCACCCAGATCCAAACCGTCCAGTCCTTCACCCGGGAGGGTTGGGAGGAGATCAGGTTCAGAAGAGAGATCGACGCCGTCAGGGATGAGGGGATCCGAAGATCCGTCGCACGGGCGGGCCTCACCGGAGCCGTCACCTTCACCGCTTTCGGGGCCATCGTTCTCGTCCTTTGGGAGGGCGGCCAGTTGGTCCTCGAAGGCGTTCTCACGGCGGGAGATCTGGTGGCCTTTCTCCTTTATGCCGTGACGATCGCCGGGGCCGTCATGTCCCTGGCCGGGTTCTGGGGAAACCTCCAGGAAGCTGTGGGGGCGGCCGAGAGGATCTTCGACCTCATTCAGCATCCCCTGGAACTGTCTTCTCCCGAGGCTCCGGTCGTGCTCTCGAGCCCTGTCCGGGGCGAAATCGCCTACCGGAGTGTCACTTTTCAGTATGGGCCGGAGCTTCCCCTGGTTCTAGAGGGTATCGACCTGGATATCGCCCAGGGGGAAAGGGTTGCCCTGGTGGGAAGCTCCGGGGCAGGGAAGAGCACCATGGCGGCTCTCATCCCACGTTTCTACGACGTATCAGGGGGAAGTGTCAGCCTGGATGGGGTGGACGTTCGTCAAATCGGTCTCCAGGACCTGAGGAGTCACATCGGCATCGTTCCCCAGGAGCCCATGCTCTTTGCCGGGACCATCCGGGAGAATCTGGCCTATGGCCGGGAGGGTGCCACTGAGCCCGAGATCTGGGAGGCGGCCAGGCTGGCTCACGCTCATGAGTTCATCTCGGAGTTCCCCGACGGCTACGAACAGGTTGTGGGGGAGCGGGGGGTGACCCTCAGTGCGGGACAGAGGCAAAGGATCGCCATAGCCAGGGTGATGCTGAGAAGGCCGGAGGTTCTCATTCTGGATGAGGCCTCGTCGAGCCTCGATGCCGAGAGTGAATCACTGGTCCAGGACGCTCTGGACCATCTCATGGTTGGTCGTACAACCCTGGTCATCGCACACAGGCTTTCGACGGTTATCCGGGCCGATGGAATTCTCGTCCTCGACGGAGGCACCATCGTGGACCGGGGGAGTCATGCGGAACTCCTGCAGCGCAGCGACGTATATCACCGGCTTTACCGTCGGCAGTTCGACGATGCTATGGCCACCACGGTGGAGGGGGATGCCTAGAAGGCAGGAGGTCACTGGTTCGAATCCAGTAGTGCCCATT
>CAYOVN010000296.1:0-2981 GCA_964407425.1 uncultured Gemmatimonadaceae bacterium
TGGGGATAACAGTGGTAGCCCGGAGGGATCGCTGACTTTCAGGATTTGGGCGGTTGCCGAAGACGGGGAAACTTCAGCCAATTATGACGAGCTGGTGGTCACCCACACAGCGCTTTCATCGGTGACAAGTTTAACTGCAGACGCTTATCGTGGCGGCGTATTGTTTACCTGGGATCCGAATACCGACTCGGCTTTTGAATATTTTGCCGTTAGAATCCGGGTGGAAGATGACGCCTGGTCTGGCTGGTATCACCAAACAGCTAGCTATTTCAACCGGGTTTTAACTGTCACCGAAGTCACAGATCACGGCGCTGATGCCACTATTTACATCGAGGTAACCGCAAACGATTTATTTGGCGGCACTTCTGGGGTTAGTAGCACCGATGAAAAAGCCAGTACGCTGTTCGTTCAGCCTACCGATATCGAAGATTTCCCGAACATACTTTCTAATTCGTACTTAGTGCCGGTGGTGATCGGTTTGACCATTGTCCACAATTCAGACGATGGAATTTTAGACAGTGCAGCCGGCTCGATTTACTGGACAGCTCACAGCCTTTGGTTTGACG
This sequence comes from uncultured Gemmatimonadaceae bacterium, assembly GCA_964407425.1. Lineage (GTDB taxonomy): Bacteria > Gemmatimonadota > Gemmatimonadetes > Longimicrobiales > Gaopeijiaceae > JABDNZ01. Next base: position 567 of record CAYOVN010000296.1, read on the forward strand.
GCATAGAATATTCGATCAATGCTGGAACAACCACAAACACCTATGTCTATTGGAAGTATGCCATTGATCTCGTCACCAACGGCAGCTTTGTTACCGGCGACGGCACAGGTTACACCGAAACTGGTGTCGCGACAGCGACCGAGGATTACACCGGCAACGAATTAACAATGACGATAACCGCTCAAGGTCAAAAGGTTTATTACCAAACTGTTTCCGGCGTAGCGGGGTTATATAGATGCTCACTGACCATTCGGGACTATGCTTTATCTGGGGATGCCACCATAATATACTATGACGGCAGTTGGCATAGGGCTGTTGGCGCATCCGCAAATGGTACCATGACAGCAGATGTACAGATTGCCGGATCATTTACACGAATTGGTTTCGGATTTGCCAGCCTAGTTGCACAAATAGGCGAAGTCTGCACGTATGATGATTTTTCATTCAAGTTAATAGATGGCACCCAGAGCTATTCGACCTCAGACGATCATCCCGGCGACAACGAATCAGATTGGGACCCCGAAAAAGACTTTATCATGCTGACCAATACCGACGGCCTCGCCCAGAAAGCCTGGTATGCCATGGCGAATGCTGTTATCGGGTCTGCATATATCAAAGAAGCTGCTATTAAAAATTTGCACGTCGATGAAATTTCAGGTGAAAAGATCACTGCCGGCTCAATGTTGCTGACCGGCATGGCCAGTGAAGTCCTGGGCGCGATGGGCGGTGCACCAAGTTATAATCAGGTCAAAAACGGTGAGTTCAAAAAAGATGCCAGTGGCGACTGGACGCCGACTGATTGGGACGTTAGCAATACGGGCTCTGTTGTATCCAGCAACGTTTATCATCCAACAGGCAGTGAAGCTTGCCCCTGGGACACAAATAATGGGAAAGTTTATGCGGGTACATGTGACGATGCGAGCGAAATCGTCTTGCTTCAATCAGAAGATTATATCCCGGTTAGTGAAGACATGGATTATTGCCTGTCGGCCTGGGTTAGAGGATCAACCGGCACCGGTAGAATGTTTGGTGGGGTAGATTGTTACGATTCATCGTATGCATTTATATCAACTCAAAATCCGGTATGTGCTAATTACGCTCCGTCTACGACCTGGCACCAAATTGGCGTAGCAGATTCCCCTGCAGATGACACTTACACCCGCAATGGCATTGTTTATAATTCGGGGTCCTCTGAACATTTCCATTTCCCAACAGGCACCGCCTATGTAAAAGTAGCTTTTTACGTGCAATATCAATCCGTTGGCGGTTGCTATATTTCGCGCATTGCTTTTCATGAAGGATTGAGCCCGCTGCGAGGCGTTACAATTTTAGACGGTGGAAATATTTACACCGGCTCTATTACAGCTGATCAGATCGCCGCCGGCTCTATTACAGCCAACGAAATCGATGGCAACACCATTACGGCCGACGAGATTGCCGCCGGTGCCATTACCTTAACCGGTCTTAACTCTGAAGTCCTGGATGAAATGGGCGGTGCCCCAGGTTTTAACTTGGTTAAAAACGGCGATTTTAGAAACGATGCACACCTGACGGCGACACCGGCTAATTGGGTCATGGCTCAAAATAGCGCAGTTTCGTATCGAGTTACCGCTTCCGCCGGAGCATATGTAACCCCGTGGGACGAGGTCAATGGTAAGCTGTATTATGCCAATTGCGATGGGACCTCTGATTATGTGCGCCTCATATCCGTAGATTATATTCCCATTGATAATTCAAAGGATTATTGTCTAAGTGCTTGGGTAAGGGGTTACTCCGGTACTCCAAACATGTATTTAGGCGTTTATTATTTTTCTGATAATTCGGGCACCGCTTGCAGCCCTTCTTATAATTATCCAGCGGCATCAGCTTATTCACCCGCATTATCGTGGCACCAAATCGATGGTATCATCTATGCTACCGGATCTGGTGAAACTTATGATTGGCCGTCTAATTGCGCTTATGTAAAAATTATGACTTATGTTCAATATCATTTCGCCGGGGCGAACATGATATCGCGCATCTGTCTTAATGAAGGGCGTTCTCCCCAAAAAGGTGTGACTGTCATCGATGGCGGTGAAATCCACACGGGGTCTATTAAAGCCCTCCAGATCGCAGCCGGGACCATTACAGCCAGCGAGATTTTAAGTGGCACGATTACGACTACCCAGATTGCTGCCGGTACGATTGTGGCCGCCGACATTGCAACCGGTACAATCACGGCCACTCAGCTAGCAGCTAATTCCGTAGCAGCCAGCGAGATCGCAGCGAATTCTGTGACGTCCAGCGAAATCGCCGCAACCACCATCACAGCTGCCAATCTTGTCGTCGGAACCATCACTTATACCCAGATGGCTACTAGCTTTTCGGTGCCGTCTTCAGCTTCAGCCAGCAATGACCACGTTTCGGCCTACATCA
>CAYOVN010000297.1:0-2963 GCA_964407425.1 uncultured Gemmatimonadaceae bacterium
CGATGGTCTTGCCCTTATTCGGGCCGCTTCGGAATACGCCGCGGTCGACTTCAGCTACGGCCGTCTTCCCATCCCGTTTGGGCATCTTCTTGCGGACAATGGTCTTGCCGTCCGCGGTATTTTCGGTCACCGATCTTTTATCCGGATCCGCTTTGACCTTGGTTACTGCAGATTTCGGCTTGGGCACCTTGCGACTATTGATGGAAGCGCCCAGGGCCTGGCGGGCCTCACGCACGCTTTGAAGCTCGGCTAACCGTGCCTGATTCTCCTCGGGTTTCATCATACCAGCGGTATCCGCCTCTAAGTATGATTGGATCAACTCGCGTTCCTGGGTCAAATGCTTGGAATAATCAACCAATTCGGTTTGACTGTCCTTCTTTCGTTTGTCACCACGCTCCCGGGCCTTTTCGCGCTGTGCCGTAGCACGTTTCACCTTCTCGAGTTTTGCCTTGGCGATTGCGGATTGTTCTTTAGCTGCATTATCGAATTGATTCATCATTTGGTTGTATGAATCAATCGACGCTGCCCTTTCGGAATCCAACCCGCTTTTGACATGCGCTCGATAACCCTTAACCGCGGTCATCCAATACTTTTTCTGATCGTCATCGAGTAAATGACGATCCTGCCAGGTGACCTGGCCTTGGAATTCTCGCTCAAATAAATCCGGCAAATCCTGTTTGGATATCGCGTTTAAAGAGGCAACCGGATCCAGGTTAAACGGATTGCCGTCCGGTATGTTCTCGGATTGCAATTGTTTAAAAATTGATTTCTCAAAGTCCGCACGCCGGCCAAAATCAACCGGGCGCTTGCCTCCGCGTTCTGGGCCTTCGTACACGCCGATCGGTTGTGGCATGTTGGGGTCCTGTACACCTTGCATCGGATCACTCGGTGAAGGATCGTTAATCGATGATCCCCCATAACGGGCCTTGGCGATATCGGCCTCCAGTGCGGCTATTTCCGGATTGTCGATATACGGCTGGACATCGGTTTCTTCCAGGGTGAATTCATTCCCACCAATATCAGTGCCGGATATCTGCTTTAATGTGCTTCTTAGATCTGCCATGATTTACCTCTTAGATTGGACGTATGTTACCGGTGAAAGGATCCCGGGTATTGAAATAAGTTTTGTTACCCATTTTAACCCCGCCGCCGATTTCGGTGTCCCCGCTTCCGGCCGGTCCGGATGTGGTCACGGTTTCCTCACCTTTGAGATAATCCGCCCAGGCGTTCTGGTAGGTCTGCATTGCGGCTTGCGTTTGACTCTTAAAGTTCGCCATTTCCTGTTCGCGTTTCAGATCCAATTCGGCCATTTGATTGGAGCGGGCCTCACGGCCGGCGCCTGACATCACTTTTTCAAGGCCGGTCCCATAACCCTGCAGGGCCTCGCGCAACGTCATCTTGCGGACATTGGGATTCTCATAGTTTTTGCCCATAGCCTGCTGGACAGTTTCGCGTAGGGTCCGGACTCCCGGCGCTGCCAATTTTTGAGTGGCGGCCTTCAGGGCCCGCTTGTTCATTTCCGGCGCCTTGAAAGTCGGAAGCTCTCCCATTTCGGGTGCATCGCCTTTGCGAATCGTTTTGGTTGAACTCCGCCTGGTGGTATCTGCGCTGCCCCCCCTGTAACTGCCTCCGGATCCCCCTGGGCTGAAAAGCGGCGATCTGCTAATCTGGCTCGGCTGTTGGGGTGCGTTTGCAGCAAGACTCGAACCTTTACTGGGTGAATATCCCCCGGTTTCGTAACTGTCCAGGTAACCGCTTGATCTTGATGTACTGGGTGTTAAGGCCATATTTCTATCCTTTCTTATTTACTTTCCCGTTAACTTTTTCATTGCGGCTTTTTTGCGCCGTGTTAACAGCGTAGGTCTTCGCTTATGGGTCATTATCCCCATATCCGATAAAATTTCATATGGATGTTTATCGCTGGTTTCCGGATCATAATCGCATGTGATATCCGGACATATCCACCAGCTATTGGAATGGTCATCGATAATGCGGGCCAGGTCGGTGTTGACTTCTTCGAGCGCTAAACGACTATTACAGATTGGACAATGAGGAAATTTATCTTGCATTATTTTGTCCATCAAGATCTGGTGGCTTTGTGCCCTCAACTTAAAATGCCCGCTTTTATCAAATTGTGTCCGGATGTACTCGGCGACCTCCTCGATCTTGATTTTGTACTTTTTGCACAACGTATCAAATGTAACAAAATCCTGTAACATCCCCAGGGGGTAGGCCGTCAACCGGTCGGCAATCCGTTTTATTTCATAATCCTTCATCAACACTCCCACTCGTAATAATGCAAAGAAACTGGTTCCTCATCAAAATGAGAAAATAAGTAACTCCAGGGATCTATGCCAAGGTCATCCAATCTTTGGCTATAGCTGCAATTTTTTGCATACTTGCGTTCAGCTATTCGGTAATAATAGCCTCCATAGGTGGCACTACCGTAATATAGCGGACTTTGCCAACTTAAACACGAATCCACAAGAAGGGTTCCTAAATTAAAAGAATAGCGATGGGCATCACATTCCGCTTCGGTCGGAAATCGACCTACCTGAGTGGCAAACGACCCCCCGTATTTGCTTTTAAGCACTTGAGTTTGCTTTTGATAGCCGATTATGGCTTCCCCTGTCCACGACCACGTATCACCATACGTAAGGCCACTCCGCGCCCATCCGTTTGGATCGGTTGCGCCCATTCCGCATATTGCGCCTTTGCTTTCCCAATGGCCTCGGACCGAATTGCGGATCCCTGCCAGCACTACGGTATCGCATCCATCAGTAACTGTGATTTTAGCAGATCCACACGCTTGATCCGCATCCGAAAATAATGTGTTATGGCGATCGTCGGTTTCCTCATCAGCCAAAGAATACCCGGCGGCGCCTTCTACCGTCCAAGTAAACGGAGGCGCTCCCCCGATAACGTAAAGGGCTGCCGAATCACTATCGCCAATAGTTTCCGCT
>CAYOVN010000298.1:0-2959 GCA_964407425.1 uncultured Gemmatimonadaceae bacterium
TCCAGCTTCGGGTCACTTGAGGCGCAAATTCCTGACTCTATCCGGGCCGACACCGCACGCACGCCCTTTTTTCGTCTACGGGGGCTGACCATACTCGTGCCCAGGCCGGTTTCCACCACGGGGGGCGCCAGCGCGGTTGAAATCGTCCTGGACTCAATGTTCATGCAGGCGGCTCCTACCCTGGAGCAGGTGCTGCGTAGAATGCCCCTGATCCAGATACGGCGGAATTCCCGGGGAGAAGCCCAGCCTGCCCTCCGGGGAGGGGAGGATCGGCAGATTGCCGTGATCATGGATGGTGTACCGATCACCCTGGGGTGGGACGCCCGAACAGACCTCTCCATCATTCCCCTGGCTTCGGCTCAAAGGATCAACTTGATCCGCGGCCTTTCCTCGGTCCTTTACGGGCCCAATGTCCTGGCTGGGGTGGTGGAGGTGGACATCGCCCGAGGTGCTGAAAGGCAGACCGCGCCCCGGCCTTGGCAGCTGGATATGGGCCTGGACCACACAGGGGCTCTGAATATTGGGGTGGCGGCAGGAAAATTCCTTGAAACCCCCGGGGGCTCCTGGGTGCTAAGGGCCGGCGGCGGGCACCAGGGCCGGGATGGCTTCGTCCTCTCAGGAAAAACTGAGGAAGAGGCTGACCTGGATCCCACCCTCCTTACCGACGATGGTGACCTTCGCCTCAATACCGACGCCACCCGATACGACGGCTTTCTTTCGGCCCGTTACCGTTCCGAAGCGGGCACCTGGCTCAGCCTCAGTAGTTCGGGGTTCTGGGAAGAGAGGGGCGTCGCACCCGAGGCTCACGTGGACGACCCGCGGCTCTGGCGGTATCCGGAACAGACCCGCCTCATAACCGCTTTCTCCAGCGGAACCGGTCAGCGAAGCACCTCCTGGGGAGAGGGTGACCTGGAGGTCAGCGTGGGCCTGGACATCGGCACCACCGACATCGACCAGTTCGAGACCGCGGCCTATGAAGAAATTGCCGGAGAAGAATCCTCCGACGACCTGACACTGACCGTTCGGCTGATGGGGGACCACTCCCTGGGTGACCAGGGGGAATTGAGGGGGGCCTTCACCTATGCTGACATCAACCACGATGAGGTTCTGGACCGGGTCGAGGAGAACAGCTACCGGCAACGTCTCTGGAGCCTGGGGACGGAGGTAGAGTGGGGCCTCGGAGGGAAGATCGGGTTCTTGGGATCGAAAGGGACCCGGTTCACTGCAGGACTTTCCATTGATGGAGCCGACACCCCCAAGTCCGGGGACAAACCTCCCCTCGGGTCCCTGACGGATTGGGGGGGACGATTCGGATTCACGACCCTCGCTGGCTTTGACGCTCTAATGATCCATGGGTCCCTGAGCCGAAGGACCCGGTTCCCGGCCCTCAGGGAACTCTACTCCGGGGCCCTAGGCCGCTTCATTCCGAATCCCGAGCTCGAGCCGGAGGAGCTGGCCGGCGGAGAACTTGGATTCACTCTTACCGAATCGTGGCTCGAGCTTCAGGCCGTTGGGTTTTACCAGTCTCTCACCAACGGAATTGTCAGATCCTCCGTAAGCACCCCCGAGGGCAATAAATACAAACGGATGAACCAGGATCGGATCCGAAGTTTCGGTCTCGAACTTCTGGCCTCCGGGCAGGTGGGCCGGCTGGGATGGGCTGGGGACGTCACCCTTCAGCAGGCCCGGGGAATCGAGCCCGACGGGGCTGAGGTGGAACTCGAATACGAGCCGGGGATAGCTGGGAAGCTCTCGGCCTTCCTCCCGATGCCTCTGGAGCTCAACGCCAGTGCCACAGGCCGGTTCATGGGAGAGCAGTATTGCGAGAACCCTCAGCTTGGGGGTCTGCAATCCTTCTCGAGCAGCCAACTTCTGGACCTGAGCCTTGGCCGCCTCTTTGGACTCGGCGGCAGGGGAGGTGGAAGAGCACAGGCAACACTGAGCTTGGACAACGTCACGGATTCCGTCATCCTGGATCAGTGTGGTCTCCCGCAGCCCGGACGAACCTTTCGGCTCCAAGTGCGAGTCTGGTAATCTTCTCGGCCCCTGGTCGGTTGATCGGCGGGGAGGAAACGCTACCTTCTCGTCACTAGTGAGACAGGATGCTCCCTCTCAACAGCTGATTTTTCATGATCCGCATAACTTTCCTCGGCACCGCTGCTTCCCGCCCCACTGTGGGCAGGAACGTCAGCGGTATTTGTGTGCAACGGGAAGGGGATCTGTTTCTTTTCGACTGCGGAGAGGGCACTCAGCGTCAGATGATGCGCTTCGGGACCGGATTCGGGATCCAAGGCATCTTCGTTACCCACCTCCACGCAGACCATTTCCTGGGCATCATTGGGCTACTTCGGACCATGGCCCTTCAGGGCAGGGTAGACCCATTGAGGATCTGGGGGCCGCCCGGAGGGAAGGGCGTTCTCAACGCCGCGATTCACCTTGGTGTGGACCGAATCCCTTTCCCGGTCCCGGTGGAAGAGGTCGAACCCGGTGAGCCGATTTCCTTTGGTGAATACGAGGTCGTTCCCTTTTCGACCAGGCACGGGACCTCATCAACTGGATACGCTCTTCGGGAGCACCCCCGCCTGGGCCGTTTCGACGTTCACCGTGCCAGGGCGCTGGGAATCCCCGAAGGGAGGCTTTTTGGACAACTCCACCGGGGCGAAAGCGTTGAGGTGGACGGCCGCGTGATTCGCCCGGAGGAGGTCGTGGGAGAGCCCCGGCCCGGACGCCTAGTGGTATACACGGGGGACACCAGACCTACACCTGAGACGATTCGAATCGCTGAGGGAGCCGACCTTCTCATACACGAAGCCACGTTTTTGGAGGAAGAGGCGGAGAGGGCCTTCGAGACCTTCCATTCCACGGCAAAGGGTGCGGCAAGTCTGGCTGCTGAGGCTCAGGTTCAGCGCTTACTCCTCACCCACATTTCGGCCCGATACTCCGAAGACCCCGGGCCCCT
>CAYOVN010000299.1:0-2955 GCA_964407425.1 uncultured Gemmatimonadaceae bacterium
ATGCCTTTTTCCAGGCGATGGCGGTTACCATCGCTTTCGGCCTCGGGTTTGCCACGGTGCTGACCATGGTGGTGGTGCCCGTCCTCTACGCCACGTTCTTCGGGGCGCACGCACCAGAGGCAACCGAGTCAGCTGCCTGAGCGGGCACGGTCGGGCTTCCGGCTGAGCAAGGAGAAAAAGGGAGCGGCCTTCGGTCGCTCCCTTTTTCCTTGCCGGCGAATACGCCTTAACTTAGTCACCCCTTCACCCACAGGATCATCGGCAGTATGACCTCTCGCCACTCGGGAACCCCCCTCGATCGGTCCGGATCTCGGGTGCCATCGATGGCACCGCCAGGAACAGACGAAGATTCGGAAGAAGACCTTGATCTCTTCCGGATCACCTTCGAGCAGGCCGGTGTCGGCCTCGCTCATCTCACGTCTGATGGACGCTTTCTGCGGGCCAACCAGAGATACTGCGATCTCGTGGGATACTCACGGGAGGAGATGCTGGCGCTGTCACCCCTGGACATCACCCATCCTGATGATCAGGGCCCCGACTTCGGCGATCTGACTCGGATCCTGTCCGAAGAGGGGGGAATCCAGACCAGGGAGAAGCGGCTGGTTGGCAAGGACGGAGAGTCGGCCTGGGTCATGGAGACGGTTTACCCGGTTCAGGTAAGAGCGGGAGCCCCCCGGTTTTACGTAAGCTCCGTTAGAGATCTCAGCGAGGAAAAACGGGCTGAACTGGCCATCCGCGAGAGCCGAAATAGACTCTTAAGAGCTGAATCCGTTGGGCGAGTTGGGTTCTTTGAGTTGAACCTGAAGACCAATGGAATGAGTTGGTCCAGGAAAGCGTACGATCTCAGCGGGATCGATCCCCGGACGCCGGTGACCCGTGAAACAGCCGAGGGTGTGATTCACCCGGACGATCGGGAGTACGTGATTCAAACCCTCGAATCGACCATTCAAGGGTTTCTCGACTTCCGTACGGATTGTCGGTTCGTCCGGACGGACGGCGAGGTCATCTGGGTACACCTGAGGGCTGACCTCGTGAGAGACGGACAGGGTGAACCCACCTTCCTGCTGGGTACCGTGGTGGACATCACCGAGCGCAAGGTGGCGGAAGAGGAGAGGGCCGAGAGCGAACAGCGGTTCCTGGATCTCATGAAGCATTCCCCCCTGGCCATCGAGCTCCTGACGCCCGACGGGCGGATCGTCGACGTGAACGCTGCCTGGATGCGGCTTTGGGGGGTGGACCAGGCGGAGACGGACCTAACTTTGGCGAAGTACAATATGCGAACCGACGAACAGCTCGAAGATGCCGGAGTCATGCCCCTGGTCGAAAAGGCCTTCACCGGAAGCCCCGTAGTCCTCCCACCATTCCAATTCGATGCGAACCGCACCGTAACCGATTTTGAGTTGGAAGGGGTGGGGGAGGTTAAAGCGCCCTGGGTTCAGTGCCACCTTCACACCCTCCGGGGTGCAAAAGGAGAGCTGGCGCATATCGTCAACACATACATCGACATCACGGAACTGAAGGAGGCCGAACGGAATGCGCGAGAGCAAAAAGATGCCCTGGCTCGGATAGGCCGGGCGAAGAGCATGGGCCTTTTGACGGGATCCATTGCCCACGAGCTGAATCAGCCTCTCACGGGCATCCTGAGCAACGCACAAGCCGCCGAGATGATGATCGCCGCCGGCCCCTGGGAAGAAGAGGAAATCAAGGAGATCCTGGGTGGCATCGTTAGTGACACCAAACGCGCCAGAGACATCATCATCAACCTGCGGAGTCTCTATGCCCACCAGGACACCGAGCACGAGCCCCTCGACCTCAACGCTGTCGTCGAGGCCGCCACGAAGTTACTCAAGAGCGAGTTGGATGAGCAGGACGTCACACTTCTCAAGGTGTATGATCCTCTCGCCCCCATGGTGGAAGGGAACAAGGTCCAACTCGAGCAGGTCGTGGTGAACCTGATTCTGAATGGCCTGCAGGCCATGAGTCATCTGGAGAGGGCGGACCGCCGCCTCCGAGTCAAAACGGCATTCCCAGGAAAGGAGGCCCGGGCCTGGGTGGAAGATAGGGGTCACGGGATCGATCCGGATCAGCTCGACGGGATCTTCGAACCGCTGGCAACCTGGAAACCCGGAGGCACGGGGATGGGCCTGGCCATCAGCAACTCCATTATCGAAGCTCACGGCGGGCAGATGTGGGCGGAGAACGGGCCTGAGGGAGGCGCCCGTGTGGGTTTCAACATCCCCGTGAAGAGAGCAGTTCGAGAGACGTGAGTGAACCTACGGTATTTATTGTCGATGATGACCCCTCCGCCCGGAAGGGGGTGAGCCGATTGGTACGCACGGCGGGACTGAGTGTGGAGTCCTTTCCCTCCGCCCAGAGCTTTCTTGGCTCGGGGCGCGCAGATGGGCCGGGGTGTATCGTGTTGGACGTCAGGATGCCTGATATGACCGGGCCGGAGCTTCAAGAAGAACTTTCCGGAAAACTGGACCGCATGCCCATTGTCTTTCTCTCCGCATTCGGGGATGTACCCACCACGGCCCAGGCCATGAAGAAGGGCGCTATCGATTTCTTGACGAAGCCAGTCGACAAGGACGATCTCCTGGCGGCTATCAAAAATGGGCTGGCGCAAGACGCGGAAAACCGAGCCGAACGAGCCGAGAAAGCCTCCATCCAGGAACGGATCGAAACGCTGACCTCCCGGGAATACGAAGTCATGACCTTCGTCATCACCGGGGTCATGAACAAGCGGGTCGCCGCCGAATTGGGGATCTCCGAGGAAACCGTCAAAATTCACCGCCGCCGTGTGATGGAGAAAATGGGGATCCGATCCGTCGCGGAACTGGTACGCCTCTGCGAGAGGGTTGGCGTCGCCCCTGCCGAAATCAGCCGTTAAAGACTGGCTTCCCAGGCCCTCCCCTGTGTACCACCAAAATGGTATACCGCAGCCCTTTCCCTTGG
>CAYOVN010000300.1:0-2952 GCA_964407425.1 uncultured Gemmatimonadaceae bacterium
CTTGCAGTAAGCTCTTCCCCATCAATGGAAAGGACCCGATGATTTTCGTGGGCCACAAAAATGGCTTCCTCGGGTTCTGTCAGGCGAGGTTCTGGGTAGAACCAGTAATTGAAGCCCCCTGAGCTACAGCTCGCTACAACCAGGGTGGCCAGGGAAAGGTACGGGAGTTTTGACCGAGACATATGAGTACCTCGGGTTGTATGACATTTGGGCCAAAACATACACAGGAACCGACCCAAAGCGGTAGGTTCACCTGAACCCTCGGAGAAACGGTTTTCTTTGGGGGGACCGGAGTCCTCTTCCCCTCCCCGCGGGTTTCGCTAAGATTTCAACCTGAACCGCAACGCCGGAGAGGCTCACCTCTCCAAACTCAACAGGGAAATCGCCCGGTGCGGTTCTCCCCGGAAGACGAGGATAGAGACTGTGCATCCAAGGCGACATCGCCGCCCTGAGAGCATCCTGCGCCTGACCCTCCTGGTGCTGGCGCCAGCCGTCCTGGGGGCGTGTGAGGGCCAAAGGATCCCGGAGGAGGTCCTGGCAGCCGACACCCCTCGGTCCGTGGCCGGGACCGCCGCTAGCGACCTTGGCCCCGGAGTCCAGGACGCTATCCCAGCCCAGGACCCCACCCGCGTTCCCTTGGACATGGCTAGCATCGGATATGACCAGGGATCCCCGGACGCGCCCATCAAGGTCATCGAAGTCAGCGATTTCGGGTGCGGATACTGCCGGGTCTTCAGCGAGGAGATCTTTCCCGAGATCCAGAAGGAATTCATCGAGACGGGGATCGTTCAGTGGAAGTTTGTGCCTTTTGTCCTGGGGATGTTCCCGAACGGAGACAAGGCGGCCCTGGCGTCAGAGTGCGCTGGGGCCCAGGGAACCGATGCTTTTCAACGCATGCGGGGCCGGTTGTTCGCTGATCAGGCGGGATGGCGGGACACCCAGAACCCCGACGAGTTCTTTGCAAAGCTGGCCAAAGACGAAGGGCTGCGAGCAGACGAGTTCTCCGAGTGCCTGGTGAACGGGGACAGGGTGGCCCAGGTCGAACTTGATATCCGTCTAGGAAAAGCTCTGGGAACCAAGGGGACACCGGCGTTCATCTTGGAGGGTGCTCCTATCTCAGGGCTCATCCCTGTGGAAGGCTTCCAGCAGGTTGTTCAGCTACTCCTCGCCGAAGATGACGGACCTTCCAGGGACTGGCTGCCGCCCCCTCCAACCCTTGGAAGCCCCTCTGTCCAGGCTCAGATTCTGAGCATGGGAATGGGGCACGGGGTCGGACCGGTGGACGCCCCTATTCAGATCATAGAGTTCAGCGATTTCGGGTGTGGCTATTGTCGGGTATTCCAGGAAACGACCCGTCCGGTTCTGGATGAGGAATACGTGGCCACCGGGAAGGTGCGCTGGACCTACGTTCCGTTCGTACTGGGTATGTTCCCCAACGGCGACGCAGCAGCTGTGGCCAGCGAGTGCGCCGCGGAGCAGGACCTGTTCGATCCCATGAGGCATCGGCTCTATCAGGACCAGCAGGGGTGGAAGAACAGTCAGGATCCCGGTCCGTTCTTCACGAAGATCGCCGAAGAGGAAGGTTTGGATGCCGAACGGTTCAGCCAGTGTCTGGGCCAGGACGCGGCGCTCGAGCGGATCCAGCAGAACACCCGGGTTGGACAATCCGCCGGGATTCAGGGCACGCCGGCATTCTTCATCAACGGCTTCCCCGTCAAGGGAGCCCAACCCCTGGACGCTTTTCGGGACATGCTGGATCTGAGGCTGAGCTCACCAACCTCGGGAGGTCGCTAAGGGGAGTAGTTTAGGTTGGAGTTCACTTCAAAGAAGGCCCTTCAGCATTCTGAAGGGCCCTCTTTTGCTGTCATGACCGGGTCAGCCGGTCTAAAACTTCACCGTCGCGAACCTCTCCTCGAGAGGCGTTCCACCGTAGACGATGTCCTTCGCGGTATTCCCGTTGAGGCGGGCAGTCGGACCATAGTAGCGGGCGATTAAGTAGTACCCACTCGCAGACACAGGCATCCAGTAGGTACCGTCCTGCGGGTCTTCCATGCTGAACGTGAAGGTGACGTTTCCGTTCTCGTCAGGCTCGGTGTTGAAGGCGTTGTAGGCCTGGATGTCGTGCCCGCTGATGTCTGCCGGATTCAGCGGAAGGAAGGTGTCCGCCCCGTACCGCGTCAAAGACCAGAAGAGGTCGACCCCAGGGTCGTAAGGCAGTGTCATGACGAACGGACCATTGGCCCCAGCCAAAGGGGTCCCGTCCTGATCCATGGGGATCTGCTGGTAATACGCGTGGTGCACGGGTAAACCCAGATGGCCCATCAGGGTGCCGGCTGCACGGACCCTGTGACTACCACCTGCCGGATGATCCACGGCCTCGAACATGCCCACATTCCCGCTGACGCCACCGGAAGCCAGAAAGGCCTTGACGCTCTCGAAGGTCTCGGCATGAACCTCCGGCGAATAGACCCTGGCGGCCTCCGCCATGAGATCCGCCGTCTGCGGATACGGATTTGAGTTGGCGATAACCGCCGCAATCAAGGCCTGAGTGTCCGCAGGATCCGGAAGGTCGATGTCCCCCGTCTCGCCGCTCATGCTGGCTCTACGACGAATGGCGTCGGCCTCTGCGTCCTCGTTGAAGGCGAAGGACTGAGTGCGCAGGAAGACGAAAGGAAAGAGTGAGGCCGAACGGATGACCTGTCCCTCGGGGATCTCGCCTTCATAGTCGGCATGGACGATGACGAACCGTTCCGCACCGGGGCCCGTCAACTTGTCGAAGAACGCGTGGTGCTCCATGTCGAAGACCTCGATACTCGAGTACCGGTCGTCCCTGGCGGGAGTGTTGACGATCACCGGGCCGAACCGTAGATCGGCTGCCGCCTTGCTATAGAAGTGATCCAGGGCGGGCGTGATGACGAAAGACTGGTAGTCGGCGATGGGAGGATGATCGAA
>CAYOVN010000301.1:0-2930 GCA_964407425.1 uncultured Gemmatimonadaceae bacterium
TCTCGTGTAAAACTAATAAGCTCTTTTCATTGACTTTGAAAGCTCGAATCCTTAATTTTATTTGCCATTGAGTTCAACATTCTTATGAGAAACCATTATACCAGATTCATTGTATTAACTATTGTTATAGCTGTGCTTCTACCAGCTTGTAAAGAAAATGAAGTTTAAAAAGAGATAAATACAACGGAGCATAAATTTTGAAGAATGAAAATCAAGCTAAATCTTGGATCCGCGATTTCTGCTGTTGGTATATTAATTTTCTTCGGATGCACTCCAACTCCAAAAACTCCACTGGAGGAGCTAACGGGTATTGGCGAACAAATGAAACAGCATGAGCAGGTTGCTTATTCATATCAAATAGAGGTATACCGTAGCTATGCGGATGACACCTCCAAAAGGGAGGGGATTATTTATTTCGAAACAAATCCAGCTGACACAAACATTGGTTTTAACTTTAATCAAGAATCAGAGTATTATTCATGCTTTTACAATGGAAATTATATGATCCATTTGGCCCAACGGGATAGCTTTGCTTACAAAAAACCGTTTTGTGATTACAAAGATGGACATATGACCCAGTATCAATATCTGGAACTGTCCTATGCAGCCATTCAGAAGTGCCTGATAGATTCCTTGTTCAGTTTCCGGACCGATTCTATAGTTAAAACGGATACATTGATAGATAACGAACCGTGCAGTTCCTATACTTTCTGGACCGATAGCAGGATTGTGGATACCTATAAACTGCCTCGTCATGAAGGAAGGAAGAGAATCAATCTGATTGTAAGAAATCGAGACCACCTTCCAGTGTTCTATTCACAATATCAACCTATTCAGAATAGTAATTATCAACTTCATGAGGCGCAGTTCAACAATTATTCCTTCAAAAAAAGGTATCCCAGTCACCAATTCTCCATCGAGAATGTCCCAGAATATTACAGCTGGGATAAGTATAAAGCTCATCTTCAAACCCTGGAGCTCCAAACCGATGCGCCTGACTGGGAACTACCAATTGTATCAGGCAACAAGGTTTCCCTGTCTGCTCTAAGAGGAAAGTACATCTTATTGGACTTCTGGTTTATCGGTTGTGGGGCTTGCGTTGAGTCAATTCCCACCTTAAATGCTCTACAGGCAAAATATAAGAACAACGATTTTGAAGTGATAGGTATAAACTGTTACACAAATAATGTGGCGAAAGTTGAAGCGTACTGTACTGATCGTGATATGCATTACAGAAACGTATGGAAAGGAGATAGCATTTGTGATGATTACCTGATTAAAGGAGCACCCATCTTTTATCTAATTGACAAAGACGGAAAGATAGTGTACACCCAAGTCGGTCACGATGAGAAGCGTTTAATTGACAACGTTGAAAGAGTTTTAAATTCAACCCCATAAAACATGAGTAGGGTTAGGCCTTGGGGAGTGAGGCAAAAAATAAGGGCCTTCCTTCTATTTCATTCTAGTTTATTCGGAGCCTCTCTTGCCATATCAATATTTATTGGATTGTATTACATGTGGAAGTCACAGGAATTTTCGATAACCACAATAGGTTTTGCCTACCTATTCACCCCTCTGTTAATGCAATACTTCATTTACGAGCTTAGAAATAAAGGTGTATATTATTTCTATTATAATCTGGGAATTAATAAGGTGCAATTATGGACGTCCACTATTGTTCTTAATATAGTAATTGCAGGTCTTATAACTTTAATATCATGGTTGGGTTACACGTTGATAGTGTAATTAAAAGCTACCGAAGGCAAATGGTCCTCTCGGATATATTTCTATCCTGTAAACCGGGCGAAATAGTTGGTTTACTTGGAAGAAATGGGTCAGGAAAATCTACCTTATTGAAGGTAATTTTTGGCTCTGTAATTGCTGAGAATAAGTATATCACGATAGACTCAAAACGTGTCACAAAACCATTTGAAAACTTCAACCAAGTTAGATATCTTCCGCAAGATAACTATCTGCCTAAGGATATCTCAATTGATAGAATCATCAGTCTGTTTGGCAATAATCTCGATGTTGTAATGCTGAGAAATGATCCCTTCATCTCTAGATTTCTACAAAAGAATGCAAGACAACTATCAGGAGGCGAGAAAAGAATTATAGAGATCTTGCTAGTGCTTTACTCAAAAGCACGCTATATACTATTGGATGAGCCTTTTAATGGTGTAGCCCCCATAAATATAGAAGACATTAAAAGTAGAATCCGAGAACAATCGAAAACCAAAGGAATTATCCTAACCGATCATGATTATCGAAATATAATTGATGCCTCTAATAGAATCATTCTTCTTTATGATGGAGGTACAAAAGAAATTAAGAATTTAAATGAATTAAAACAATGGGGTTATGTTCCTGAAATCAATTAAATTTTGCCCGTTTATAAAAATGTGCCATAAGCCAATCGCTATGCAACGGTTGTAAGTTAATCCAGTTAAAATCCCAACCATGATGAGAAACGTTCTCGTATTGATTTTGCTAATCCTGATTGTCAGTTGTGGCTCGGACAAACAATTCACAATTATAGGCACGTTTAAAGGAGATATTGAAGATCAATGGATCTACTTAAGTAAGTTTTTGGCACAAGAACCATTCTCTGATTCAACAATGGTAAAGAACGGAAGATTTACATTTAAGGGTAATTCTGATTATCCTGAATCCTATATGTTACAGAATCACAGAGATAGTGTTTTCGCCTACTTTCACTTTTACTTAGAAACTGGTAAAATCATAGATGGCTTTTCAGAAGAGAATCAACAAACAGCAATTGCATTATCACTATTAGACCGATTGAAAATGATGAAGGATTTCAAGGATGCCTCAATAAAAACAGAATAAATCAACTTTGCATAACAAAATAGATATGAAAACTAAAAAACAACTAAGTCTATTGGTCCTGGTATTTTCCTTTTTAACAC
>CAYOVN010000302.1:0-2898 GCA_964407425.1 uncultured Gemmatimonadaceae bacterium
TTTTTTCTATCACTCTTCCGGCCCGACTGATCAGCCGGGCAGCCGGGCGGCCCGGTCGGGCGACCCCTCTTTTTCGCCGGATTTTCCTTTTCGCCGCCCTCTCCCTTCTTTGGGTACCCCCTCGCCGCCGTCCCCCAACAACCTCCAGATGCACGTGTCCAGGAAGCGGACTCCATCGCTCTTCTTAAACGAGTCATGGAAGCCCCAAAAGGGTTCTGGAGGACGCAGGCAGTGCCATTCCTGGTGACTGGTGGATTCTCGGGCAACGGATCAGGTATCTGGGGGATGTGGGAAGGTGGCAGGAGGCCCTGCCGGATCTGGATGAGGGTCGTTACCGGCTCCGTCTTGAGCTTCGGTTGCCTTTCCGGAGCTCGGTGGTCTCAAACCGGCGAATTACCATTTCCCGAGGGGCCCCTTAACCAATTCGAGAATTTCATCACGAGTTGACCTTTTTAGGGGTCATATCTAGATTCCCGCGCTGTCACAATAACGAAAACCATTGGGGGAACGTCGCATGGACGACACCCTTCAGCATGGACCACTCCTTCTTCTCTCCGGGAGGGCTAACAGGCCCCTGGCGGAGGAGATAGGAGAACTGATCGGAAAATCGCCGGATTCGGCGACTATCCGGGATTTCGCCGATGGTGAAATCTTCGTCCGAATCGACCGGAACGCGAGAGGCCGGGACGTATTCATCGTCCAGCCTACCGCATCGCCCGGTGACAATGTTCTGGAGTTGCTCCTCCTGATCGATGCCGCCAAACGAGCATCGGCGGCCCGGGTCACGGCGGTGATCCCGTACTACGGGTACGGTCGGCAGGACCGCAAGGACCAACCCAGGGTCGCCATCGGCGCCAAGCTCATGGCCAACCTCATCGTGGCTGCCGGCGCCGACAGGGTGGTGGGAATCGATTTTCACCAGCACCAGATTCAGGGGTTCTTCGACATCCCCGTGGATCACCTCTACGCGGCTCCGGTCCTGGTCCGTTATTTCCGGGAGAAGGGGCTGGACGACCTGGTGGTGGTCGCCCCTGATGTGGGCTCGGCAAAGATGGCCCGGGGCTACGCACGACACCTCAAAGCGGGTTTCGCCATCATCGATAAGCGGCGCCCTGCCCCCAACGTGGCTGAGGTCGTGAACGTGGTGGGTGAGGTGGACGGGAAGAACTGTCTGTTGGTGGATGACATGGTGGACACAGGGGGGACACTGGTTAACGCCGTGGTGGCCCTCCTGGACAGGGGGGCCAAGTCCGTCTCGGCGGCTGCCTCCCACGCTCTCCTTTCCGGGCCGGCGGTGGAACGTCTTTCCCAGGCCCCCTTGGAGGAGTTGGTGGTCACCAATACCATTCATGTCCCGGAGGAGAGGAGATTCGAGAACCTTCGGATCCTCTCGGTGGCGGGCCTGCTGGCCAACGCCATCCAGTATATCCACTCGAATGAGTCAGTGAGTGCGCTCTTCGAGGTGCCGGATGAGGAAACCTAGCGCACCTTTTTTTATGGCCTGAACGGGAGCCGGCCCGATGGTCGGTCGGCGGTGGGGCCTCCATCGGTTTGTGAGAAACAGGAATGACCAAGACAACAGCTTTGAAGGCCCAGCTAAGGGCCGAAACAGGGAAAGAAGCAGCCCGGAAACTACGTTTCCGAGGGCGAATCCCCGCCGTAATCTACGGGAAAGACATGGAATCCAAGGGCCTTTCCCTGGACCTTAAAGAGACGGAATACCTGTTTCAGCGCATCTCCGTTGAAAACACGATTCTCGACCTTGAGATCGAGGGGGATGACGAGCCGGTCCGGACGCTGATCCGTGAAATCCAGTCCTATCCCCACAAGCCTGGACTCCTGCATGTGGACTTTCTCCGCATCCAGAAGGGCGTGGCGGTGGAAGTGGAGATTCCCATCAATCTCGAGGGTATCCCCGTTGGCGTGCGGGAATCCGGCGGGATCCTGGAACAGATTCTCAACGAGATCCGGGTCAAGTGTATTCCATCCCTGATTCCGGAAATGTACTCCCTGGACGTCACCGAGATGACCATTGGGGACTCCCTCAATGTGTCCGATCTCGATCTGGAAGAGGGCGTCGACATTCTCTTGGACGCCGACAGGACCGTCTGCTCCGTTCAGGTTCCGAAGGTTGTCGCGGCCGATGAAGAGGTCGAGGACGAGGAACTGGAAGAGGGAATGGAGGATGTTGAGGGTGAGGGCGAGGGCGAGGAAACTGCCGATGCTGATGGCTCCGAAGGCGAAGAGGGTTAGCACGGTCGGATCATGAAGGTTGTGGTCGGGCTGGGGAACCCTGGCCCCGAATACGATGCCACCCGTCACAACGTGGGGTGGTGGCTTTTGGATCGACTGGCTTACGACTGGGACTTCCCCCTCTTTCAACGGGAGGGAAGGGCCATGGTTACGGAGGGATCTCGGGATGAGGAGGTGTACCGGCTTATGAAGCCCACCACCTTCATGAATCGCAGTGGTCAGGCCCTCACGGCCCTGGCCTCTGTTTCCGAGTTCCTCCCAGAGGAAGAATTATTGGTTGTTGTAGACGACGCGGCCCTGGATGTGGGCCGCGTTCGTTTTAGGCCCCGGGGTTCGCCCGGGGGTCATAATGGATTGCAGTCTGTCTCCCAGGCCCTTGGGACCGATGACTATCCGCGACTCCGAATCGGGGTCGGCCTCCCACCGGGGAGAACGGATTTGTCGGAGTGGGTCCTTTCGCCATTGGGTCCGGAAGACGAAGATGTCGTCCTTGGCCTTCTACCCGACCTGGTAAAAGGGGTGGAAGTCTGGGGCAGTGAGGGGATCGAGACGGTAATGAACGGATTCAACCGTTGAGCCGTCCGCCCAAAGGGAAGAGTTCAACCGACTAGCGGGGGAAAGCACCGCCCATGAGTGGAATTATCG
>CAYOVN010000303.1:0-2867 GCA_964407425.1 uncultured Gemmatimonadaceae bacterium
CCGGCACCACCACGTCACCCGAGCGGACGGCTTCTTGTGCTGCGGCCAGTGTCGGAGAGCTCGTGAGCCCTCCTGCCAGCAGACCTGCGGAAGCGCCTGGCTCTAAGCCCAGCAGTTTCGAGAACCCCAGCGCGAGGGAGAAGCCGGTCGTCGCGATCACGACCGCGAGGGCAAAGTACTTGGCACCGTCCTGGCGCAGGACGGCGAAGAAGCTGGGACCGGCCTGCAATCCGACTGAGAAGATGAAGAGCACAAAACCAAGGGACTGAACCGTAGGGTTCATGGTGAATCCGAAGTGACCAAAAACCAGGCCCACAAACAACACACCGGTGATCGAACCGAGTTCGAAGCCTTTGATTGTTGTTTTGCCAACCAGGTAACCCAGGCCGAGCACCGCAAACATCAGAGCGACCGGATTGCTCCGAAAAAACTCCAGGAGGTATCCAAGCATCGTGTCTCCTATTCCTCTCGCCTTTGGGTGTCCCCTTTGGGTTTTCCCCTCTTGGGTGTCCCCTGTTGAAACTCGTTCCCGGATAATCCGAAGACCGTTGCGGGTGCGCCAGCCCCACCCTGCCCAAGAGTATGGCACATGGGCCGGTGGGGGTATTGCACCTTCGTGGTATATAAAACTGAGAAGGCCGGGCCCGCCGAAACCGCCCTTTTTCGTAACATGGCGGTCACAGAACGGTAAGAACCGTTACGAAATCCTGCTACTGAGTTGTTGTGACCCACGTGTCAATCTAGCTTCCCGTCGAACCCAAGAGGAGTTGGAGGTCTTCCGCCTCCGGCCTCATGGAACACCGGCCCACGGGCCCAAAAACCAGGAAAAAGATACGGTGAGAACTTCAAGGGGTATCGGAGGCAGGATTGGCTTTCTGGCGTTCCTCTTCTTCGCAACCATCACTCCCCTTTCTGCACAGGAAAAGGAGCTTCCCCAGGTTTCCTTCGAGGGCCTGTTCTACCTCACCTACCAGCTGGGAGAGAAAGGTGGGGAGGACTACAACCAGTTCAAAGTCACCCGCTCGTACTTCACCGCCCGGGCGAAGATTCTGTCGAACTTCTCGGCCCGGATCACCATGGACGGGCACCAGGATGACACCGGAGACGTGAAGGTACGGCTGAAGTATGCCTACGGAAAATGGGATTTCGGCGATTGGGGAGAACTTAAGAAGGTGGGTCTGGAGATGGGAATCGTCCACATGGTGTGGCTCGACTTCGAAGAGCACATCGATTTGTATCGGATGCGGGACCAGATGTTCATGGAGCGCTCCGGTCTCTTCAACTCCGCGGACATAGGTCTGACGCTGGCCGGTGGTTTTGGGGATGACATGTCGCACGAGTACCAGGACGAGGTGAGTCACTACTACCCCTCCAAGTACGGAAGCTGGGCCATCGGCGTGTACAACGGCGGTGGGTATCACGCCAAGGAGAAGAACGAGGGCAAGTCGGTTCAGGGACGGGTCACGGTGCGGCCTCTCCCGGACGTTCTTCCGGGATTCCAGCTGTCGGGGCTGGCCGTCGCCGGTGAAGGAAACCAAAACGGCGAGTCCGAGGAGACACCTGATCTGAGGGTTTACAACGTTATGGCCTCCTACCAATTCCCCCAGGGTACCCTTACCGGCCAGTACGCTACCGGTGAAGGAAACCAGAAAGGAACTTGGTACCAGATGGACGACCCCTCCCTGGCCACCGAGTACGACGGGTTCTCATTCTTCGGCGAGTACAAGGCTGGACCCAACTGGCGCCTCGTCGCTGGATTCGACGACTTCAACCGTACCCCTGCCGAAGGTGACGAGAGCTACGACCGATGGCACGCGGGGATCGGGTACGATTTCGGCGGACGGAACCTCCTCATCTTCGACGTCGATCAGGTCAACTGGGACGAGGCGGATCGGGAATCAGACATCCGGTATCAGGCGGTAATGCAGGTGAAGTTCTAGAGCCTCACCCTTAGAAGGGATAGATGATCGGCGTAAGAAACAGCGTCACGACTCCCACCACCACGGTCAGCGGCACCCCGATCTTCACATAGTCCACGAAGCTGTAGCCCCCCGGGCCGTAGACCATCAGGTTGGTCTGGTATCCCATAGGCGAGATGAAACTGCAGGACGCCCCCACCATCACCGTCACGGCAAAGGGCATGAACGAGACCCCCATGCTGGTGGCCATGGCCAGGGCGACGGGAAACATGAACACCGCAGAGGCCACGTTGGTAATCAGGGTGTCCAGGGCGATACAACCCAGGAAGACTGCGGCCAGGGCCATGCGGGGATCGCCGCCGCCGATCCGTTCCAGGAAGCCGGCGATGATGTCCGACAGGCCGCTGCCGGTGACCGCCGATTCGAGGCCGATTGCGCTGGCGATAACCACCAGGGTCGAGAACTCCACGCTGCGCCCGGGGCAGACCCGAATCCGGTATCCTACTCGATCGGCGGTGGGTCGGAAAAGGCTTTCACCGGTCGGGCACGGGCGGAACCGCCCCTCGACCTGGTTTGGCTGGCCGCCTTCCTCTCCTCCTTCCTTATCCATATACCACTAAAGTGTACTATCCTCCTCCTCCCCCGAGGCGTATTCTCCCCGCATCATCCACCCGCCCGCCGAGGCTCTTGCAGATCCCGATCCGTCGAGGGGCGACGAGGTGTCGTTCCCAGCAACCGGAGCTGGCCGGAAGGGGCCATGGGCTGGTGCCGAGGTATTCACGGAGGAGGCGATCCAGGAGGATCGAAGTTACGCCGTGGGAGTATCAATGGCTGATTTTCCTCCTTCCCACTGGCAACAACCGGTTAACGGAAAGGAATTCGGATATGAGTGAGATCACACAATTTTTTGAGTCCATATTCCAGGTAACGGTATTTGTCTTCGTCGCG
>CAYOVN010000304.1:0-2786 GCA_964407425.1 uncultured Gemmatimonadaceae bacterium
ACGCCGACCTGGACGGCGACGGCTTCATCTGCGAATTGCCGTTCCCTCCCGGGCCGGCCCCGGGACTCAACTTGGTGCCGGGATCCTCGTTTTCCAGCTTCAACCCCCCGGCTTCTTACGATCCGTTTGCCCCCCGTCCATGGCCAGGGGTTGGGCGGGACAGACCACATCATCCTCATTGACCCCGACGGTCCGGATATCCAGAAAGGTGGAGGCGGCGTAGGTGATGATGGAAACCAGGCTATCCCGCTTATCCGTGTCCATTTCAGAGAATTCGATTTCTACCTGGAAGGGCTGGCCCGGGCGAAGGCTTTCGGCCGGGATGATGAATTCCTTTGCTTCGTAGGTCAGGAAGGAAGGTCCAAAGGCGGCACCGCTATGGACCGTCTTCACGCCCAGGCAGTCGCCCATGATAACGAAGATCAGGTCATCGATAACGCGGTTGGGATCGGCCGATCCGTGTTCGAATTCACTCCAGGTCACTAAGAGGTCCGCATCCGGGTCGATGGCATTGGGGTCGGCCACTTCTCCGTGCTGATGCAGGGTCAGTAGAATCGGAGCGGGGTTTCTCGACTCCTGCGCCCTCTTGGTGAACGTGACGGGGAAGTCCCGGACGTTTCCATGGGGAGTGTCGAAATGGAACAGGTAGGTTCCGTCCGGGAAGTGTTCCTCAAGGGACTGGATGGAGGCGTGCCGGTCACTGGCGAAGAACGGTACGTCCTGTTCTCCAAAGTACAATCCATCCTTTGCTTCGCCGGGCCCGGTGACAAAGGCGTCGGAAACGGCACCTCCCTCATTCAGGAAGATTTCCCCGAAGAACGCGGTGTTGAGAAACGTCAGCTCTCCTGTGGGGCTTTGCCGGTGGTTCCGGGTTTTGCCCAGAAGGAGGAACTGGACGTCCTGCTCCTGAGCGAGAAGGGGTCCCGAAAAGATCGAAAGGAGAAGGAGGATCTGTGTCGTCGTTCTGAACATTCTGAGGCTCCGGGCGCATTGGTTCGTGGACTCTGAAGAGTGGGTCGAGGAGAGCACGAAGGCCAGGGGTCATTCCGGTGGAGGCACCCCATTACTTTCACCCGGCGCTACGCTCCACTAGTCTTCTGGGGAGACAGGTCCTTAAGGGACGGAACCCGGGCATTTTCTCCAAGGATATCCTCTTCTTTCGGAACTCATAAATGGTTACAAAACTCGAATTGGCACGTGAGTGGCTCCCTCGATATACGGGGATGGCCATCGATGACTTCGGTGACTACGTGCTTCTCACCAACTTCGAGACTTACTTCATTCGGTTCGTATCAAAGTTCAACTGTGATGTCCACGGCTCGGGGCGCCCTATGCAGGCCGCCACCAACTCCGATGGTCTCACCATGGTGAACTTCGGGATTGGATCTCCGAATGCGGCGACCATCATGGATCTCCTTGGAGTCCGAAATCCCAAGGGTGTCCTCTTCCTCGGGAAATGCGGCGGCCTGAAACACTCCACCGAGATCGGGCAGTTCATTCTTCCCATCGCGGCCATCAGGGGGGAGGGAACGTCCAACGACTATCTCGATCCCATGGTTCCGGCTCTGCCATCCTTCAAACTCCACAAGTTCGTGTCAGAGAAACTGGTGGAACGGGGCTATGACTACCGGACCGGTGTCGTGTACACCACGAATCGCAGAGTCTGGGAGCACGACGAGGTGTTTCGGGAGGAACTGAAAAAGATGACGGCCATCGCCATCGACATGGAGACGGCCACCATCTTTGTAGTCGGACACAAGAATCAGATTGCCCGGGGGGCTCTGCTCCTGGTGTCGGACCTTCCCATGACCCCAGAAGGGGTGAAGACCGAGGAGAGCGATCGACAGGTGACCCGGGAGTGGGCCGATGCCCACCTGGAGCTGGGAATCGCCTCACTCTCCGAGATCGGCCAAATGGGAGAGACGATCAAGCACTACCAGTACTGAGGCTCTCTCTCACTTGTGTGCGGCCGTGGCGGGGAACCCATTGTCCCGCCTATCGGTTGCTCGAAGCCTGGACCGGGGCGAAGGGAAACCCGAAATGTTCGGGGAAGAAGGCCGTTAGCGCCCGTCCCAGAGCCTCCGCCATCGTCTGTCGGTTGGTTTCCGTGTCCCGGACTCCCGTGTAGTTGCATTCGATCTGGACACCGCTGACCGCCCCGCTGTCCCGGGATCCGTGCCTCCTGGTGTTGTAGCCCCCGTTGAAATAGGGATTCCCGCCGGGATCCGGTTGGCTTTGACTTGGGACCGCGGGAAGGCCTTCGATCTCCATGAGGGTGCCAAGGCTCATGGGTCCCCGGATCAGGTCTGCGAAGTTCATTCCCGGCTTGGAGCCCAGGACCTTGTAGCTGCTCTTGTTCACGAAGGCTGAGCCGGCCAGGGCCTCATTCGTGTTCGAGAGATCGGTCGAGGAGAGCAGATAGCCGAGTTCGAGGCGCTGGATATCGTGGCCGTGGCCATGGAGATCGATATAGAATCCCTCCCCGAACTCCTCCTCGACAATATCCCCGGCAGCGTCGATGAACGTTTGAAATTCCCACCAGGCCCGTTCCGATTCAGGGTCACCCTGAGCCGCCTCCACGATTTCCCGATTCGGATCAAGCTTACTCCGATGGAGGTGGGAGATGATGACGTGAGGGTAGAATCCGGTCTGGGCCTTTATCGCAGCCCGAATCTGCAGGGCGAGTTCCCTGGTGTTTCGATCAGAGCCGGTTACACCGTAGGTCCGGTCCGGTATCTCGGTAGGTTTTTTGTCCCCCCCGTGGGGGGCACTCAGGACCAGGGGAA
>CAYOVN010000305.1:0-2759 GCA_964407425.1 uncultured Gemmatimonadaceae bacterium
GCCCGTGCCAGGTTGCACAGAGTACTTGGACTAGACAAGGATCACCTCCTTTTCATAAGGGAACTTCGGGCGGAACACCGGCGGACTCATCAGGTCCGCGGTCCAGGCCGAGAGTGCCACCCTGGACTCTCCCGACCGGCCCAAGCCGAAAATCTTCCGACCTCGGGACAGTTCGGGACCTACGGATAGTGGCTCCGGCTCAGGAACTGGATTCAGGAGCTGGTGTCAGGGAACGGGAGAGGGTTTCGGGACGTCACTCTCGAACTGGGAATCATCCATGCGCCGGGCCACCCACCTGAGGAGCCAGCCACTCACCAGGAGAGCGATTGCGATCCAGAGGAACCCCCAGACGATCGTGGGGATGCCGGTCATCTCAGCCAGCATGGCGGCGTCTGACCGCAGGTTCGGCCGGGATATGATGTCGCTCTTGATATCGAGAATGGCATAGAGGGTGGAAGTGAGGCCCAGGACCAGGAGGAGAATCCGGTTGGTCCTCTGTGACAGGTATTTGGCTGAAGCCACGAGAGCACTTCCGAAGGCGATTCCAAAAAGAAGGCCGAAGGGGTTCCTCACTACAAAAACGCTGACCAACACGACGAAAACACCAACCGCACCGATGATCCATCGGGGCCGGAACAGCCGGGAAAAGCCCAACATTACAAAGAGGACTCCCCAAAAAAGACTCCCCAGATAGCCTGCTGAGAGAGTGATAAAGGGACTCCCACCGACGGTGTAGGCGGCTCCGCCCTGATTGGCATCGAGAACGATTCGCTCCACCGAACCCCCCGTGGCAATGGCCGCGAGAGCATGACTGACCTCATGGAGGAGTACCACGAAGACTTTCAACGGGTATACGATGGCCGTGTCCCACAGGGCCCAGATCCCAATGAAGTAAAGGAGAAATCCCACCAGGAAGGAAACACGTTTCTTGGTCAGAGGACTCATAGAAATCTCTACTCCATTGTCTCGCAGATTGAACAAAGAAGGCGATCCCAACTCTAATCCTTACGAAAATGCTCCAAACCGGGTTTCGGGGACAGTCGGATCTTCTTGGACTGGGGCGAGGTTTCTGGTAGGTTGCTCCCGCCTCGGTAAATTTCTGACTCTCCCTCGAACCCCTGCAAATCCATGTCCTCACATCAAGGTGGGCGGCCTGCTCCGCCGTCCGGTATCAGCAAGCGACTCTCATTCCTCGACCGTTTTCTGACGCTCTGGATCTTCGCTGCCATGGCTGCCGGGGTCGCCCTGGGATACTTCTGGCCCGGAGGGGTTCGGACACTGAATGAGTCCACGCAGCTCGGGACAACCTCCATCCCCATCGCTGTGGGCCTGATCCTGATGATGTACCCCCCCCTCGCCAAGGTAAGATATGAAGAGTTGGGGGACGTGTTTCGGAACTGGAAGGTCCTGGTCCTCTCACTGATCCAGAACTGGGTGATCGGTCCCCTCCTCATGTTCGGCCTGGCGGTGCTCTTCCTTCGGGACTACCCCGAGTTCATGGTCGGGTTGATCCTCATCGGCCTTGCCCGATGCATCGCAATGGTCATCGTCTGGAACGATCTCGCCGAGGGGGACCCGGAGTATGCGGCCGGGCTCGTAGCATTCAACTCCATCTTCCAGGTCCTGTTCTATTCCGTCTACGCCTACTTCTTCATCACGGTGCTACCGGAAAAAATGGGGTTGGAGGGGGCGGTGGTAGACATCACAATGGGGCAGATCGCCGAGAGCGTATTCATCTACCTGGGAATCCCCTTCCTGGCGGGGATGTTCACACGCTTCGCTCTGGTTCGCCTGAGGGGTAAAGACTGGTATCACAGAGAGTTCGTTCCCCGGATCAGCCCTCTCACACTGATCGCCCTCCTGTTCACAATCATCGTGATGTTTTCGATCCAGGGGGAGGCCATCATCAGCCAGCCTGTGGGAGTGCTGAGGATAGCTCTCCCGCTCCTGATCTACTTTCTGGTCATGTTCGCCGTAACGTTCTTCATGAGCAAGCTGGCCGGGGCAGACTATCCCCAGACCGCGTCCCTCTCTTTTACAGCCGCCTCCAACAACTTCGAGTTGGCGATCGCGGTGGCGGTTGGGACCTTTGGAATTGCCCACGGGGCCGCCTTCGCGGCCGTGATCGGCCCCCTGGTGGAGGTCCCGGTCCTCATCGGCCTGGTCAGTGTGGCCCTTTGGTGGAAAGGCCGATATTTCCCCGACTCCAAGGGTGAGATCGGGTCGGTTGCCAACTGCGCTGTTCCGGGCGGAGTGGAGCCGGAATAGCTCAGAGACCCAAAATCCACCCGTGGGTGGCCACCTTCCCCAGGAGCCAAGCACAAACCAGGGCACCGTAGATTCCGAATACGTAGCCGACCACAGCCATGAGAAGTCCAACCGGGGCCATGGCCGGATGGTAGACTCCTGCCACCACCGGGGCCGAAGCTGCGCCTCCCACATTCGCCATGCTACCGGTGGCGATGAAGAAGAGGGGAGCTTTGACGATGCGAGCCGCCACCAAGAGGAAGAGGATGTGGATCCCGAGCCAGACTGCTCCCGCCACAAGATAGATGGGCGCTTGGATGACTTCCTTCAGGTCTCCCTGGGCACCAATTCCGGCGAGGAGGAGGTAGAGGGCCGTATACCCGAACTGGGATGCCCCGACTTTCTCGAAGTTCCTGAGGGGTGTGAAGGAGAGGATTAAGCCCGCCGTCACTACGATCAGGACTGCCCATGTTGTGGCGCTGATGATCGTTGGGTCCCCCAGAGGAGGGATC
>CAYOVN010000306.1:0-2745 GCA_964407425.1 uncultured Gemmatimonadaceae bacterium
CTTGTGCAACGGGGGAATTAGTATTTGACCTTCTACAAAAGGCAGGGGGGCCCTGGCTGCCGGAAATCATCCGTGGCCTCTATGTGGCTATCCTGGCTGACACGGGCGCGTTCAGGTTCAGCAATACGTCCCCGGACACACATGGGATCGTGGCTTTCCTTCTGGAAAATGGGGCCGATTCCCAGGAGCTCTACCAGCAGGTTTATGGGAATGTGCCCCTGAGGAAACTGAAGCTTCTCCAGGCGTCCCTGGCCGAACTCCACCTGGACCCGGAGGGTGAATTGGCCTGGATGACCGTCCCCACTCAGGCCTTCCAGGAGCTAGAAGGGCGGGCGGATGATATTGAAGGGCTGGTTGACTATCCTCGGGATATCAACGGGGTGGAGGTAGGCCTGCTGTTTCGGGAAACGGCTCGAGGAGCCACAAAGATCTCATTCCGCTCCAACGATGAGGTCGACGTAAATGCCCTGGCCTCCAGATTCGGGGGCGGGGGGCACATTCGGGCGTCCGGAGCTCTGGTGGAGAGGCCTCTGGAGGAGGTTCGATCGGAGGTTCTGGATGCTGTTCGTGGGGAGCTACGGAGGAGAAAAGGGCATGCTTGAGGGTAAGAAGGCCCCAGAGAAGAAGGTTCAGGATTCCCCGGTGCCGGAGGCACTCGGACGCCTCCTGATGTTGCTGGGGAAGCGGGTTGAAGTGGAAACCATGGATCGGATCTGGATATTTCCACCCCTGGTCCGAGGGCGGAAGGAGTGGGGCCTGGTGGCGGCGAGCTTCCAGGCGGAGGATCCGGCCCTCAGAAACATCGTCACCGGAAGGTACGCCGCCGAGCTGACGGGTCACGGCATGAAGTTCGAGCCGGAGTTCATGTCAGAAGGAGTGGCTCCACCGGAGCGACTCCCCAGCGTGATGGACGGAGTGGTGCGAAGGAGTGATCTCCAGCTCGGGGTGGCCCGGGAGGAAGTGATCGCAGGAGACGTCGATTCCTTTGACAAGCTCCTTTTGGAATACGGCAACGGGCCTCAGGCGGCAGATCCGGGGGCCCAGTAAGAGGCGAGACTATGGCTGAACAATCCCCCTCTCAAAGGCTGTTCCGAAGGTATCTTCGGGACCAGGGCCTTCCTGTTACGCATCAACGGGAGGCCATCGCTCAGGTCGTCTTTCTTTCTCCCGAACACCTTTCGGTAGAGGAAATCGAGGGCCGACTGAGGTCCGAGGGAGACCGGATCGGGAAGGCTACCATCTATCGAACCCTGGATCTCCTGGTTCGGAGCCGCCTGATTGTGGAACACGACTTCGGCGAAGGGTTCAAACGATACGAACATCGGCTAACCCTGGACCCGGTCCATGAACACCTGATCTGCCTGGAATGTGGGCGAGTCATCGAATTCGAGAGCTGGGAGGTTCAGGAGGTGAAGGCCCAGGTGACGCGGAAACACGGTTTCAGGCCCATCCGGCACAAGCTCGAGATCTACGGACTATGCAAGCCCTGTCAGGAGGCTGGTGTGGAGCTTCCGGACGACGGGCTCACCTGCCCCCTCGAGACGGTTTGAATTCAACCCCCCCCTTAGGAGAATGAATGCCGAATCGTCGATCGAGTGAGATACCCGGGAGGGGTGGCGGGAGAAATCTCCCCGCTTCTTCAGGTGGGGAGACGGGTCCGGTGCCGCCGGGGGGCCGAGGTGGGGAAGTACCCATCCTGGGTCTCGGGCTTCCGTGGGAACTGCCCCATACCTTTCTGGGCCTGGACGAGGAAGCATCGGACTTTTCCACCTCCAAAGCCCTGATCATATCGGTTCCCTACGAGTCCACTACGAGTTGGGGGGGCGGAACTGCGGCTGGGCCCGGCGCCATCCTTTCAGCCTCCCGGTATATCGAACTCTGGGACCAGGAGCTGGGAAACGACACCTCCACGGTAGGAATACACACTCTGCCTGCTCTTGAACTCACCCGAGGGGGGGCAGAGGCGGCCATGGAGGAGTTGGAGGTGGCCTACGGGAGAATCCTGGACGCCTCCGAGGGCCGATTCCCGGTGATGCTGGGGGGCGAACACTCTATTTCGGCCCCTGCCATTCGAGCCGTTGCGGCCAGACTGGAATCCCGCCCCACTGTCCTTCAACTCGATGCTCACGCCGATCTCCGGGACCGGTTCGAGGGCACTCAGGCCAGCCATGCCTCCGCCATGCGAAGGGTCCTGGACGTTGCCGATCTGGTAGGCGTTGGCATTCGCGGCATCAGCAAGGAAGAGGTTGATGTGGCCGAGTCGGAAGCCGGTGTCACCCTCATCTATGCGGACGAGATGTGGGAGGATGACAACTGGATGGATAGGGCCATGGAAGCCCTGGGGGATCCGGTCTACATCACTTTCGACGTGGACTTCCTGGACCCATCCCTCATGCCCTCCACGGGGACGCCGGAACCGGGCGGAGGGGACTGGTATCGTACCCTCAGGTTTCTCAAAAGAGTGTTCAGGGAGAGGCGGGTAGTGGCTTGTGATGTGGTGGAGCTGGCGCCGATACCAGGAATGCCAGCTCCCGATTTTCTTGCTGCAAAATTGGTTTATAAGCTTATCGGCTACCGTTTCGGGACATGAGGCGGTTTTCGAAATGGTTGCTCAGGAGTCCTCCCGCAAAGACCTTTCACAGGCGCCTGTCCGAGTAATGGGGTGCGGCCGCGCACAGGGGGCTTGCGAGTGCCAGACAAGGAAGGACGACGAATGCGATGCTAAAGCATCGGGGAGGAGTTCTG
>CAYOVN010000307.1:0-2739 GCA_964407425.1 uncultured Gemmatimonadaceae bacterium
GCCATTTCCGCCTCGGCCCGGAGGGAGTTGGCGTTGCCCTCGTCACCAGATTCCGTAGCGAGATAGTCCAGCAGCGTGCCTTTTAACTCCCAAGCCCTTGAGTAATCGGCGTCCTTTTCGATGGCTCGGTCGGCATGCCCCAACCCCACCTTCGCCCAGGTCGTATCGTACCGAGCCTGAGACGTGCCCAGTCGAGCGAGCTCGGATGCCACCCAACCTCGATCGACGATGGGCGTGATGTAGGAGCGATCCTCTTCCTCGGCCATTGCCAGGACCTCATCGGCCTCAGCAAGGGCTTTTAGGGCCGATGCGGTGTCCCCGGAAGCCCGGAGATCCCGGCCATCCTTCAAGCGCCGATTGGCCTGCTGAGTCAGGTCCCAGGCCTCTCCGTTCTCTGTTCCAGCTTGGAGTTCTGTCAGTTCCATCCTGACACCAAGCCATCGCCGGAGGAGCCCCGACACCTCAGCGGCCAACTCATCGAGCATCTCGATGGACTCTCCGGTGTTCCCTTCAACGACCTGGCCATTGATATGGCTCAGGTCCTCAGCATCGATGAGCTGGACACTTGCCCTGACCCGGTCCGGCGTTCCCATGACTGCGCCTTCAACGTAGGCGTCAATTTCCAACTCCTCGATTCCCTCAGAGGTCAGCCCCCCCTCCCTGAAGGGTTTCATGGCGTTGAGGGAAAGAACCTCGAGTGTGCCGAGTTGCTTCAGGCCGTCCGTGACGTGTTCGGTCAGGGCGTCGGCCAGGTACCCAAGTTCCCTTCCTTCCGAGTTGTCGTCGAAATAGGTGACAGCTATCCGACCCAGGGTGCCCGGGGGCGGTTGTCCTGGTCCTCCCCAGTCGGTGATGATTCGGAACAAACCGAAAGCGGCAATGGGAATGACCCCCGCCCAAGCGAGTTTCCGACCCAAGCTCATGCGTGGCGGGCCGGCGGCGGCCGGTCCCCCGACCGCTCCCGCACCCAGAGCCTTCCTGAACTCCCCCGAGTCCTGATGCCGGTCGGCGGGGACCTTGGCCAGGGCCTTGTCCAGGGCTTTGGTAAGCCCGTCGGGCAGGTTCGGCCTGACAATTCCCAGGGCCGGCAGCCGACCGCTTACCTGACGAGCCAGGACGGCAGCCGGGGTCGAGCCGGAGAAGGGAGGTTCGCCGGATAGCATCTCGTACAACACACAGCCCAGGGCGTACTGATCGCTCCGACCGTCGACCGTGTCTTCCCCCCCCGCCTGCTCGGGGCTCATGTAGGAAGGGGTGCCCGGAGAGAAGCCCATTTGGGTGATGCGGTCGTCCTTCGCCTCCGAGACCGCCTGGGCTATGCCGAAGTCGGCCAGGACGGCGTGGCCTTCTTCCAGCATGATGTTGGCGGGCTTCACATCCCGGTGGACCACGCCTTGTTTATGGGCGTAGGCCAAGGCCCCGGCGATTTCACGGGCGATCCGGACCGCATCCCCCACCGGGAGCTGCTTCTCCTTGGTCAGTCGTTCCCTGAGAGATTCGCCCTTCACATAGGGCATGACATAGAAGAGGAACCCGTCGGCCTCCCCCGAGTCGTGGAGAGGCAGGATGTGGGGGTGGGTCAGGTTTGCGGCGGTTTTGATTTCCCGGAGGAAGCGCTCGGCCCCGAGGGTTTCGGCCAGTTCAGGTTTCAGCACTTTCACCGCCACCTGACGGTCGTGCTTCAGGTCCTGGGCAAGATACACAGTGGCCATGCCACCGCTACCGATCTCCTGCTCGATCAGATACCGGTCCTTCAGTGCCTCGGTGAGACGCTTCTGGTCTTCCATTTATATGTCCCGTAACGGGAAGGGGATCCAGCTCGCCCTCAGAAGCCAACATGCCCCTGCGTATTAGGCAGGGGCAAGGATTCTAGTCTTTGCGTCCGATGAACACGTCCTCGTTGGGGTCGAGGCAGTGGGTGTCCAGGTCGGGCACCCACGAATTGGCGAAGGGGTTATCCCGTTCCACCCGGAACCCGGCATTTTCCAGCTTATGGAAATAGTCCAGGCCATAGAGCCGGACATGGTCCTTCTGGCCGTACACCCGCTTGCGGTCCTTCTCTTCGATGACTGCCGGGTCCTCCAGTGTCGTCTCCAGATTCAGGGCCAGAGGAACCTGAAGCACGGCAAACCCGCCGGGCTTCACGACCCGGAAAAGCTCGCCCATGGCGGTTTTGTCGTCAGGCACGTGCTCCAGAACGTGGTTGCAGATGACGACGTCGAAATCGGCGTCGGGGAATGGGATGTCCGTGATGTCGACCTTCACCGCATCGAATTCCGCCAGCCGCTCCGGGAACAGGGCCCCACAGGTGTAGTCGATGTTGTCATGGGCGAGAAAGACCCGGGCCAGGTCTTTTTTGGGAACCACATGGAGAATCCGGACGTCTCGGTCGTAGATATCCGTCCGAAGCTCGAAGAAGAGGTGCAGGAGCCGCATGCGCTGATTGGATCCGCAGTTCGGACACCGAACGTTCTTCATGCGACCGGCCCCTGAGATCCTGTATTTCTTGAAGACCTCGGCCCTTACCCCCTGGTGCAGGAACTTCCGATAGCTCTTCCCGCAGTACGTGCAGGAGCACCCTTCCCCGCCGTAGAAAGCCTTGAAGAGCCGATTCCTGACTTTTCTGAATGCTCGTTCAATGGCCCACATGGCGGTTCGTTCTCCAGAGAAAAAGACCCCCCGAGCATCGCCCGGAAGGCCGAGAGCTCTCGATGAGTTGGAGGGGGCCGGCGGATATGG
>CAYOVN010000308.1:0-2737 GCA_964407425.1 uncultured Gemmatimonadaceae bacterium
CAAGGCAGCTGCTCTACCAATTGAGCTACGTCAGCGTAGTGTGCCGCACCGAAGATGCGCACCGCACTTCTAAGGTACTTTCGCTGGTGATGCTGTCCACCCCTTCCCAGGCCGGGCAGAGGATCGTTGGGTTGGATCAGAAGCTACTGAAGGAGACGCGGAAGTTGGCGTCCTCCAGGTCCTTGGCGGTCCGCGTAAGGATGGACCGAGATTCCGCCGTGTCCCCGACCACCTCGTACAAAAAGAACCGGATGTCATCGCCAAGGCGAAACCCCCCTTCGACATCTTTCATGGGGAGGGATCGGGACGCCCCCGCCAAAAGGACGCGGGGATCATTCGGCTCGACCGAGATAGTGGGAGCGGGATCGAAGAGGTGGGACGTCTGGAGTTCCATGGCCAGAAATACCAGGGGCACTCCGGTGTCATTCACGACTTTGATCTTATCCTCGTCGGGTTCGAGAATGGAGCAGGATGCGAGGGCGGCCAGCAATACAACGGAGGAGATCCATACTCCGTTTTTGATACGGACTTGATGCGACATCCTTGGTCCCGGTCGGTTGAGAATGGGGCGGGCTTTTAGAATGGACGATCAAGGGTGTCCATTCGTGACACCTCCGGCCCCCGCCCTTCATTCAGCTTTCTTGCTCACACCACCGGCCCTTACCCAGAGTCCAGTGCTTCCCAGGCACGGGCTTCGACTTCGTATGGGATATCTGTGTCCCGTTTCCATTTCGCCGCGCCGGAGTCGTGGGCCGGGCCAGGGTTGATCCGGGGCGACGGTTCTTGTGCTGACTCTTCCGCCGTCTCCAGCGGATCAAGGAACTTCGTCTTCGGCGCGTCGAACAGGACCTTCCCCCTGGGTGTGAAGAACGCCACCTGGCCACCCACGTCCATGCAGATCTGAACTCGGCCCTCATGCACAGCCCGGTGATGCGTTCTGCATAGCAGAGCCATGTTCCTGAGGCTCGTTTCTCCTCCATCAGCCCAGTGCACGATATGATGGGCTTCGGTAAACCGGAGCCCGCAGCCCGGAAAGCGACAGCCTCTGTCCCGGGCCTCGAGGGCTCGTCTCAGGGCCGGCGGCACGGTGCGGGTCCTTCGGCCAGCCCCCATGATCTCGCCCCCGGGTCCATGTCCGATTTTCACCACTCCACAGTCGCACGAGAGCCGTCTCGACGTTTCCGCGGAAACGCGGGTTCCGTCCTCAAGCTCCGATTGGCCCGGTTCGATGTCTTCATTCAGAGTGCTTTCATCAACATGAAGTATGACCTGATAGCGCTCGGCCCTGGATCCGCTGATGGGGGCATCGGCATTCGCTTGGCTGGAGCCGGATCGGCCGGATCGGCCGGAGCAGCCTTGGCCCGGGCCTTCTCGTCGGGGCCTATTCCCAAACCCCGCCGCCAGCGCCCGCTCGGCTATCAACCCCATGGCATCGGCCCGGCGCTGCTCGGGTGTCATCTCCTGGAGTTCGGTGTTGGGCTCGTCGATTGTTGCCCTGTGGTCGCTGGCCGACTCGCCTCTTTCTGATCCCGCTTTCTCCCGAAACAACGCATCGTTCGCCGCGTCCACCGCCCGCATCAACAACGCCCCCACCTCAGGGTCCAGCCGCCCCCGAACCACGACCATCCCATCCACATCAACAAACGCTGAAAACCGGCGGCTCCGATGCCGAATCTGCTCGGCCGTAACTTCACTCCTCCGGTCCAAGGACTTCCAGCCTCGGACGATCCGTTCCAGGTTGGACGCCGATCCGGCCTGGGCCAGGTCGAGGAGGGTGCCTTCGGTGTCAGGGGTGGCTACTCGAGTCAGAGCTCGGACTTTGGTGAACGACAGAGCGCCTCCTTCCATGGCTTCGGATATCTGCGGCAGCTCGTCCAGGGCCAACGCAGTGCGAACTCGTTCCCGGGCCGCGCCGGACCGGATGCCGATGCGCCAGGCCAGCCATTCGGCGGTGGAGGAGAAGCCCGTGTCCCGCCAGCCTTCCCGTCGATGGAACTCCACCAGCAGCCGCATGGCCTGATACTGGAGTGCATCAGCCTGCATGTAGGCCCCGGCGCATCGTTCACCCAGGTCGAAGAGTTCATCGTCGGGGTCGAGGGGTAGGTGGCCGGGGCTCGTAACTGAAGTACTCGGCGCCGGAAGCCCCTGAGGTGAATCCGGTTGATAAACCGGCACCACCTCCCTAGCCAACCGGGGCCAGGGCCGAAACTTTGGTCTGGAGTGAGTGCCTTGCCCCCACCGCATCTCCTTCACACCGACCATCTCCTCTACACCGACTATCTCCCTAACGGCCCTCATCTTTACCCCCTCCGCAAACCCAAAAATGACAAACCCTTAAGTAATATATGAGGCACTTTCTCGGCTTCATTCTCGGCCGAATGGCGGCAAAAGTGCGGGGGTCAGGACTCGGACTGAGGGTCGAGGGAAGATCTGGCCTCAGGCGCCGAAATAGGGGCATCGACAGGGAAACTGAGGCTGACTCCCGGCCCACCCCAACTGTGAGATCCAAAATCCGTCAATGCTCGGATGGGACGTTTTCATGATCAGGTGGGCCGCTCGCATGATTTGTCTTTGCGTACTCATGAATGCCCGGGGTGTACTCATGAATGGTTGGGACGTTCGACGTTTCCGCGGAAACGTGGAGCGCCGCTCGCCGACCACCCCATCCCTCAGCCTGCCCAACACACCCGGACTAGATCCCCCCACCACCCCGGGCCTTTCCCGACATCCCAAATCC
>CAYOVN010000309.1:0-2726 GCA_964407425.1 uncultured Gemmatimonadaceae bacterium
TGAGGCATCCGAGTCCGCCCCAGACCCTTCGTCTCAGACCAGCCCGCGCCCACCGGTCCGGCTGAATGGCCGGATATCCTTCGATATGGATGCACTTCAGACGACCACCCGTTGGGGGGACTCTCCCGAGGAAGAGGCGACCCGAACGTTCTCCACCCCCACCCTACGGTTCCAGGCTCGAGCTCAGGACCTGCCGGGCGGGTTCCGTTTGGGAACCAGCATGCGCCTCTCCCATCGGACGAGTCCCGACAACTCGATCCAGCCCCGGACTTCCACCCGGTTCTATCAACTCGACCTGGAGAAACGGTTCGAGGCCATCCCTCTTCAGCTTCACCTCGGCCGCTTCCACAACCCCTTCGACGACTACTCCGGGTACTGGGACGGCTTGATGGTGCACTACGGGGACCGTGGGCTGGGTGGTGGATTCGCCGTCGGATTCGAGCCAAATCTCTGGGATGAGACTGTGAGCTCGGATCTGCCCAAGGCATCAGGCTTCATCGACTACAACGTCCAGGGTGAGACGGCAGGATATTCCGGTGCAATCTCCGTCACCGCTCTCCGCCCTAGGAACGGGCTTCCAGATCAGAGTACTGTGGGCTTTTCCCAACGATTGAGCCTTGGGAATGCCTGGCTCCGCCAGAGAGCGAGCGTCGACAAATCCCTGGACACCGGAGCATGGGTTTTCTCCCGGTTTCAGCTGGACGCGTCCATTCCCCTGAGCCAAGGCCTGAGCGTTTTCGGTGGCTGGCGGCGTTGGAGGTCTCCCTATGCCGTGTATCCCGCCACCATCGATGCCCCAAGGCACGATCGGGCCAACGCCGGCCTCTCCTACTGGGCAATGGCTGGAGGAGTCACAGCGACGTTCTCCCTGGACCGCCCAGAGGTCGGCGAGAAAGCCCGAACCGTATCCGGGTCCTTTTACCTGAGAAGGACACCGCTCCTCGGCCTCGGGTTTTCCGGGACGGCCAGCTATTGGAAGCGGGAGGAGAGTACCTCCTTCCTCGTATCGCCCGAGGTGAGGAGGGACTTTGGTAAGGTCGGAATCCGGTTGGCTTACCGTCTCCTCGAAAACTCCCTGGCTATCCAAAAGATCCGAAGTCAGTTTGCCGATCTGACCCTCACGTTGCCCATTGCAAGGGGGCTTTCCGCCCGCTTGCAGGGGTTTATCCAATGGGGGGACAACTATTCCAGTAACCGAATCCTGGCCTCATTCTGGAAGAGTTTTTAGTGGGATCGGACACCCTGTTGGTATGGGGATTCGGGGCGGCCCTCACCATAGGAATCACGATCCCGTTCATCCTCCGGCAACGGGCGAAGGAGAGGCGCACGCTGGAGGCGGAAGCCAAGGCAAAGCGGGAGGGATTGGATATTCCTGCTTCCCTCCATCCCATCATCGACGCTGAAAGATGCATCGGCACCGGGAGTTGTCTGGCAGCTTGTCCAGAGCAGGACATCATTGGTATCAGAGGCGGTCAGGCCGTTGCGGTGAGTCCCGCAAACTGCATCGGCCATGGAGCCTGCGAGAGGAATTGTCCGGTTGACGCTATCCAATTGGTGTTCGGATCGGACAAGAGAGGGGTGGACATCCCCAGGATCAAAGAAACCTTCGAGACCAATGTCCCGGGCCTGTTCATCGTCGGAGAACTGGGCGGAATGGGCCTCATTCGAAATGCCTTCGAACAGGGGAGACAGTGCGTTCAGGGCCTCCCCCCCTCCCCTTCAGCCGGTGCTCCCGACAAGCTCGATTTGGTCATCGTGGGATGCGGCCCGGCCGGTCTTTCTGCAGCCCTCACAGCGAGGAATCTGGGACTCCGCCTCGTGGTCCTGGAGCGTGAGAACGTCGGAGGAACCGTTCGGCACTACCCCCGGAAGAAGCTGGTCATGACGGAGCCCGTGATGGTGCCGGGATTCGGGAAGATCAGCGCCAAAGAGATCCTGAAGGAAGAGCTGATCGATATATGGGAGGAGGTCGTGGACCGCACCGGGCTGGAGATCACCACCGGCGTGACGGTCACCGACGTTCAGCCACTTCCCGGGGGCGGTTTCCGTGTGGTCGGCGGGGGGGAGGAGTACCTCTCGGAGCGAGTGATCCTGGCCATCGGTCGACGAGGCGTCCCCCGCAAACTGGGAATTCAGGGCGAAGACCTTCCCAACGTGGCCTACTCCCTTCGAGAACCGGAGGCTTTCTCCGGAGATCGGATCGTGGTCGTGGGGGGAGGGGACTCGGCCGTCGAGGCAGGCCTGGCCCTGGCAGAGCAACGGGGAAATGAAGTCAGAATCGCCTACCGGGGTGAGTCATTTTCTCGTGCCAAGCCCAAGAACCGGGACCGGATTGAGGAGGCTTCCAGAGCCGGGCGCATCTCCGTTCTATTCTCCACCCAGGTCATTGAGAACCGCGTGGATCAGGTCCTCGCTCGGGGGCCGGATGAGCAGGAATTGACCCTGCCGAATAACCGTCTCTTTGTTTTCGCCGGAGGGGAGCTCCCCACTCCCTTCCTTGAACGCTGTGGCGTCGAGGTCGACACCAAGTTCGGAGAACGCTGACCCCCCTTGCCCCCATCGAGGCGCAAGTCGTACCTATTTCTGCTGGGTACTCCCGATCCCTCGATGGAGGTCTCCTTCCATGGCGTTTCCCAACGCCCCTCTCCGTATGGCCGGTGGGTTTGGGATCTGTCTGTCCCTCCCCGGGATTCTCACCACCCTGTTCTGTCTCGTCCCCACCGGAC
>CAYOVN010000310.1:0-2709 GCA_964407425.1 uncultured Gemmatimonadaceae bacterium
CTCGGTGGCCTCGGGGAACTCTGCATCATTCACGGAAAGGGGACGGGGGCCCTCCGAGCTACCGTTTCGGAGATTCTGGATCAGGACGTGCGCGTGAGTGGTTTTCGAATGGGCGGACCCGCTGAGGGTGGGGCCGGAGTAACCATCGTGAGGTTACGGTGATCCCGGATTCCGTCGTAGATGAGGTCCGGGCCCGGGCCGATATCGTCGAGATCATCGGTGAGCATGTGGCTCTGAAGAGGTCCGGGAAGGACTTCAAAGCCCGCTGTCCCTTCCACGAGGAAAGGACTCCGAGCTTCTATGTCGTGCCCGGGAAGGGGTTCTACAAGTGTTTCGGGTGCGATGAATCCGGGGATGTGTTCACCTTCCTCATGAAGCGCCTCGGGCTGAGCTTCGTGGATGCGGTGAAGCTGGTGGCAGACCGATCCGGAGTGGAAATCCGAGAGGTGAACAGGCAAAACGTGGAGGATCCGAATCGGCATCTCCATGAGGCCAATGCCTTCGCCCAGGACTTCTTCAAGAAGACGCTGGCGGACGAGAAGGCCGGGAGTGAGGCCCGGGCCTACCTGACCGGCAGGGGAATCGGCGCTGATACGGCGGAGCGATTCGGTCTCGGCTTCGCTCCCGACGATTGGCGGGGCTTGAGGGAAGCTGCGGCCGTCCACGGAATCGAGGATGCCGTTCTTTTGGAAGTGGGCCTCCTGATTCAACGGGAGGATGGGAAAGAGCCTTACGACCGATTCAGAAATCGGGTGGTGTTTCCCATCGAATCTACCTCCGGAAAGGTCCTGGCCTTCGGAGGGAGGGTTCTCGGCCAATCCAGAAAAGGTGCCCCGAAGTACCTCAACTCACCCGAGAGCATCGTTTATCACAAAGGGGAGGTCCTCTACGGGCTGTCCTGGGCAAAGAACGCCATTCGGCGAGAGGAAAGTGCCCTGGTGGTGGAGGGATATATGGACGCGGTTTCCCTGGCCGCCGGAGGGATCGAGAACGCGGTCGCACCCCTGGGGACGTCCATGACCGAGAGACAGGCGATCCTCCTGGGACGGTATTGCTCCAGAGTCCACATCCTCTTCGACAGTGATCCTGCGGGCCTCAAGGCCACGTTCAGGGCCGGAGATATCCTCCTGGCCGCCGGGCTCCACCCCGCGGTAGTGACCCTTCCCCCAGGAGAGGACCCGGACACCATCGTCAGGAAGGAAGGGCCCGACGGCGTTCGGGAGTATATCACCCAGGCTGTGGACGTTCTGGATCGCAAACTTCAGATCCTCGAGGAAAAGGACTATTTCGCCTCCATCGAAAGAACCCGGGGGGCGGTGGACCGTCTTCTCCCCACGATTCGGGCGGCGAAGGACCCGGCTCTCAGAGATATCTACGTGTCGAAGGTGGCCGAACGGACTGGGGTCCGGCGTGAAACCCTAGAGGCTGAACTCGAGAAGAAAAACCCGGATACCTATTCTCCGAGCCAGAGCCGGCCTGGGCCGAAACCCCCCGCTATGGGGGCTCGGCGGACCGTCGATCTGGGTGCTGAGCGGAAGCTCCTGCTACTTCTCATCCAGTTCAGGGACTTCGTGGATCTGGCTGCGGAACGTCTTGGGCCTGAGGAGTTTCTGGATCCCGACTTCAGGGCGGTATTTGTAGCTCTCGTGGAGGACCCGGAACTGACCCGGCCTCCCACGGATATGGGGCCAACGGCGGCGTCCCGGTTGGAGGAGTTGCTGGGTGACCCGGAGAGGCTTGCCGAAGCCTCCCGAGTGTTCGATGACTCTGTTGGGCAGATCAAGGAAGGCCAGCTAGGAGTCCGGGCCGAAGCTCTCCGGGCGGCCATGAGGACCGAGACGGATCCCGCCAGGCAGGAAGAGC
Organism: uncultured Gemmatimonadaceae bacterium; assembly: GCA_964407425.1. Classification (GTDB taxonomy): domain Bacteria; phylum Gemmatimonadota; class Gemmatimonadetes; order Longimicrobiales; family Gaopeijiaceae; genus JABDNZ01. The sequence goes on from CAYOVN010000310.1 coordinate 1,864, forward strand.
TGGTGAGGGAATTGGAGGAGATTGCTCGCCTTCGAAGAGAATTAAAAACGGACTGGCGTCCGGCTATCCGGAAACGCCAGAGCCACTTTGACCCTACCCATTAAGCTGAGGGGCAGATGACCCAAGACAGTGCTGGTTCCTTAAAGGACCTACAAGAAATCGATTTGCAGCTGGAAGAGTTGCGTGTACGGATCGCCGAATTCGACCCCCTTCTGGAGGAGGTGGACGAACCGGCTCTGGCGCTCGAGCAGGAAGTTTCCACCCTCAAGAAGCGCATGCAGGAGGTGAAGGTCGAGGAGCTGAGGCTGGAGCACTCTGCCGACGACCGGAGGGCCCGGTCGAAGAAACTTCAGGAACGTCTGAAGGGAGTGCGGAACCTGAGGGAAGAGGCCGCAGTCAGGGCGGAGTTGGATCTTCTTCGAATGGCCTTGGAGGGGGACGAAAAGGAGGCGTTGACTCTCCTGGACCAGATCCGGAAAATGGAAGACCGGCTGGAGGAGCTGGAAACGGCCCTCGAGGAGGCCAGGACTTCCCTGGAGCCTCGGCGGCTCGAGTTGCTGGAGGGGAAGAGCAAAGCCGAGGGTGAGTCCGCCCGGTTGGAGGGGCAGCGCCAAATCTATGCCGATCAGGTTCCCCCCAAAGATCTGCACAATTATGAGAGAATCCGGGGGGGAGGCCGGACTGTGGCCGTGGCACCCCTCACCGAGGATGGGGCCTGTGGCCATTGTTTTGGGATGGTCCCCCTCCAGGTCCGGAACGAGGTCAAGAAAGGCGCCGTGAATATCGCATGTGAGGGCTGCGGCGTCCTGTTGAGTCCCGGGGAGGACCTCTCCTGAGTCGGAAGGC
>CAYOVN010000311.1:0-2689 GCA_964407425.1 uncultured Gemmatimonadaceae bacterium
GTGCGGGAACAGCCCGGGAAATATTGACTCCGGTTAAGGAAATCACTATCCTTAATGAGTGGAATATGTATCACAGGGGCGTTTCTAATAGCCTACCGGGAAAAGAATGGGTTGTGTTTATGGGAGATATAGTTGGAACTTATTGGTCATTTGGTGGAAATAACGTCCTGTTTAACAATAATATTTTAGGAACTTCTGGAAACTATGTGGTTTCGTGGCCTTCTGAATGATGGAATGTCAAAATGAGTCTATGAAGTTTTAACAATGTATTATGTCTAATTTCTCTTGATTAGATCGATAGTTTTTTGATAGCCGCAGTACTATCCTGGGTGTTATGAGGCATTAGGTTTGTAAACCTTCTGTTCTGTGATTTTAGTAGAACTATCTGCCGGTAAAAAAAGGGATGCAATATGGAAATGTACAGCAATTCTAGTGGAAGCTCTTAAGGAACGCTTACTAAATGGAGAGGTTGCTGATTTACACTATAAGGCCTTAATACCAAGGAATTGAGCGTAAGTGTTACGTGAAAATTTACTATTAATAAAACTGCATGTATATTAAGCATGCTCCAAAATCTGGAACATTTTTAGCTAAACTTAACAATGGTCAAAGAGGGAAAAATTTAGATATTTAGGGCTCTATAATACTGCTGATTGTTAAGAAAAATCTATTAAAAAATGTACTACTATTGGTACCCAAAACTCTTGATCCTTAAATTCATCCACAAACAGGGGCAGGTGACTCTGTATGCTAAAATGCGATAGTGATTAAAAAGGAGCGAGAGGCGATATTTAAAACTTAATCCCAAATCTGCTTTGAAAAGAAAAGACAGCATCTTAAAGTTAAAGCAAAGTTGTGAGTTTTCAAGGTTTGTGGAAACACCAGATAATAACATTCATCTGGATAAAATTTTATACCTGTGGCCTCTGTATCACAGGTACTTTATCTTCTCTTTCTAGATATCAAAGTCCATTTGAACTGTATATATTGAAAATGTTTGGTCCTCCACAAAAATCCTATATTTATTGTTGAACAAGTTAGAGAGTATAAAGTAGAGATGGAGTTATTTAAAAAGAGATGAAAAAGCAGATTAGAGTATCAGTTTTAGCCCTCTTTTTAACGGTATTGGCAATATTCAAATTTGGCACCATTGACGCCGGAGATCCAAAGTTCTCAGAGTTTGATCTTCATGCTTATATCGCCATGTCAGAGGCTGTGCCCGGTATTGTTGCCGAATGTTCGAGTCCATTTGCATATCGGCTGATGGGCCCCTGGCTGGTGGGGCTTTTTACCGACGGCGGTTTGAAAGGGTTTTATAGTTTTGCGATTATTTTCGGAGCTTTGCTCTCGTTTGCCTTTTACCGGTATCTGCGAATTTCCGGATTGTCCAGCGAATCCTCCTTACTAGCCCTGGCAATGTTTTTGTTTAATTCCAATTTTTTTGGATTTGTCATATGGAATTCCTATCAATTGGGAGATCTATTATCGTTTTTCTTTCTTGCAATTCTTTTTTGGCAAATGGAAAAGGGAAAATCCGGCTTGCTGCTTGGAGGGGTTCTCTTCATGGGAATTTTGGCTCGTGAATCGGTGGTGCTTTTTGCTCCAACTTACTTTGTCTTTTGTCTGGAAAAAGGACACTCTCTCAAAAAGGCTCTGTTGGCTCAATTTTGGTTTTTGCCTGCAGCCATTTTATTTGTAGGAATTCGCATGGGCATTCCAACCGGCGCGGGAGAAAGCTTGTTGGAAGCTATAATGCAGCATGGAGTAAAATTGGGTAGTTTGGAAACCTGGTACCGCTTATTCATCAATGCATTTGTTCCGGTAAGTTTTTTTCCGCTGATATTTTTTCGATCGGTGCGCAGCTATTTTTGGGAGCATCCCCATAGAATCATTTTTGCTTTACTTGTTTGCTTATCCACCCTCTTCGGATCGGATAACGAACGTTTGATGGCCCCTGTGTTTATTGTGTACTATGGATTTATCGGTTATGCTGCGGATGCTCATGGATTGTTGAAAAACAAAAAGTTACTCTGGCTGCTGGTTCTGGCTGTTGTTTTGGGAAGCCATCACCATATCATAGCAAGGTTCCCCATGGGGAGCAGAAATTTGACAATTGTTTTAAGCTTGGTTTCTTTGTTGCTGGCTTCGCTATGGGTCTATATTGTCTTGAAATCTGAAGTTAGAGCTCAGCATCTAGAGGAGGAGTGAGTGGTTCCAGGTAAAAAGAGTTGGCTGTTTCCAGTATTTAGGCTAGGCAAAATAAAAATGAGCTTTTTCTATAGAATAGTTAGTGCGGTCCATTAAAGTGTACAACTTTGTGACCAATTTCAGTATTTTATAAAAGAACAATGAATCATGAAAAGCCACAATCTATCCAGATGAAATTATCAGGATGGGGAAATATTTCTTCTGTTAACGCAGTTTCAGAATGTCCATCCAATCAGGATTCTCTATCCTTAGCGGCTGCCCGGCCGGTTCATCCTCGTGGTGCCGGACGAAGTTATGGTGATGCTTCGCTGCCAGCTGTTGGCAGGGGAAGCCTTCAGTCCAGGTTCCTTAACAGGTTTCTATCATTCTCACCAGACTCACAAATATTAAAAATTGAGAGCGGGGTGACGTTTGAGGAGATAGCGCACTGGTGGAGGGGGAGCCTGCCGAAAAGCCCGGCGATCCGACGCCGGTGTAACTG
>CAYOVN010000312.1:0-2687 GCA_964407425.1 uncultured Gemmatimonadaceae bacterium
TGCAGCGTCTTGCGCCAGCGCCGCAGCATCTCCGACCGCACATCAAGATCCCGCGTGGTAACGGCAAGATGAAAAGGGACCGCGTGGCCGGTTAAAAAGGGACCCCCTCCAGAGGATGACAGTGACCCCCCTGGTGGGGTATCGAAGCGGATAACGAGAAGCCGTTTCAGATACCCCGATCCAGGAGGGCCAAGGAGGTGATCCGCGTGTCGCAATGGGCCGAGATCCGCCACATGCACATGGTGCAACAGATTCCCAAGAGAGAGATAGCCCGCCGGCTGGAGCTGAACGTCAAGACGGTACGACGGGCACTGGACAGTTCGGACCCGCCGGTACGGCGGCTGTCGTCGCGGCGGTCTCGGCGACTGGACGAGTACCGAGAGCAGATCAAGGGATGGTTGAAGCAGGAACCGAAGCTGACGGCGAAGCGGATCCGTCGGTTACTGGTGCCGCTGGCGGGCCCGGTGCCGGGGCGAACGGTGCGGAAGTACGTGTCGGAGGTGAAGGGCGAGCTGTTTCCTCGAGAGGCGTACGTGCATCGAACGGGGCGGGCGAGCGAGAGCATGGAGGCCGACTTCGGCGAGTCTTGGGCACTGATCGGCGGGAGGGTACGGAAGGTGAAGTTCTTCGTCGCGACGCTGCCGTACAGCAACGTGTACTTCGCGAAGGCGTATCCGGTGGAGCGGCTCGAGTGCCTGCTGGATGGGTTGAACGAAGCGTTCAACTACTTCGGGGGCGTACCGGAGCGTGTGGTGTTCGACAACGCGTCGCTACTGGTCAAGAAGGTGCTGGCGGGGCGAGACCGGGAGGTAATCAAAGGGTTCGAGGGGTTCCGTGGAGCGTATCCGTTCGGCGCGGAGTACTGCGCCCCGGCGAAGGGCTGGGAGAAGGGCTCGGTGGAGACCGGAGTGAAGTACGTGCGCAACAACGCGTTCCGGCCGATGCCGCGGGCGGAGAGCTTCGAGGCGCTCAACGAGCTGATCGTGAGGGAGCTGGAAGCGGACCTGGATGCGCGGACGGTAGCGGATGGACGATCGGTACGAGAGGCGTGGCAGCAGGAGCGCGAGCATCTGCGGCCGATGCCGGCACATCCGCCGGAGACCTGCCTGACCGTGTCGAGGGTGGTGGACAAGTTCGGCCACGTGCGCGAAGACGGCGTGCACTACTCGGTGCCGATCGAGCATGCATATCGGCCGGCGTGGTTGAAGCTGTATCACGACCGCGTGCAGATCGTGGTGCGGGAGCAGGTGGTGGCCGAGCACAGCAGATCGTTCAAGGTGGGCGACAAGGTGATCAACCCGTTGCACGTGTTGCCGTTGCTGGAGCGTAAGAGCCGGGCGGTGGGTGAGGCAACGGCAATCCGGCAGTGGGAACTGCCGGAGGCGATCGGGCAGCTGCGGTACGAGCTGCGGGGACATACACGCAACCCCGATCGCGAGTGGGTACAGGTGCTGCAGCTGCTGGAGGACACCAGCGAACAAGAGCTCGAGACGGCGGTCGCGGAGGCGATCGATCGGGGATCGCCGCGACTCGAGACGATCAGGCTTTTGCTCCGGCACGCGAGGCAGGAGCCCTTGGGGCGCGCCGAGCCGGTGGTGCTGAAGCGGCAGGACCTGGCCACGTTACAGGTGGCGGAACCAAGCCTGGCTGCCTACGACACGCTCTGGAGCCAGAGCTGATGGCGAAGGCGAGGATCCAGGAGCCGCCGCATCTGGTGACCGATCTGAAGAGCATGTATCTGACGAGCATGGCGTCGCAGTGGCGACGGCTGGCCGAAGAGGCGCGCGGCAAACGGCAGCCCCATGCCGAGTACTTGGCGGATCTGGCCCGACTGGAGGTCACCGGGCGACAAGAGCGCCGGATCCAGCGACGGATCAAGGAGGCGCGTTTCCCGATGCTCAAGACGCTCGACGCGTTCGACTTCGAGGCTCAGCAGGGCCTGGACCGCGACGAGGTGCTGGAGCTGTTCGACTGCGAGTTCGTCCCCCAGGCCGCCAACGTCGTGCTGGTCGGCGGCGTCGGCACGGGCAAGACCCACATCGCCATCGCCTTGGGGATGGCCTGCTGCCAGAACGATTATCGGGTGCGGTTCACGACGGCCGCCGAGCTGACCAACATGCTGGTGGAAGCCAAGAGCCAGGACCGGCTCTCGCGCAAGATCGAGCAACTCGCCCGGTTCGACGTGGTGATCCTTGACGAACTGGGCTACGTGCCCTTCGATAAGCAAGGAGCCGATCTGCTGTTCGGCTTCATCACCCGGGTGTACGAACGCCGCAGCCTGATCGTCACCACGAACTTGCCGTTCGCCAAGTGGTCGGAGGTGTTCCTGGACGCCACCGCGGCCGCGGCCGTCATCGACCGGATCGTGCACCACGCCACCGTTCTGAAGACCGAAGGCGACAGCTACCGGCTCCGCACCGCCACGAGCAAACGCCGTGCCCGACGCAGAAAGGGGGCTCGCTAAACCAACTGGCCGTGGAAACTGCCGTGCCCGTGGACATCGCTTCGCGATGACCACCGCCACTTGGACAACGCTCCGCGTTCCCCACAGTTCCCACCGCCTCTACTACTACCAAATCAGGGGTCCCTTTTTAACGTGCCGCAAAGGTCCCTTTCCTACTTGCCATTACCAGCAGATGCCGGAGCTCTCTCAGCTCAGCCACGCCCATGCCTGCGAACTTCCGTCG
>CAYOVN010000313.1:0-2674 GCA_964407425.1 uncultured Gemmatimonadaceae bacterium
GGTCCCTGGGAAAGCGGTGCGTCAGACGGGATATCTCGTATAATGCCTATCCTTAAAACCGGTGTGCGCTGGCTGCTGGTCACCCGCGATCCGGCCTCGCTGGACGAGGCAGCCCTGCTGGCCAATGCCGGCTGGTATCAGCGGACCCGACCCGACCAGTCGCACCCTGACCTGCTGCGCTTCGCCTCCCGCTCGAAGGACGGCTACGGATACCTCTTCGAGATCAGGCCGGAGGCCGGCGGTGAGTGAGGTCGGTCGGTTTTCATGGACTATTCACTGAACACCTGAATCAGGGATGATGCCGACACGAAATTGCCATTGATGACGGGAGGGCGGACATGATCCGATCACTGGTTACGGCTATTTCAATCCTGCTCCTCATCAGTGCTTTCCTGCCAGCCGCGGTCATCCACGTCCCTGAGGACCAACCCACTATCCAGGCCGGGATCGAAGCGGCCGTGGACGGAGACACGGTATTGGTGGGCCCTGGCACTTACAGTGATCACGTCGACTTTCTGGGGAAGACGATCATCGTCCGCAGTACGGCTGGCCCGGAGCTAACGATCATTGACGGGTGGTATCACATTGATCATGTGGTGACCATCGGAGAGGGATCGGAATCCGGAACGGTCCTGGAGGGATTCACGGTAACCGATGGCTTCCTTGGCGGAATCCAATGCCATAACTCTTCACCAACTATTACGGATAACATCATCACTCGAAATGGTCATACCGGGGGCCAATACTTCTACCCCTTCGGCGGGATCTATGCCTACAACGGCTCACCGACAATCTGCCAGAATTCCATCACGTTCAATGCCTCGACTAGGCCGGGCGCTGGGATTTTATGCTATAACGGCACGCCTCTGATTGCCGACAACTGGATCTTTGATAATCAAACCATGATGGAATTCGGTTTTGCCAAAGGTGGCGGAATCTCAGCCGGCTCCGACGCCATCATCACTGGGAATGTTATTGAGGAAAATTCGGCAGATAGCATGTTCGACGAATCTTCAGGCGGGGGGATCCATGGAGGCGGCCATATCGAGAACAATGTGATCCGCAACAACAGGGCAGACTACGGTGACGGTATTTTCATTTGCCAGGGGGTGGTCAGGAACAACCTGTTCATCGATGATGGGCTCTGCTGCGAGGAGAATATCAACTTCCTGGGCAAAGGCGCCATGGAGATCGACGGGAATATCATCCCCGATATCCTCATCGTCAATGAAGAATCGACCATTCTTTCCAATACCATCGTTACCGGCGAGATTACACTGGGCAGCGATGCGGCCCTTGTTCTGCGCCATTCCAACATCGTCCAGGGGGAAGCTGCCATAACCGTGAACGGCGGTGCCTCCTACGATTGGGGCCCCGGCATGATCAGTGCCGACCCGCTCTTTGTCAACGGTCCGCTTGGTGATTACTACCTGAGCCAGGTGGCCGCCGGTCAGGCGATGGACAGCCCCTGTATTGATGCGGGCGACCCAAACACCGAGACCCCGATGGGCGTCACCCGCACCGACGGGTACCCGGATGAAGGCATCACCGACATTGGCTACCACTACCCCGCTTTGGGCATCGTGGTGGGTCCGGGCCCCTCAGAGCTCAACCCGCCGCGCATCAGGATCATGTCGCTAGGGGAAAACGCCCGCCCGATCCACGATTCAAACGCTTACGGCGCCAGCGGCTACGGCGTCAATGTGGCCTGCGGCGACCCGGATGGTGATTCGGAACTGGAGATCATCACCGGTGCCGGGCCGGGTGACATCTACGGCCCGCACGTCAGGGGTTTCGAGACGAATGGCATGCCGCTACAGGACCTCAGCTTCATGGCCTATGGAACCCTGAAATACGGTGTGAACGTGGCCGCAGGAGACCTCGACGGCAACGGAGCCGACGAGATCATCACCGGCGCCGGGCCGGGAACCGTCTTCGGGCCACACGTCCGGGCATTCTCCTACACGCCGGGTTCCGGTGTCTCAGCCGTTCCCGGTGTGAATTACTTTGCTTACGCAACCCTCAGATGGGGCGTCAATGTCACGGCGGGAGACATCGACGGGGACGGATTCGACGAAATTGTTACCGGCGCCGGCCCAGGTGCTATTTTCGGTCCCCATGTCAGGGGCTGGAATATTGATGGCGGTACCGCCGCCCCGATCCCCAACATGGGATTCATGGCCTACAACACCTGGAAATACGGGGTCAATGTCTGCTGCGCCGACCTCAACGGCGACGGCGTGGACGAAATCATCACCGGCCCTGGTCCCTCCAACTGGTTCGGAGCCCATATCCGGGGCTGGCGCTGGGACGGTAACGAGACCACTCCCCTGCCCAACTTCAGCTTCTTTGCCTGGCCGCCGGAATCGGCCCGCTTTGGTGCCCGGGTAGGCAAGGCGGCTGACCTGGATCATGATGGTGCGGATGAACTCCTGGTCTGTGCCGGCCCCGATCCCAATATCGGTTCGCCCGTAACGGTCTATCGATACGGTGACGAGCAGGTCACCGAATGGTTCCGCTTCGAGGCCTTCCCCGCCGGGTGGACCCACGGATGCAATGCCTCCGCCGGGTGGCTGAATTGAATCCCGCTCACCGGTAATACGGCGCCAGCACTTCGGCCGCTGGGCCACACCGGTCTCTCCGGCCGGGGGCAGGACATCATCTTCGGCGACAC
>CAYOVN010000314.1:0-2661 GCA_964407425.1 uncultured Gemmatimonadaceae bacterium
CACCTTGGTGCAGTCGTTCGGCCTGCTGCTGATCGGCTTCGAGATCCTGAGCAGCGTCCAGGAACAACCCCTGTTCCAACTCTATAGCAAGACCGAACTACAGTCGGTGATGTTTCTGCAGATCGTCCTCGGTGGCCACTTCCTGCTCTACAACACGCGCACCGCGCGCTGGTTCTTCCTGCCGCCATTCCCGAGCTTCCCCCTCAACCTCGCCCTGTGGGCCACCAACATCCTCGCCATCCTGATGTGCTTCTACGGCTGGCTGGTGCCAAAGCTGTCCTTGATCACGATCGGGTGGGTGTTGGCCTACACGGTGGCCTGGGTGTTCGTCATGGACATCATCAAATTGGTGACCTACGCCGTGGCCAATCATAAGGCCGGGTGGCAAACCAAGCATCGGAGTATGGTCCATCAACCCCTCGGACTCTCCGGCGCCACGACTCCAGCGGCCAGCCCTACGCAATAGCGCTTAAGGCGGATGAATTCGGGGGTTGAGCCATATGATTCATCCGATGTGGTCGTTGCTTAAGCGCGCGCGCCGCGGCGCTCGACTGTTTTTCGGGTTCGCGTCATTTGCGCTGGCAGGTGTAGCGGCTTCGGATGACAGCTTACCAGCGGCCGCCGAGGGCGCGGTTCCGGACTATGCCGCGGCAATCCAACCGATCTTCAACCACCGCTGCATCGCCTGTCACGGTTGTCTCAGCTCGCCCTGCAACGTGAAGCTGGACTCGTTTCCCGGCGTCGAGCGTGGGGGCTTCGGGCTCAATGCCTACGCGGCTCACTTGGACGATTACCCGCGCACCGACATGGATGCCGCCGACGGCACCGCGGCCTGGCGCAAACGCGGCTTCTATCCGATCCTGGCCCGCACCGGCGTGGCGGAAAAAAACCTCGACGGCTCCCTGCTTTACCGAATGGTCACGGCCGGTATGGGCCACAACGATCCCGGCTTTAGCCGCGGCGCCCTGGACGGGCTGCGTCCCGAACGCTACAAGGCCCATTGCGCGGCGACCCCGGCGGCGCTGTCGGCACAATTGGAGCGACACCCGGCCACAGGCATGCCCTTCCGGGCTGCCGGCCATCTCCGGCAAGGATTTCGCGACGCTGAAGTCCTGGGTGGCCGCCGGCGCGCCGGGCCCGAGTGAATCGGCGCGACGGAAGGCGCTGGAGGTGGCCAATCCCGAGGCGGTGGCCGCCTGGGAGGCCTTCTTCAACGCCAACGATCCACGCGCGGGGCTGGTCAGTCGCTACATCTTCCAGCACGTCTTCCTGGCGACCATCGTATTGACGGACAGCCCTGGCGATCAGTTCCGCCTGGTGCGCTCCAGCACCCCGCCGTCTCATATGGTCGAGGACGCCAACGGTGACAAGCGGGTCGAGTCCTCGCCGGTCAAGGTCATCGGCACCGGCCTGCCCTACGACGACCCCTACCGCTACGCTGGCGTCGACAAGTTCTGGTATCGGCTCGAGAAGCGCGCCGAGCCGCTGGCCGAGATGGTCGCGCTGATCGCCAAGCGCCTGGGCCCGGCAATCAGCGGCCTGCCGGACCCCCTCAACCCCCAGGTCAAACCCAACGTCAAGCTGACCGCGCCGATGCGGGGCTTCGACGACTTCGAGCGAACCATCTCGACGCTGACCGCGGTGGACGACCGCCGCTTCCCGCGCTTCCTGCCCAGCGTCACGGTGCTGCGCCTGAATCACAAGGGCGAGCGCCGCGTCTACTCGCTGGTGGCCAACCACGTCTATGCCTCCCAGTACACGCTGCTGTTCCAAAACGGCCAAGCACGGCCGAAAGAGGACACCATGAGCGTCTACCCAACCCTGGTGAACGGCTTCCCGAACCTGTTCGTGGATATCGATCTAGCCCAAGCGCCCGGCTTCCTGGGCGATCTTGCCGCCGTCAAGACCGAAGAGGACTGGCGTCGCTTGGAGTCGCGCTACGGGATTCTACGCAACAGCGAACGGTTCTGGCCTTTCTATGACTGGCTGAACGCCTGGAACTTCAGCGAGCGCGGCGACGACGCCGGCTGGCTCGACCTGATCTACTACGACGCGCCGGAGCGGTGAAACCGATCGGTCCGCGAAGCCGCGTCGACGTACCTATCCCGAGGGATGGCGTCTACGATAAAGGAGCTTCGCGATAGCATAGCTCAAGACCAGGGCGGAGATGCCTCCGAAAAAATAGGTATCGTAGGCCGAGAAATCATCGATCACGCGCGTTGCGGCGGTCCCGAAAAGATAACCGAGAATACCGAAAAGGGAAGCCCAAAGGAGCGCCGCGAACCAGTCGATGACGAAGAACGACCAATAGCGATCGGTATTCATTCCGATGATGTAGGGTGAGATAAAGCGTAATCCGGGAATGAATCGGTACATGAAGATGATGAATAATAGCACCTCCTCAAAACCCGATATGAGCCAAAAACATTTTCCGGAATTCGTGCGCGGCGCGATTCCCTACGCCTCCGAAGTGGAGCGGATGGGCGTCTATCGCATGCCCCTGCTGGCCTACTCGCCTTCCAGCGCCGCGGCCAAAGCATATCGGGCCCTATGGTCCGAGGTTAGAGCAATCCTATTCTCAACCCACGAACAGCGGAGACAATCGTCATGAACTACGCCACGAAATTCCGTGTAGCGCCAGGCGACAAGGTCGATCTCGGC
>CAYOVN010000315.1:0-2655 GCA_964407425.1 uncultured Gemmatimonadaceae bacterium
AGAGGAAGCCCCAGTTGAGGCAGAAGCTCCAGCCGAAGAAGCTCCGGCTGAAGAGGAAGCCCCAGTTGAGGCAGAAGCTCCAGCTGAAGAAGCTCCGGCTGAAGAGGAAGCCCCAGCTGAGGAAGAGGCTCCAGCTGAGGAAGCTCCGGCTGAAGAGGAAGCCCCAGTTGAGGAAGAGGCCGAGGAGCCAAAGGAAGACGCTTGATCCATACGGAGGGGGAATGATCCACCGGGTCTCAAGCCCTTCTAGGCCAGAGTTCCGCCCGGGTGCCCAGTGCGCCCGGGCGGTTCTTTTCGCTCTGGTCCTAGGCCCCTGGGCTTTTGCTTGTACTCCTGTCGGCATGCCCTCGGCAGAGCCGGAGCCAGTTGTAACCACCATCCCCTCCGTGGAGGAGGGAACTTTGCCTCCCAGCAGTGAGGAGGAGGCCCGCCGCATCCTTCAGGAGGCCCGGGACTATCTGGAGTCCGGCCAACCCGAACAGGCGGTGGGCCGGGCCTCGGTGGTCATCGACCGATACCCTCAGTCCTCCGGCTCGGGTGAGGCTCTCGAAATCCTGGCGAGAGCGTCGCTGGCAGTTGAGGATTTCCCGGCTGCGGCCAACGCCTCTGAGCGCTATCTGGGACTATTCGGTTCCACCGATCAGGGATACCCTGAGGCAGCCCTTCTTGCCGGTGAAGCCCTGGCGGCTGATGGCCAACCACTTATCGGCCTCCAGGCCCTCCTCTCCATTCCTCAGGGAGCGCCTCCGGAGGTTCAGGCCCAGGCCATTGGCCTGTTGAGGACGCTGGTCCCCCAGATCACCTTTTCCGAGCTTCAGGAACTCAACCTCGACAGTTCCATGGCTCCAGTTTTCAGGGGTCTCCTTGCAACTGAGCTTGCTGTATCCCTCTACCTGCGGGGGGACAAGGACGAAGCGGTAGTGTGGGCTGAAAGGGCCTTGGAGTTTGGGGTTCAGGGTGAGGCGGCGGGTTTCGCCCGGGGGATTCTCGATGACAACCCGGAAGAGGTCATGGGCCAGCCGCTGGTCCTGGGCGCGATTCTCCCACAATCCGGTGTGTCTCCAGGCTTGATGGAATATGGAGAATGGGTCCTGGAGGGTATCCAGATCGCCGTAGAAGAGTTCCAGAGCGAGCTACGTCGACCCATTCGGCTGGAGGTCTTGGACCACGAGGGGCTGCCGTCCGCGGCCAGAGAATCAGTTCTTCGGCTGGAGGAGCTGGGCGCGGTCGGGTCCATAGCCCCCTTCCGTGAGGATCTCCTCGAAGAGGTGGCAAGCGCCCGTTCCGGCAGTTTGCCCCTGGTTTCCCCTTTCGCCTCCATCTCAGATGGGGCGGGGACAGGGGTTTTTTCCCTTTCAGGCCCCAGCCCCGTTAGCGCCGAGTTCGTGGCTGACTACAGCTGGGACCTGGGCCTGGAGAGGATCGCGATCCTCCGCCCTGGTGATGGGGGTGCAACAAGCGAGGCCGCTGCCTTCAGCAGCGCCTTCGAGGCCCGGGGCGGTTCGATCGTCGCGGACATTGTATACCGATCAGGGGCTACTTCTTTTCAGGGGGAGTTCGATCGTGTGGGGTCCCTGTTACCCGACGGGCTCTTTCTTCCCCTCACCCCCCGGGACATTCAGCTTTTAGCTCCTCAGTTCACTTACTATGGGCTGGACACCCTTGGGATCCAGCTGCTGGGAACTTCGGGCTGGACGGAAGACGAGGTGGTCCAGGACGTTGACTCGAGGCATACCGATGGCGTGATTGCCTCCACGACTCGATTGAGCCAGGAGGAAACGGAGGCCTACCGGGCTTTCAGGCTGCGCTATGAGGATCGGTTTCAGCGGAGTCTTCGGAGCCAGATCCCAGCATACGGCTATGATGCCGCCGTGGTCCTGCTCCAGGCCCTGCGATCAAATCCCCGAAACGATCGGGAGTTCCTTCAGGCCGTGGAAATGATCGACGACTTCCCGGGAGCCACGGGGCACCTGACCGTCGATGGCGGTGCTATTCATAGGATCCCTCAACTTGTCCGGATCCAGAACCACGAACTGATCTATATATCCACCCACCTTCACTAGGCATCGGACCCATGTCTTTGGACGAGAAACTGAGGCGGTTGGAGGATCTCAAGAGAGAAGCGGAGTTGGGCGGAGGGGAAAAGAGGCTTGCCGCCCAGCACGCTAAGGGAAAACTCTCGGCCAGGGAGCGCTTGGATCTTCTCATGGACGAGGGATCCTTCGTTGAATTGGATCGTTTCGTAACCCATAGGTCCGTCGAATTCGGATTGGATCGGCAGAAAATCCTGGGAGACGGCGTCGTCACAGGCTACGGGACAATCCATGGCCGTCTTACCTACGTTTTTTCTCAGGATTTCACGGTCTTCGGCGGGTCTCTTTCTGAAGCCCACGCCGAGAAGATTGTGAAGTTGCAGGAGATGGCCCTGAAGAACGGAGCCCCCATTGTGGGCCTCAACGATTCCGGAGGGGCCAGGATTCAGGAGGGGGTCGTCTCCCTCGGGGGCTACGCCGACATCTTCCTTCGGAATACCCTTGCTTCAGGGGTCATTCCGCAGATCTCACTCGTCCTGGGTCCCTGTGCCGGGGGCGCGGTTTATTCCCCGGCGATCACCGACTTCATCTTCATGGTCCGGGGTAGCTCCTACATGTTCGT
>CAYOVN010000316.1:0-2653 GCA_964407425.1 uncultured Gemmatimonadaceae bacterium
GAAAGGACTGGGATTCCCAGCGTTTCCATGTACCCGGGATAGACCAACCTGAGGAACGTCCGGACCTTTTCTTCCTCACGTTCAGGGTTGTAGGTCTGCCAGGTGTTTCCTCCGTCTCCGATGGGGAGGTGGCTTCCCAGTCCCACGGATTCCACACCGGGAATGGATAGTAGCTCTTCCCGAAGAGCCGCCACGTACTGGAGTCTGGCTTCGGCGTCGGGATAAGCTCCCCTGGGAAGCCAGACCTTTGCGGTGAGGAGGTTCTCGGAATCAAACCCAGGATCCAAGGTCTGGAGGTTGGCCAAGCTTCGCACGAGGAGGCCCGACCCGGCCAGGAGGATCACCGAAAGGGCCACCTGGGCCACCACGAGGCCGCTTCGGAACCCCGATCCACCATCTCCGCCGATGCGATGGCCGGCCTTCAGCCCTTCCGTCAATGAGCCACCGGCGGTCCGGAGGGACGGGTAAACCCCGGCCAGTAGACCGGACAAAAGGGAAAGCCCGATGGCGACCGTAAGAACGGGGAGTGAGAGCTCCGCCTCCAGCGGTCCGAGTTGTTCCATGGCCAGGTACTCGAGCATCATGCCCTGGAACCAGACGGCCAGCGCCGTTCCAACGATGCCTCCCGCCAGTGCCAGGCCCAGGCTCTCGGCCAGGAGTTGTCTGACGAGACGGTTCCTGGGAGCTCCCATGGCCGAGCGGACAGAAAGCTCGAATCGGCGAGCCGGGGCACGGGCCAGGAAGATCCCAGCCCCGTTTCCACAAGCGATGAGAAGAACCAGCCCCACCGCAGCCGTCAGAATCCAGAGGCTGAGCTGATAGTCCTCCGTCAGGACTTCGTGAAGGCCTGAAAGACGAAGACCTTTGTTTTCGTTGCTCTCAGGATATGTCTCCTCCAGGCGGGCCGAAATGACGTCGATGTCGGCTTGGGCCTCGGTGCGGGCCATGCCGGGAGCCAAACGTCCCACGAGGTACCAGTTGTGCATGTCTCGTTCTTCGGCACCATAGTCACCCGGGCGCATGGGAAGCCATAGATCCGACGGGGCCAGGAAGAAGAAATTCGGCGGAAGCACACCGACCACCGTGTGGGGGTTTCCATCCACATTGACCGCACGACCTACGGCCCCAGGGTCCCCTCCCATTCGTCTCTGCCAATAGCCGTGGGAGAGAATGACGACGGCTTCGGAACCGTCCGCGCCGTCCAAAGGCTGAAACAACCGCCCGGCCGCCGGCACCACCCTAAGGGCCGGAAAGAGGTTGGGCGAGGCCACGTTGCCGGAAACCCGCTCGGCATCACCTTCTCCGCTCACCGTCATATCCATGGGGAACGGCATGATGGCCGCGAGTTCCTGGAAGGCCTCGGATTGATCCCGATAGTCGTAGTAGTCGGCGCCCGCCGCCCACGGGTTCAGTTCCCCGTCGAACGTGGCGCGGCCCAGAACCAGCCGGTCCGGCTCCGGAAAGGGGAGTGGACGGAGGATGGCCGAGTGTAAGACCCCGAACATGGCCACACTCGAGCCGATGCCCAGGGCCAGAGTGAGGACTGTGACCAGTGAGAACCATGGAGACGCACGGAGTGCCCGAAAGCTGAAACGGAGGTCCTGGATGAAGTGGCTGAACATTGCCGTGGCCTGGGTTGGCCCCTCAGGGCCGAGTTGTCGGAGGGGGGGGGTACCGACCCCGGTTGAAGCACTCGAGGCGGTCAACGCGTGGAGATATCTGGTGTCTTTAAGCGCGGTGAATAGGAGCCCCATGGCACTGGAGAACGAGGCGGCAGATGGGCGGTGGGACAGCTCCCCATTCCACTCCTTGAGCCACCGCTGCCGGTGGGCTGCCGGCGCCAGGCGGCTGAAGACTCGTAGCAGGCCCCGTAGGATTCGGATGGTGATGGTCTCAGACATGGCCCGTCACGCCCCTTCCGGTTCCGGTGTCGGACCGCTTCCGGGCGATGAGCCCACGGGGCCCACTGCGCTCGAGCCAGCAAGCCCTCCCACGCTGACGCTGATGGCCGGAAACCGCTCGGTGGCCTGCGCCAGGAGGGCCTGTCCCTCCGAAGTGAGGGTGTAGTAGCAGCGGGGGGGCCGTTTCTCGGCCTCCTCCTCCGACTCCCACTCCGAGGCCAGGAAGCCGGCACCCTCCAGGCGCCGTAGCGCCGGATAGACCGTGCCACCGGGTAGGCCTGTGGCATCGATGATGTCGAATCCGTGCCGGATTCCCCTGGCGATTGCCTGGAGGATCAGGCCGGTCGGGAAGGTGAGATTGGTTCTGCCCATGTCATAGCTCCAGTGGCTCGATATTCTCCTCGTCCCATCTTAGATGACTAGAATTCTACTTAGGTTGCATCGAAGGGAGAAGCTGCCATGAGGGCATGCGGAAGGCGGGACCCGATTGGGGCCCCGCCTCTTCCCTTTTTCTGAGCCCGTGGCTAGGCCGTCAGCTGGCCCGCCTCGTCGGGCCGGCCTCGCGGCGATTCCCTCGACCGCCCCGCTGGTTCGAGCCGCCAGACCTGCCGCTTGCGCCCGCACTGCCCCCCGCGGTACGGGCGGCTTCACGCTCACCTTTACGGGCGGCGTTGATCTTGGCCCGGGCCCGCTGATTGGCCTTGTCCTTCCGGATGGCCGCAATGCGGTCCTTCAGCGGGATCTCCAGTTGA
>CAYOVN010000317.1:0-2648 GCA_964407425.1 uncultured Gemmatimonadaceae bacterium
AAACCTGTTCCAATTGTCTTAAAAACCTAAACCCTCAAGGCAACCACCTCCTTAAATAAATAATGTAGAGGCCTCCGGTACGTGCAGAGGCCCGTCACAAAGCAGTGCTGCTTAAAACTGAATCACAGCGGTCTACTTTGTATTAGTTTGTTAGGCAGGTGCAGGATTAAGTAAATAAATTGTATAACTATATGAATATTATAGTTATTTAGCTTTTTTGACGTGGATTCCTAATGCAGGGCTGCTGATAATGATAATGCTTTTCCGATTGAGTTAGCTGCCCGAGATTATTTGGTAGTTACTGACAGCGATGTGGCTGGTGTATGGGGAGTGCTGAAGGAGCGATGAAGTATTCAGATTGCACTTGGTTTACTTACAGGGGTCAAATTTTTTTATGGCATCCTCAAGCGTTTTAGGCTGTGGTTTTTTGGTAGTTTCGTCCTTAGTGTCGAGACTGTTTAAGGCTTCGGCTAATGAATTAAATTGAGGTTCTTCGATAAGCGAACTATGGGTGTGCGTCCTCTTTTCCGCTTCTTTAATCCTGCGGTCTATTTCTGACTTTAGCGACCGGTTTTCTTCTTTATTCAGTTTGGGATCATTTTCGATGGCGTTTCGAATCTCTGGATAGGAGCGCCTCTTTTTATTACTTCCGGTTTTTGGCAATTCAAATTCAGCCTTTTCGATTTCTTCAAGATATTTTGAATACGTGCTAGTCTTTTTGCCTGTAGGCTGAATATTTCCGGTCAACTTACCTTTAGCTTGTCGCTCTGAAATCCTTGCAAATTCAGCGGTTTTCTCCAAACACTCATTGGGAGATAAACCTTGACCCCTCAGTTGTTCATAATGGCGGCAAATGCCAGCCTGCCTGATTTTTTCAAGTCCGGCGGTATCATTGTCTTCTTTCGAGAATTTTCCGGATTTAATGCTGATTGGTAATGATTTAGACATGTTAGGCCTTATTGAGATGATTGTCCAAGTTTTTTTCCGAGTAGCGCACCTTTTTTTTTGTCGGAAACAGAGGTTTGTTTGAATACAACTGATAGCCCTTCTTTTTTAAATAGTCGATATGGCCTTGGAGCATCTTTTTGGCTTGGGGCAGTTCCAAGAGATTTAATTCATAGTCCCCGACCCGTATAATGTCGCTGACAACACCTCCCTTGGCTACGTCTCCAATCGAAAGATCAATCAATTCCTTTTTTTTTAGCGCTAATTCGAAACAGGCGCGTACCAGATTCGAAAGCACGACCCCGTCAATGGCATTAGTCTTCACCGACTCCAATCTCGTAATGAACTCCTCAATTTCTGCAGCCGTAAGTGGCGGACGCGTTTCGATGTAGCCCATAAGTTGATCCCTTCTTATTCAATTATTTTATCTAATCATATAATATCATTACTGATTTAGCAAATATTTTCCTAAGCCTGCATGTAATGGACAAAAGATCATAAAGGCTCAATCAGAATTTTACATCTGAAAGCCTAATTCAATGGTGCTTTTGAGACTGCTGACAGTGCAGACACTGTAGACGCATTCGATGAAAGCATCCGAAAACATTAACAAAAGGAGTTAATCTATGGAAATGAATTTAAGAAAAATGATCGAGGATTGTGAAGACGAAGAAGTTTGCAAGCATGAATCAGCCGAGCAATCAGATGATTCGACTAGGCCGGTTCTAATTTCACAGGAGCCCCCCAATAGCACGGGTGAAATTAATATAGAGGCTGAAAGCGATGATGCCTCCGAGACTCCGGATTACAAAATTCGAAACGGCCGCCTATATAAAAAGGTAGGCGACAAAGAAACCCTTCTGGCAAACTTCAACCTGGAAATTGTCGCCCAGCATATACGGACTGATGAAGGGGCCATGGTTCGGAGAGATTTTAAAATCAAAATTCACTTGAACGGCCAAACGGTGCCTTTGATGATTCCCTCGGAAGATTTTTGCAACCATCGGCTTGTGAATCGCATCATCGAACATGTCGGATCTGATGTCATCATCTATGGTAGCCACAAAGATCTGAGAATTGCCGCACAGGAGCTTTCCTCCGCGCCGGTGGCGACAAAGACGATAACAATAAGCATGGGATTCAATGAACAAGGGGTTTATCTGGCGCCTGGGATGTCCATCTCGGCTGAAGGAATAAACGGCTCCCCTGAGGTTGATGTGGATCTAAGTGAAGGCAATTTTTCCAGAAACCTGGGCTTTATGCCTCCTGATCAAGATCGTATAAAAAATCTGGTAGGGCATCTGCATGAGGAGTTCCTTCACCTTAAAGCTCACAGCGTGACCTTTCCTTTAATCGGCCATATCGTTCTGGCGTCCTGTGCTTCCCAGATCGGAAAAATCGGAAAACAGAAGCCGGTGATGCACCTTCAGGGACCTTCAGGAGGCGGCAAAACCTTTTTGGGCAATCTGGCATCATCATTTTACGGCGCTTTCGAGGATCGTCCTTTACCCTGGACATCAACTGCTAATGCGATAGAGTCGGAGGGTTTTTTCTTCCGCGATGCACTGTTTTTAATCGACGATTTCAAAACAGCTATTGTTGACCCAAACAAGGTCACCCGTATCATTCAGAATTCAGCTAATTCCCAAGGGCGTGCCCGTTTAAGCTCAGGTGGGGGTTACAAGCTCACTCCCATGCGGGGC
>CAYOVN010000318.1:0-2618 GCA_964407425.1 uncultured Gemmatimonadaceae bacterium
TTTTCGGTGCCGTCTTCAGCTTCAGCCAGCAATGACCACGTTTCGGCCTACATCACGCGGGTATCAGGCGGTAAAGTCTTAGTTTATGTCGATGGTCGTGGTCGTGCAGCGATTGATGGAGATACACTGAGTGTCAGGTTAACTATTGCCGGAACTGTCGTGAAAACTCAATCAATAACGTTAACAGATTATTACGATTATGGTAACGTTTCTTATTCTTATTTACATTCAGCTACTGGTACCGGGTCAACGCAATATAGGGTAGACGTGCTTGGAGTCATGAGTGAGTCATGCGCTATTGATTGTGTTGAAATCAGGAGATAAGTTTTGAAATATTATGCATTTATAAAACACGATGAAGTGGTCGGCGTCTCTACAATTCCCGACGAAACCTTTGTGCCCCCGACAGAAGACTATGATTTGGTAATAGAAATCACATCAGCGCAGGTCGATACCTTTAACCAAGATCGGTTACCCGATGAGGCTAAAGTATATGCCTACACAGCCTTAACACAAACCCTGGAAATAGTGGACCGCGACGAAGTCCCCGCGACGATAGACAAAACGGAAGTCGACGCTGACGGGACCGACACTGTGACCATTTCAAATTTACCGGATCCAACTGATGTCCTTGTCGATGAAACTCATTATACGGTGACAGACGGTAGCTTTGAGGCGTCATTTGATAGCGCCGGCGAATACCCAATTATCTGCCGCAATAAATTTTATTTAAACAAGGAGTTCACAGTCAATGCAAGTTGATATTGAAGCCAGTGAAAGCAGCAAATTAAAAAATGATTCAGATCTACAATTTTTAAGCCAGGATCCTTCTCAAATCAGTGACTGGATTGATGATAATGTAAATAATTTAAACGATGCCAAATTTGTATTTAAAAAGTTGCTAAAGATCTCGGTTCATCTGCTCAAAAAACAAGGGGTTATATAAAACTTAAATAAAAGGTAATTGATTATGGGACAAGGAATAGATTATCCGCTAAATGACTCTCCCGCCGATGCCGATCAGGTTTTAGGCATCGATGACCCCGAGGGCACTTGGAGTATTCAACGTTTTTCAGTCCAGAGTTTACTGGCTGCCGTGAACCAAAGTCTTTCTGAGATTGTGCTTTCACTTCAGGAGCAAAATATTTACCCTGGTGAAATTACGTTCACAACTTCAGGGTCCAGCTTTGCGCCGGTAATTGTCACAACAAATAACCCGCTGGTTGAGTGGACATTTGCAGATGGGACGGAATCCAGCTCGGAGACCCCCGATGTCGATTTTGGTACGAGTGCAACCCGTGTCCATCGTTTGAAAGTTACGCCCTGGAGCGATCTTTATCGTATCAACGTGGGGTATGCCCGTGCAGACGGTGGGGCGTCAACCGATGAATTGGGCGATCCATTCGAAACAGTTACTCCGCAATCAGTAACGGCATTTGGCAATCTGACATTGGTTAAAGACACGCTGGTTTATCTATGCGGTTGTGGTTGCCCGATTACGGCTGTCGATGTCAATGGATTCACAGCGATCCACACCCTCGAATTTTATGGCAGCTCGAGCCTTACTTCCGTAGACATCTACGGGACAACGGCTTTGGTCCGGGCTTGTTTTGAAAATAGTCCCGTTGGATTCCTTGATTTTACTCAAAGCTCACTCATGGAAGATGTCCGGGGATCGAGTTGCGATCTTACTGAAATTCGTTGGGGTGATACTGGAACATACTTGTGGCATATGTGTGTCCGTGAAAATAGGGCCACACTTGATCCGGAAACTTGGCCGCCTATGACTAATTTCCCAGTATTACGTGATATGTGGATTTCGGGAAATGACCTGACAGGCGATATGGTCACCAGCTCAACGGTTCTCGGCAACCTTTGGATGGGCAATAACAATCTTGATTCGTTGGATGTAAGCAATGGGTTTCCAAGCGGATCTCATTACGTTCATTGTGATGGCAGCTTGTTGATTAGTTTTATTTTTGATAATTGCCCCGGTCTAGACGATTTAGAGCTTCAAAACAATCTTTTACCATCAGCTGAAGTTGATCGAATCCTGGCCTCACTTGATTCGCAAGGGGGTACTGGCGGCGACGTAAACCTTGGAGGTACCGGCAACGAAGCACCTTCCGGAGCTGGCCTGGCATCCCAGAGCAGCCTCGAAGGTAAAGGTTGGACGGTAACAATTAATGCGCCCGATGTCCCGCTGCTCAGCTCAGCAGCAATCGGCACCGATGGCGAAACCTGGACTTTGGTATTTAATGAAGCGGTTGATTTTGGTGCCGGCGGCAACGGCGGGCTTGCTGTAACAATGACCATTGCCGGGGCAATCACCTTAACTTATACCTCCGGCTCCGGTTCCAACACACTCGTTTATACAGGCGATGTCATTGTTCAAAGTTCTGATACGGTGGCCTCCGGACTCGATTACACTCAACCTGGCGATGGCATTGAAAACACAGCAAATGTAGATGTGGCGACTTTTGCAGACGAATCAGTGACAAACAATTCCACCTTTACGCCTCCGGCATTTACCAGTGCGACCATTGGCAGTGACGGAGATACTTGGACTTTCGTTTTCACAGAAGCGGTTGATTTCGGTTCCGGCGGCAATGGCGGGT
>CAYOVN010000319.1:0-2605 GCA_964407425.1 uncultured Gemmatimonadaceae bacterium
CGGAGGCGTTTGGGGACCGAGAGCACCCATTGGCGCACAGGTACATGGGGGAAGAGTGTGTATTTTTCAAAGGCCCGTTCTGTGTGATTTTCGAGGGCCATTGACACCGGGTCGTATGTGGATAGATGGATGGGACGGGTAACCAACGTTGACCGGCATACCTCCGAGATCCCCCTCTTTTCGTGGGTTCTTCCGGGTCCTCCCACCTGATGCCATGGGAGGATGCTGTCCTGCCGTGGAACTGCACTCCGTTGTTCCTCGATTCTTCTCCGGGGGGAGCACTTGAGGGGCGGATTCCACCGCCCCTCAAGTGCTTGTGCAACCTGCTCCTAGGTTTCAATCCCCTCACACTCTCCCCCACACCACTGCTGAATACACTGACTCGTCGCGGTGAACGCATTCGTCCCTTGATACATCGTGCCCATCACGGGATTTCCGCTTCCGTTTTCGTACCACCCCTGGACGTACCACAATTGCTCATCTTGGTTCGCCTGGCCACACACCCTATCTCCCTCCTCGGCCAGAACACCGGCGGCTGGAACAAACGCGAGTAGTGTCAACGCCATGACGGTCCAGCGCAAAAACAGCTTCATTAGATACCTCCGCTTAAGGGTAGGTAACTCCCGAGAACTCACTCGGTTCTCGGGCCTATCGGGTCAGGAAGAGAATGGGTCGTAGTCAAACGATCCCCTCAGGAGGATGTGGGATGGCCAAGATTAGGACCGTCTGCCGTCCCAACTCATCCTCAACAATTGCAAGGGCCCGATCACCACTACCGGTGAAGTATGGCCTTGAAGGCCTCACACCCTTGGGAAGACGGATGGTCACCGACCTTCCGCCCCTAAGATCATGTCGATCAACCAAGCCTTCAGAAGTTCTCGAAAGGACTTCAACGACCGGGGTCCGGGACACCCAAAGTCTTTGGTCAGGGTCCAGGTAAACGGAGAAAATTGGCAGCTTCGGGATGGCCGTAACGTTCGGGACATTCCACGCCGGGGCGAAAGAGCGGAGGTACACCTCGGCAACAGATTGGTCAGCCCGGTCGGTCTGCTTCGATGGGGTTCCCACGCCCAACTTCGAAACCAACTCCCCATCAAAAGTGGAAACCCTGATTTCAAGACTATCCTGAGTCAAAGATGCGTAGGTTCCATCGGCCGCCACACTCCAGAGTTGGGCGATGCTAAATGGGTGGATGATCTCCCCATCACCCCGAGTCTGGTGGGTCGCTTGGATCCCCGAGGGGGCATGCCATGGTAGGACGGCGAGGTGGTCAGGCGTGGCGATTCCCGATGAAGCCATCCGGATGCGACCTATGGTATTTGCCTGAAATGGGTCCATACCTTGGGAAAAATCCATCACGTAGTCGTAGACCGTGCCGGCGTTTCCCACGACACCCAGCCACACTGATCCCTGACCCCGGTAGGACATCGTTTTCACATCCAGCGGTTCCCCATCCCAGGAGAACACTGTGTACCGAGTGAGGCGATGGGAGACGACCCCAATCCTGCCATCCGGGAGAACGCCCACTCCCAGAGCCGACGTGAGCTCCCCCGGGCCGTCCCCACTCCCTCCGAACGCCCTTAGAAAGGTCCCCGTCGAGTCGAAGATGGCCACCTGATGCAGGAACTGATCAACGGTCACCACCTCTCCAGAGGGCCCGAAGGCTACACTGGTGACATCGCCAAACTCGTAGCCATCCCTCGTCCCCCAACCAATTTCACCGACGACAGTCGCCACGACAGTATCCTTTGGCGGGATCAAGGTGGTGGGCTCTTCTCCACCCCCACCCGGGACGCAGGAGACCGGCATTAGAGAAAAAGCCAAAACCAACAAGAGGCTCTTCACTGGGAACCCCCGAATAAGCGAATGGCTTGTCCCTTCTCCGGCGAACCCACGAGGGTAGCGCTCACTCTTCCGTCAGCCTCGACAAAGAGGTGGGTTGGGACGGCTTGAATTTGGTATCTGTCTACAAGAGTTTTTGGAGCGAGGGCCCGGCCGAGGAGGATTGGTTCACAATCGATTCCCTTCCCCAACCCTTTTGTGGCCCAAGATCCAGAGATCTCCGCCCAAGGCTCGGGGGAGAGAAAAAAGAACCTCAGATCCTTGCACTTCTCCTGGTAAAGCTCCTGCCAAGCTGCCAGGCTTCCCTCACAACTTGGACAGTCTGTTCGAAAGAAGACGAGGAGGGTCTGGACCTCACCCGGCCTCCACACTTGCTTCCCATCCGAGTTCTCGAACTCGATCGCATCCATCGTCAAGCTGGGATCGGATAGGGCCCTACCGTGCTTCGCCCAATTGATCCCAATAAGAACGAGAACCACCACCCCCAACAACGGGATTTCCTTCCTCGCCATCTTAAGCTCCTCCGGTCTTCGACAGACCGATATGTCTTTGTGGCGTTGGTGCACGAATCCTTTTCGGCTACATCTTGGGACGATACCGTCCTCGCCCCGGAGCCGCCACCGATGAAGTATCCGAAGCGCAGCCAGTACAAGTACGCGAAGTCGCAGTATCGGATACGAAACTAGGGATAGGAAAAAGAAGGGCCCTACGGATTCCTGAGGCTGTTGGGGAGATGAAGGTGAGGCGGACGGGACGGGGCAGG
>CAYOVN010000320.1:0-2592 GCA_964407425.1 uncultured Gemmatimonadaceae bacterium
CTCAGGCACTGGTGTGGCCCTGTACCCCTCAGCGACGATGCATCACTGCTGGTTTGCGAGCGCGCCCCGGTCGGCGAAAAGCCCGCCTAGCTTGACGGCTCCTTAGTCCTTAAGCCGGATTCCTGAAACCGGACCACGTCATGACCATCCGCCCCCTCCTTTTTCCCTGCCTCATCCTCCTCGCCGTTGGTCTCGCCTCCTGCATCCCTGACGGTCCTCCCGCAGATCTGGCCATACGGAATGTCACGGTCATCGACGCTGTGAACGGGGTCAGGGAGGGACAAACCGTGGTGGTGCGGGACGGGCTCATCGAAAGCGTGACCACCGACGGGAAATCGATGGAGGCTGCCGAGGTAGTGGACGGTACCGGGCAGTACCTCATCCCGGGGCTCTGGGATTTTCACGTTCACCTCACCTACGACGAGCGGTTTACCGAAGCCATGCCGGGTCTCTTTCTGCGCCACGGCATCACGAGTATCCGCGACACCGGGGGGCTCATGGAGAAGCTTCTTCCCGTTGTGGAAACCCTGAGGGCCGAAGGGGCCAAGGCTCCCAGGGTGTACTTCGCCGGACCACTCCTGGACGGTGAACACGTGGTTTATGACGGGGAAAACCGACCAGGGCTCGGCATCGCCACCCCTGATGTGGAAACGGCCCAAGCCCACGTGGCGAGTCTTGCCGAGGCCGGTGTGGACTTCATCAAGATCTATGAATTAGTTACCCCGGAGGTTTTCGAGGCCCTGGTGGCGTCGGCCGAAGCCCATGGGCTCCCTCTGGCCGGTCACGTGCCCCTCTCACTCCTGGCAAGAGACGTGGGGCCTCGGGTTCAAGCACTTGACCACCTCAGTCGGGGGGTATGAGGCCGCCGCCGAGGCCCAGTCAAAACGGACCCGCACTTACTCCGCCGTCTCCTCACTCCTGAATTGTTCACCGGAGGAAGTGGCGGTGGTGAAGGTGATCCCCAGCGATGGCCACGGACAGGTTTCGGTGGACGCTCTCCGGGAGGAATCTTGAGGTGGGAGGAGACGCTCGGCTGATCCGGCAAAGCCCCACCTAGTATCTGTAGTGATCCGGCTTGTACGGCCCCTCCAGCGGGACGCCGATATATTCGGCCTGCTCCGGAGTCAGTTTCGTCAGCAGCACACCCAGTTTTTCGAGGTGGAGCCTTGCCACCTTCTCATCCAGGTGCTTCGGGAGGGTGTAGACCTCTCTCTCGTACTTTCCGCTGTTCCGGGTTTCCCAGAGGTCAAGCTGAGCCACTGTCTGGTTCGAGAACGAAGCGCTCATGACAAAACTCGGGTGGCCCGTGGCACAGCCCAGATTCACCAGGCGACCCTTAGCCAAAAGGATGATGGAATGCCCGTCGGGCCAGGTGATCTTGTCCACCTGAGGCTTGATCTCATCCCACTCCAGATCGTTCAGCGAGGCGACCTCGATCTCCGAGTCGAAGTGGCCGATGTTGCAGACGATGGCACCGTCCTTCATCCGGTCCATGTGCTCCCGGGTGATGACCGACACGTTTCCCGTGGTCGTCACGAAGATGTCGCCCCATTCGCAGGCGTCATCCATGTACACCACCGGATACCCTTCCATGGAAGCTTGAAGTGCATTGATGGGATCGATCTCGGTGACGAAACAGGTGGCGCCGAGGCCCTTGAAAGACTGGACTGATCCTTTGCCGACGTCGCCGTACCCCAAGATCACGCACTTCTTCCCGGCCACCATGATGTCGGTGGCCCGCTTGATGGCGTCGACGAGGGACTCCCGGCATCCGTAGAGGTTGTCGAACTTCGACTTGGTGACGGAGTCGTTGACGTTGATGGCTGGGAAGGCCAGGGTGCCGGCCTCTGCCATTTTGTACAAACGGTGAACCCCGGTGGTGGTCTCCTCACTCACCCCGATGACCTTCTCCGCCATTCGGCGGAAGAACCGGGGATTCAACTCCAGCGTCTCGTTGAGGAGGCGGTCCAAAGCTTCGATCTCTTCATTGTCCGAAGAAATGTCCGGCATCTGTCCGGTCTTCTCGAACTCTTCCTCCCGTTCGGCCCCCCGGTGGATCAGGAGGGTTGCATCGCCCCCGTCGTCTACGATCAGATCAGGACCGCCATCCTCATGCCAAAGGGCCTCTCGAGTACACCACCAATACTCCTCAAGCGTCTCGTCCTTCCAGGCGAAAACCGGAACGCCCGTGGCAGCTATGGCTGAAGCAGCATGGTCCTGGGTGGAGAAGATGTTGCAGGACGCCCAGCGGAGGTCGGCGCCCAGATCGACCAGTGTTTCGATGAGTACGGCCGTCTGAATGGTCATATGGAGGGACCCGGAAATCTTGGCCCCGGCCAGAGGCTTTTGATCCGAAAACTCCTCCCGGAGGGCCATGAGCCCAGGCATCTCCGCTTCGGCCAGAATCATCTCTTTCCGACCCCAAGCGGCGAGGCTCATATCGGCCACGCGAAAGTGCGGGCGCTGGACGGCAGGGGGAGCTGTGATCGTATCAGACATCAGGTCGCGTCCTTCCAATTTCTTGTTTCGCTCAGGGTTCCCGTTCCGGGCCCGGCTTTGGAGTCTCTCGGATGAATCTCCGAGGGTCAATTC
>CAYOVN010000321.1:0-2585 GCA_964407425.1 uncultured Gemmatimonadaceae bacterium
TAGAGGCCGTTCTGTCCCGGGACGTGGCCCGCTACTTCCTGGGGGCGAATAAACCTCGGGTGGTGGGAGTTCGACTTCCCGGTGCCAAATGGCGTAAGCAGAGGAAGGGTGGCACGGGGTCCATGCCTGTTCTGGCCGCCGCTGTTCATCTCGCTCTAGTGGAGTTGGCCGGGGATTCCCTGAAGGCGGTGGGGTGGCAGGCGGTCTCGTTCTCAGCCGCCCAGGGTGGCTGGCTGGCTGCCGCGGTGTCCTCGAAGGGGACTCCGGTGAAGGCATTGGTCGTAGTGGTGGGAGAATCCGCCTCTGTCCTCCGGTGGGATGGTCCCGACCCGACTGGGGCCCGCCAGCTACCAGCCCAGGATCTGGAATCCGTGGCGGAGACCCTGGGTGAGGGGGCAGGGAGGGCACTCGTTTTGTCTTCCCCGCAGGTATTCGACGGACTTCATGGACCCATGACGACTCGGGGTTGGGCCGTTTCCAGGGACCCGGAGGGCTGGGCGGGGGCAGAGGAAAGCGCTGCTGCCCGGGCCGCTGGGAGTACCCTTGAGTTGGTGCCCCCCAGCATCGCCCAGGATCGGAGGGAAGGGAACCGGAAAAAGGTGATTGGCCTCCTGGGTGCGGCGGCTGTCTTTGTCGTCCTGACCGCCGCGGCCCAGCTATGGGGAGCCCACCGGGAGCTGGGTGCCGTGGAAGCCCGTCGTGCGGCGATCCGCCCCCAGGTAGCACCTCTCCTCGAGACTCGGGATTCTCTGAACGAACTCATGGCTCGAGTACAGGCTATCGAGGAGTTGGAAGCCAACACTCCCATCTGGACTCGCCCTCTGGTGGAGTTGGCTGCCATCCTGCCGGAAGACACCTACGTGACGGCCTTGTTCGCGAGCGGCGACACGGTTGAGATCGAGGCCGCCGCCGCACGGGCGGGGGAGGCGATCCAGGCGTTGAGGGAGTCGGGATTGTTTGCGGAAATCCGGCTGCAGGGGATCGTGGAACGGGAGTTGGATGAGGGTGAGACGGTGGAGGAGCGATTCCGGATCTGGGCTTTGCTTCCTGCGGGCCGGAAGGAGCCAGGGCGATGAGGCCCTTGGGACGGGAGGGCTTCCTCCGGATGTTCGACCAGATGTCCTCCAGGGATCGGCGGGCGGTCTTCATGGGGCTGGCTGTCCTGTTGCCGGCTCTGGTCTATGCCTTGGGTGTTCGGCCGTACCTGACAGCTTTGGCGGATGTCAGGGAGCAGACCTTCCAGGCGCAAGGGCTCCTGGCTCGGGAGTTGGAGCTCCTCGAGAGGGCCGGCGAACTCCCCGAAGCAGCTCGCCTGGCGCGGGAGGTGGCCTCTGGAGTTCAAGGCAGGATGCTGCAAGCACGGAGCCTTGTCCTGGCGGAGGGAGAGTTGACCGATTTCCTGGAGGCGGCTGCATACCGCAGCCGTGTCCTCCTGGAGGAGATTCGGGGTGGTGAGCTGGCCCGGGGAGAGGAGCCGCCGCCCGGCTTATCCCTGGTTCGCATGCATCTGAGGGGGGAAAGCGACCTGGAAGGCGTTCTGACCTTCCTGGATCAGCTTGAGAAGAGCCATCTGCTCCTCCGAATTCGGGGCCTGGCATTGGAGCCCGAGGTTTCTCGGCCCGACTCCGAAGAAGAGGACCAGGGGTCCCGTGACCCGGTGCCCACGGGTGTCGTAGAGTTTCAGATGATCGTTGACGGATTCGCCCTGGGGGAAGGAATGCTTGAGTCGCAGGAATCCTCCCCTTCGGGCCGGATGGATTGAAGGAGATGAGGCAATGAGAGGCTTCGGCGGAACGACGATGGTGGTGGCCGCCCTGGTTTTTGGGATTTCGGTGGTGGTTTTTGGAGCCACGGTGGTGGATGCGGTCTGGGTCGATTCGGGGGTGAGGACGGCCCCGGAATCGGGTGCGGCGGAAAAGGTCGTCGAGACGGGGGCGATATCGGAAGAACCGGCTAACCCCGGGGACCCGGACCCTGGTGCCGCTCAGAACTCGAGACCCAAGCCACAGCCGCCCCAGGGGATCGTTTACCCCAAGGTCACTGAGACCGAGATCCTGGGGGCAGTCAACCAGGACCTCTTCCAGCCTGATCGGACTCCTCCCCTCAATCCCTACCTCCTACCCAGCGAGCGGCCTGTTCTCAGGGAGCCGTCCAGAAACAATGGGCGGCAGAGACAGCCGGATCTGAGGCTCGTGGGAACCGCCATCGCGGGAGACATGGCGTTTGCTCTCATCCAGACAGAGGACTCCTT
This sequence comes from uncultured Gemmatimonadaceae bacterium, assembly GCA_964407425.1. GTDB lineage: Bacteria > Gemmatimonadota > Gemmatimonadetes > Longimicrobiales > Gaopeijiaceae > JABDNZ01. Next base: position 2,252 of record CAYOVN010000321.1, read on the forward strand.
GCCGGTGGTCTTCATGCTGGGCGAGACCGTGGAGGGGTACACCTTGACGATGGTGACCGAGGAGAACATCACCCTCACCCGGGACGAGGCGGAGTTCACCTATCCGGTGATGGAAACGGACCGAGGCGGGCCATCCAGCAACAGAGATCGGACCACCAGCACCCGCGGCCGGAACACAAACGCCGCCCAGGATCAGGCCGCTCTTCAACAGCGGTTTCAGGCGGCGCTCCAGGCGATGCAGCAAGGGAGCAGGACCGTGGTACCCCTCCGTGGTAGAGGTGGGGGTGGTGGAGGCGGAGGTGGAGGCGGAGGCGGAGGTGTCCAATGATCGGTA
>CAYOVN010000322.1:0-2563 GCA_964407425.1 uncultured Gemmatimonadaceae bacterium
TCCGAAACCGATCGAAGGCCTCCTTAGGCAGGCCGGGCCACTCTTCTTCCGGGATGCCTGCTGAGAGGAGGGCGACCGTGAGGGCTCGATAGAGGGCCCCTGAATCGAGATGGCGAAATCCCAGCCTCCGGGCCACTTCTCGGGCCGTCGTGGATTTTCCCGATCCTGCCGGGCCATCCAGGGTGATGACCGGTGCCTGCCTCATTAGCTGTTTCCCCCTCTTTTGCTGAAACTGTCCAGAAGGGACCAGAAGCCAGGGAAACTCACCCCGGCTACATCCTGTCCCTCGATATGGATGTTGTTGCCCGGGAGGGCATTCAGGATCCCGAAGGCCATGGCGATTCGGTGATCTCCGAAGCTGTCCACTCTCCCGGAAAGAGGGCCATCGCTGCCTTCGATCTCCATTCCGTCGTCCAACTCCTCCGCCTCTACCCCTACGGCCCTCAGGTTCTGCACCATTGCCCTGATCCGGTCGGTTTCCTTCACCCTGAGCTCTTTAGCCCCGGTAATGCGGGTAAGGCCCTGGGCCCTGGAGGCACCAATGGCCAAGATCGGGACTTCGTCGATGAGGGCGGGGATGTCCGAGCCACCGATTTCGCAGCCCGACAGCTGGGACGGCTCCACGAGGATGTCCCCCAATGCCTCACCCTCCTCCGGCCCCGGCCCTTCATGAATGGTGAACCGTCCACCCATCCTGGCCAGAACCGGGAGCATTCCGGTCCTTGTCTTGTTCAGTCCGACACCCTTCAGAAGCAGCGGCTCCGACCCACTCTGAAGGAGGCCAAGAAGAACGAAAAATGCGGCCGAGGAAAAGTCGCCGGGCACCTGGAGATCCAGGGGCGGAAGTTTCGCTGGAGCCCCGATGAGTTCGACTCCCCACCCACCCTCTCGAGGACCGCTGAGTACCGGGACACCCATACCTCCCAGAACCCGTTCCGTGTGATCCCGGGACCTTCCCGGTTCCACAAGGCGAACGTCGACCCCCCCTACCAGCCCCGCCAGGAGAAGGGAGCTTTTGAGCTGGGCGCTTGCTACCGGCAGTTCGTAGGAAAAGGGCTTCAGTGGTCCCCCGGTCACGTGTATAGGCAGGCGCCCCGGACTTTCCATGGCCCGGAACGTCCCACCCATGGCGGAAAGAGGGTCTGTGACCCTGGCCATGGGGCGTGACCGAAGGGATTCATCCCCGGTCAAAATGGCTTCCAGGGGCTGGCCGGCCAGAACCCCCAAAAGGAGCCGGGCTCCGGTCCCGCTATTTCCGAGGTCCAGGGGCCCCGTAGGGGTCTTGAGCCCTCTCAGACCCATTCCCTGAATGGAGATTTCAGGGCCGAGCTCAGGAATGGTTACGCCCAGGCCCCGGAGAGCATCGGCAGTGGAGGCGGGGTCCCCTCCACAGAGAATGCCCCGCACCCTGCTGGTGCCTTCTGCCAGGGAGGCGAATATCAGCGCACGCTGGGAGACCGATTTGTCTCCCGGGACCCTCAACTCCATTCTTCCTCCGTTGACCAGATCCTGGTTCGCTCCAACTCCTCGGCGATCTTCTCTCCCTCTCCTGCCACAAGTTGGAGTCGAAGCTTCGAAAGGGTTTCTTCAACCGCCCTTAGAGCCTCCGGAAGGTCGGCGGGGGCGAATTTCAAGAGATCACTCCACATCTCGGGATTGCTCCCGGCCAACCGGGTCATGTCCCTTCCCCCGGGGCCCAGGACCTCCCGCTCGTACCCTGCTCGCTGGAGCGTCAAGGCGAGAGCGCTGGAGGTGAGTTGGGGCAGGTGGCTGACCCAGGCCATGAGGGCGTCATGGTCTTCCGCTGAGATGCCCCGGGTTTTCCCTCCGAGGGCTTGCCAAAAATCCTCGATCCGGGTCACCCGGTCCGGCGGGGCCCCTTCCCCCACCAGCCAGACCCTGGATCCTTCGTATAAACCATCCCGGGAAGAGGAAAACCCTGTTCCCTCCCCTCCTGCCATGGGGTGGCTCCCCACAAAACGAGTCTCGAGACCAAGCTTACGGGCCTGTTCCATCACGGGAACCTTCAGGCTCACCACATCGGTCAGGAGGACTTCGTCATTCAGGAAGTCCCGATGCTCTGCAAGAAGGGTGATGGTGGCCAGGAGGGGCGTGCAGTAGACGACCAGGTCCAGAGGTCGGAAGAAACCCTCGGGTCGCGAGAAACCCTCGTCGATGATGTTGGAGGCCAGGGCTGCCTCCAACTCCTCGGGCTCCAACGACAGGGCCGTCACACGGGGGGGATGGGGGCCGGCCTTCAGCCCTCGGGCCAACGATCCTCCCATAAGGCCGAGTCCCACAATTCCGACCCTCTTGAAGGGTTGAGGCGTTCCCAGGATGCTTCTCTCCCCGGAAGTCACAACTCAGGGACCGGCTTCCGCTGAGTTCTGCGGCCCATCCTCACCAGCTTCCTCTTCGGCTCCGAGGTCCTGCCGGTATCCGATTTCAACGGTCATCCCGTCGTGAGCCACCCCCGTTCGGGGAAAATATGTTTTGCCTTCCTCGATGAGGGGCCCGGGGTCTTCGGAGTATCGGGCCGAAATGTGGGTGAGGAGTAAGCGCT
>CAYOVN010000323.1:0-2534 GCA_964407425.1 uncultured Gemmatimonadaceae bacterium
GCCCCTTCACGACGCGCTCCTGGAGGACGCTCTCGACAAGGCGGAGTCGGTCCGAGGGGGACTGGGTTCGGCGCGGGTGGACGTTATGGGTCCGGGTGATGAGGCGAGTGTTGGCTGGAAGATGAGAGGTTAATGGCAAACCGGATTCGTCACCTTCTCTCCGAGCTTCGTCGTCGGAAGGTCTACCACGTCGCGGTTGTCTACGTGGCTGTGGGTCTCGGTGTGGCCCAGGGTGCCGATTGGCTGTTCAGCCTCATGGAACTGCCCACTCTATGGGCACGGGCGGCCGCTGTCATTGTTCTCCTCGGCTTTCCCATCGCTCTCGTTCTCGCCTGGGCCTTCGAGATTAAGCCTGAGAGCCCTCCACCTGAAGAGGACCAGGACAAAGCTCCCGTAACACAGGCCGACTCAGAGCGGTCCATCGCCGTGCTCCCTTTCGAGAGCTTCAGCTCCGATCCGGAGGGGGACTACTTTGCCGACGGGATTACCGAGGAACTGACCAACGCCCTCGCGAGGCAGAAGGGCCTACGGGTGGCGGCCCGCACCAGTGCGTTCGCATTCAAAGGCGAGCGAAGGGATATCCGGGAAATCGGACAGGCCCTCAACGTATCTCATGTGATCGAAGGAAGTGTGCGGCGGTCCGATCAAGCGCTCCGCATCACCGCCCAGCTCATTGATACACGGGACGGCTTCCATCTCTGGTCCGACCAGTTCGACCGGGAGCTGGGAGACGTATTCCGGATCCAGGAGGAGATTGCAGGGTGCGTCGTCGAGGGGCTGTTGGATGATGAACAGGAGGGAACTGCTCCGTCCATTGCCACCACCGAGCTCTCGGCCTACGACTCATTCCTGAAGGGGCGGTACCAGCTGGCCAAGTTTGAGCCGGACTCCATCTCTGAGGCCATTCGTCATTTCGAGCTGGCCATCCAGCTGGATGATCGATTTGCCCCGGCCCTCGCCGGCCTGGCCGAAGCCCTGACCCTGCAATCTATTGGGTTTTCGGAGCGACCGACCCAGGAGATCATGCCCAGGGCGGCGGAGGTGGCCCTCAAAGCCATAACCTTGGATGCCCGACTCCCGGAGGCTCACCTGGCCCGTGCCCTCTCCCTCATGTATTGGGATTGGGACTTCGCCGGGGCCAAAGGGGGCTTCGACCGGGCTATCGAATTGAATCCGAACTTCGTCGAGGCCCATCTGTGGATGGAGTTCTACTGGACTTATGTGGAGCATGATTTCGAAGAGGCGGTAGCTGCCAATGGGAGGGCTCAACGGTTGAGCCCCCTGGATACCAGGGTTAGGGGGCGATTGGCGACGGTCCACTACCTCTTCGGGAATCTCGAGGAGGCCGAACGACTGCTTCTGGAAGAGCTTTCGGATACTCCTGACAATCCGCTTCCTCACCTGAGCATGGCCGACACCCTGGTTCGCATGGGTAGGGTCGATGAGGGTGTGTCACACATGGAGACTGCGGTGAGGCTGGGTGGTCGGCCCAATGCGTTCTTGGGAATGTTGTGCGGGTTCTACGGCCTTCAGGGGGCCAGAGAGCGGGCCACCGCTGTGCTGGAGGAGCTCGAGGGAAGACATGCGCAAAAATCCGTCCCCGGTTTTTGGATGGCCGTAGCGTATGCGGGGTTGGGCCGCCTGGACGAGGCGTTTGCCTCTCTGGATCGGGGGGTGGAGGAGCGAGACAGCAACCTGGTTTATCTCATCCACACTCCCAGGGCATTTCGAATTCAGGAAGACCCGCGGTTTCCGCCTATCCTGGAGAAGGTCGGCCTTGGCCACCTTTCCGAGTTCGTATGAAGAACGAAATGGAACCGTCTGTATCCGGGGTCCTGGAACCCTGTCCCCATTGCGGAGCGGAGGGGGTCGGAGGGGAAGACGGATGCAATGCCCTTTTCCAGGAGGTTGTGGGGAAAGGGGAGGTGTGAACATCGGCCATATCCACGCTGCCCCGGACTCGGCAGAGCATGTCAGCCGGGTGAAGGAGTGGGCTCGGGAAACCTGGCAAGCCTGGGCCAGCCACCACGACCAGGCCCGAGCCTGGGTGGTGGAGGCCAAAGAGAAGGCCGGATTCCGGAGGGGTCGCTAAGCCCTTCGGATCGCCCTTCCAGGAGTTATCGCCAAAGTAGGAGGCGACTCCGGCTATCGGAGAGGGGCTGGGCCCTAACGTCCTCCGAACGTGAATTCCTTGGGAGGCTCGGCTCCCAGAAGGTGCTCCACGAAGTAATCCCATCGGCGCCGCATCATATAGGGCTCACCCGTTCCGTGACCCCGGTTGGGAAGGAGGAGGAGATCGAAATCCTTGTTTGCGGCAATCAAAGCGTCCGCCACGACCATGGTATTGTTGGGCGGTACGTTGGAATCCATGGATCCATGGACGAGGAATAGCTTGCCTTTCAGGTTCCCGGCGACGAGCTGGTTGGCCTGGTTGTCGTAGCTGGTGGTTCCGTCCTCATAGGTCTCGAGAAGCCCCTGCCACTTCTCACCCCAGTCGTCCTCATACGTCCGGTTGTCGTGGTTTCCTGATGTAC
>CAYOVN010000324.1:0-2532 GCA_964407425.1 uncultured Gemmatimonadaceae bacterium
AGCTTCCCAGCCATGCAAAAGCCCTCAACCCCCACCGCCATCCTCCGTGATGTTTTCGGCTTCGACACCTTCCTCCCTGGCCAGGCCGAAGTGATCCAAGAAGTCCTTGCCGGCCGGGACTGTATTGCGGTCCTACCCACCGGCGGCGGGAAGTCGCTGACTTACCAGCTTCCGGCCCGCATCCTGGAGGGCACGGTCCTGGTCCTCTCCCCACTCATCAGTTTGATGAAGGACCAGGTGGACGCTCTTCTGGACCTTGGTTTCCGAGCGGCCGAGATCAATTCCACCTTGGACCCTGGGGAGCGCCAGCGCCGTTTGGCCGCCTTCCAGAACGGTGAGTATGAGCTGGTCTACCTGGCCCCGGAGGCCCTGGACGGTCGCCTGCGGGATTTCATCGAGGGCTGCCCCGTTTCCCTTCTGGTGGTCGATGAAGCCCACTGCATCAGCCAATGGGGTCACGATTTCCGACCTTCCTATCGGCGGCTCAGGGGCCTGAGGGAGGGCATCGAGGTACCGGTGCTTGCTCTGACCGCCACCGCGACTCGGTCGGTGGCCCGAGACATCATCGGCCAGCTCGGGATGAGGAAACCAGCGGGATTCAAAGGCTCCTTCTTCCGTCAGAACCTCCTGGTCCGGTGCCGAAAGAAGGGCACGGGCAACACCAGGGAGGAGATCCTCTCCCTCATTCGCAGACGCTCCGGAGACAGCGGCATCGTCTACTGCCTCAGCAGGAAGGGCGTGGAGCAGACGGCGAACTTCCTGAAACACAACGGCGTTCGGGCACTTCCGTACCACGCGGGCCTCCCCGATCAGGACCGACACGCCGCACAGGAGGCGTTCCAGCGTGACGACATCGATGTCATCGTGGCCACCATCGCCTTCGGGATGGGCATCGACAAATCGAACGTCCGGTTCGTGATCCACCGGGACATGCCCAAAGACGTTGAGTCATGGTATCAGGAAATGGGAAGAGCTGGACGTGACGGGGTGGATAGCGACTGCATCCTGTTCTATTCCTGGGCCGACGTGAAAATGCATGAGCGGTTCCTCTCGGACATCGAGGACCCGGATGTATGGCACGCCAAACGCCAGTCTACTGTCTCCCTCTTCAACCTCCTGGAGTCCGGTCGGTGCAGGCACCAATCGATCCTCCATCATTTCGATGAGGGAATGGACGGCTGCGGGGGCTCTTGCGACGTGTGCACGGGGGTGACCGTTGAGGATTTGGCGAAAGAGGCGAAGGGAACCGTAAAACATAAGAAGGCGCGCCCCCGGAAGAGGGCTCGCCGAGCCACACCCGACAGCAGGGGTTTGGAGCTGACCGGCTCCGGGGATTCCGGCCCCGGGGATTCAGGCATGGGTCAGGCGGAAGCCGGGCCTTCGAGGGACGGGTCGGCCGACCCCGATACCCACGACGAGGCATTGTTCGAAACCCTCCGGTCCCTTCGCAAAGAACTCGCCGACGCCCAGCGAGTCCCAGCATATATCGTGTTCAGCGACAAGGTCCTTTGGGAGTTGGCCATTCGTAGGCCATCCACCAGCGAGGAGATGCTCGAGGTTCCGGGGATCGGTCCTGCCAAGTTGAAACGATACGGGTCGGCGTTCCTGGATCTCTTGAACGCCTATAGGTCGGATTGAGGACTTTGGGTCGGGTCGAGGACTTTGGGTCGGGTCGAGGACTTTGGGTCGGGGTGACGCCCCCGGGTCCTGCTCCCCTACTTCACGATCTTCCAGCGGGTTCCCTCGGCTGAATCCTCGAGGACCACCCCTCGGTCGGCAAGGGCATCCCTGATTGAGTCGGCCGCAGCAAAATCTCTGGAATCCCGAGCTTCCTTCCGCAGACGGATCTGCTCCTCGATCCATTCTTCCGTGGTGTCATCCACTGCCCTGGAACTCCGCGTCAATTCCAGAAGGCCGAGGACCTGGTCCATCCTCTGAAGTGTTTCCGCCCCGGCATCCCGGTCGCCCTGAGGAATCGGCCCCCCTACCTGGTCCAGCTCGGCATTGACCTCGTTCAGGAACACGAAGATGGCAGCCAAGGCTTCAGCTGAGTTCAGGTCGTCGTCCATGGCTTCCCGGAACCGCTCCATGCCAGTCCGGGCGATCTCGGGAATCCGTGTACCGGAAGCATCATCGGATACAGGGGCTTGAAGGAGCCGGGCTTCAAAGTCCACCAGCCGTTGAATGGCCCGGGTGGACCCCTCCAGGCCCTCCATGGTGAAGTTGAGCTCTTTTCTGTATTGAGCTGTGAGGAGTTGGTGGCGGATGGCGGCTGCCTCAAAACCACGGGAAAGCAGGTCCCCAACCGAAACCGTGTTCCCAATGGATTTGGACATCTTCTGCCCCTCCAGGCGGAGGTGCTTCACATGGACCCAATACCGAACGAAGGTTTTGCCTGTCACCCCCTCGGACTGGGCGATCTCATCCTCGTGGTGGGGAAAGATGAGATCCTCTCCCCCGAGATGGATGTCCAGAGTCTCTCCCAGCTCGGCGATGCTCATTACGGAGCACTCCAAGTGCCAACCTGGCCGA
>CAYOVN010000325.1:0-2502 GCA_964407425.1 uncultured Gemmatimonadaceae bacterium
GGGGGGCGAGGCGGGCGGGCTGAGGCGCGGAGTCCTGCGGGGGTGGGCGGAGGCGCGGAGCGAGGCGGGCTTCGGCTTGAGGCCCGGTCCCGACCCACAGTCCCGAGGCCCAGCCCTGATGTACGGCCCAGGCTGACGTGAAATCCCCAAATTGTCGCTTCCTATCGTTCCCTGGGGAATTGACCGCCTTAGGGGCCGTCAAATCCCCAGGGAACCGGCGCCCCGATATTCAATGGGGAATTGACCGCCTCAGGGGCCGTCAATCCGGAACTGAGACCGACCATGTGACATTTTGGGGATTTGGCGTCAGCGGGAAGGCGGAGGGGTGGCCGACCACCGAGGAACCGGCCACCGACGGACCAACGACCGATGGGCCGACCACCGAGGAACCGACCACCGACAGGCCAACCACCGCCGGCGCCAGCCACCGACGGACCAGCGACCGATGGGCCAGCCACAAAGGGACCGACCACCGGTGGTCCACCCTCAGCTCAGCCCACTCGCAGATCAGGCAAACTCGTCCAGCTCAGCCCACCGCTCGAAGCCAACCTCCACCTCCCGGGCCAGCCGTTCGGATCGGGAAGTGGCCTCCTTGATGGCTCCTGGTTCCCCCTTGAAGAAGCCCGGATCGGCCATCTCCTCATGGAGGGACTCGAGTTCCTCCTCCAGGCCTTCGATTTTCCCGGGGAGGCTCTCCCATTCCCTCCTCTCGGCATAGCTCAGCTTGCGGGGGGCTCCATCCGCCTCCGCCATGCCCGAAGGGGTGGACTTCTTCCAGTTCTTCTTCTCATTCCCCTTCTTCTGCCCAACTGGGGCCTGTTTCTCCGCCTGGGCCTTGATGGTGCGCTGCCAGTCGGAGTAGCCGCCCACATACTCTTTTACCGCCCCATCACCTTCGAAGACCAGGGTGCTGGTGCAGAGGTTGTCCAGGAAGTTCCGGTCATGGCTTACCACCAGGACGGTGCCTTTGAAGTCCAGAAGCCGGGCTTCCAGTAGCTCCAGGGTTTCCGTATCCAGGTCGTTGGTGGGCTCGTCCAAAACGAGAACATTGGCGGGGCGGACGAACAGGCGGGCCAGCAGGAGCCGGTTCCGTTCCCCACCCGAAAGGGACTTCACCGGTTCCTTGGCCCGCTCCGGGGAAAAGAGAAAATCCTGGAGATAGCTCAGGACATGTCTCTTGTTCCCGTCCACCATGAGGAAGTCGCTTCCCTGCTCCACGTTCTGGGCTACGGTCCTGTTTTCGTCCAACGTCTCCCGGTGTTGGTCGAAGTGGGAGATTTCCAGGGAAATCCCGTGCTTCACGGTCCCGAAACGGGGTTTCAGCGTGCCGAGAAGGAGTTTCAGGAGCGTGGTTTTTCCACACCCGTTGGGCCCGATGATCCCGAGCTTGTCCCCACGGTAGATGACGGCGGACAGATCCTTCACAACTGAACTCTCGTCGTAGCCGAACTCCAACCCCTTCGTTTCCACGACCCGAGCCCCGGAACGCTCAGACTCCTGAATGGTCATCCGAACCTGACCAACCCTCTCCCGGCGCTGGGCCCTCTGAGCCCTAAGCTCCTTCAGGGCCCGGACCCGGCCCTCGTTTCGAGTCCGGCGGGCTTTGATGCCCTGGCGAATCCACTCCTCCTCCTTCGCCAGGTTCTTATCAAAGAGGGCCCATTCCTTTTCTTCGTTCGCCAGGAGGCCCTCCTTCCGGCGGAGGTAGGTGGGGTAGTCACAATCCCATGAGGTCAGGCGGCCACGATCCAGTTCGATGATCCGCCCGGCCAATCTTTGCAGAAATGCCCGGTCATGTGTGACAAAGAGCAGGCTCTTCCGGAAACGGGACAGGAAATCCTCCAGCCATCGGATACCGTCCAGATCCAGATGATTCGTAGGCTCGTCCAGAAGGAGGAGGTCGGGATCCGCGGCCAGGGCACGTCCGAGCAGGGCTCGACGTTTCTGTCCACCAGAGAGGGAGGAGAAAGGCTGGTCTCCGGTGAGCCGAAGAATGGAACAGAGGCGTTTGATTCGTTGGGGGGCATCCGGATCGTTCTGGGTTTCCGAACCCATCAAAGCCTCGACGGACCCCCCAAGCCCGCTCGGAACCTGCTGTGGGAGAACGGCCACCCGGAGACCCGGAGACCTGACAATGAGGCCATCATCCGGTTCGAGGGTCCCAGCCAGAATATCCAGGAGGGTGGACTTTCCCTCCCCGTTTCGACCTACGAATCCGATCCGCTCGCCCTCTTCGATCATGAGGTTCGCCCCATCCAATAAGGGGCGCTCCCCAAAAAGAGCGTGGAGGTTTTGACAGCTGATCAGAGCCACGGCGGATCACTTCTTGTGAAAAAGTTTTCGAGCCCCTGGGGCACGCAGAGGCCCCAGGAGCTCGAGAATCTCAGAGTGGTCGAGTCCTAGTGGACATGCTCCAGCAGTTTGGCCTCGATCTCCACCCTGGTGCTGCCCCATTCCAGAACCAGATGCCCGTTGTCGCCACCATGAGTATGCCAAGTGATG